>CAZDFA010000142.1:0-5298 GCA_964504555.1 uncultured Flavobacteriaceae bacterium | reverse complement strand
ATTCAATAGAATATACGAAAATTAATCCACTTTAGGACTACTTGCGGATATACAAATAAAAAGATGAATCAAGAGGAATTATCTCAGTTACAGTTAGCTCAGTTAAGGCAATAGCTAATTAAAAGGAGGCAAATCAAAATAAGTCTGCGTTGGTCATCACTATTTTAGTTATTCTATTTATAGTAATGATTGTGCCATTTGCAGTAAAAGGATTGAACCAGTTAAATTCTTATGCGCCCGCATTAAAAACATAAAAAACCGTCTAAAACAAGATGTGTTCTAGACAGTTTTAAATATAATAAAACGGTTTAGTGTCTATTGCTTCACCTTTTCGGTGGTAACTTCTTCACCTTCTTTATCTAATAGTTTTACTTCATCAAAACCCATATTGCTAAACTGGGCGTACTGCGTAGCGGCATCACCAACAACTAGATAGGCCATTTTGGATTCATCAAGGTATTTGTTTGCCAATGCTTTATGCTGTTCTAAGGTCATATTACGAACCACCTCTTCCTGATCAGCAATGTAGCTTGGAGAAAGGTTGTAGTTACTCATAGTCTGTATCATGCCTAGTAATGCAAATTGTGTTTCAAAACGGCGAGCGTTAGATTTGATAAGTGCATTCTTAGTAAAGTCTAAATCTTCCTGCGGCACACCATCTTTATAATCGGTGATAAGGTCTCTTATGATTTCTACAGACTCTCCTGTGGTATTGGTGCGGACACTAGTGGAAGCGGTGAATGTTCCAGGGATTTTAGTACCACTAAAACCACTACGTGCTCCATAGGTATAGCCTTTTTCTTCACGTAAGGTCATATTAATATCACTATTAAAGGAACCGCCTAATTTATGATTCATTACCGTTGCGGCATAGTAATCTGGGTCGGTACGCTGCATACCAATATAACCCACATTAAGTACAGATTGCTTTGCATTAGGTACATCGACAAAATATAATGATGATTTATCTCTGTTATTAGCTACTTCATAGGTAGGAATTTCTACTTCTTTGGCAGCCCATTCACTTTCCAGACCTTTTAATCCGCTCATAACTGTGGCTTGATCAATCTTCCCAACAATATGAAAGCGGCTAATAGAAGGAGAGAAATTCTTTTCATAGAAAGCTCTGAGATCATCCATAGTAATAGCCTCAACAGACTCTTCTGTACCAGATGTTGGATAGCTAAAAATATGATTTTCGCCATACAACAATTTGTTATATACTCGATTTGCTACTGCATTTGGATTGGCGGCAGATCTGCGAATATCATTAATTGTTGTTGTTTTAATGCGACCAAATTCTTCTTCATCCCAACGCGGTTCGAGGAGTATTTCTTTTACAAGATCTAAAGTTGCTTCAAAATTTCGTGTAAGCGTATTCCCTTGAATGACAATAGATTCGCGTCCGGTAAACATATTAATACTTGCTCCTAAGGCTTTAATAGCTTTACCAAGTTCAGCTGGGGTTTTATTTGCTGTACCTTCCATCATAATATCTGTCATCAAATTGGCAACTCCATTTTTGTTTTTATCATCAAGCAAGTGACCGCCTTCTAGGACCAAATTAAAATTGACTGTAGGTATTTCATTCTGCTCAATACCGTATACCTTAATACCATTAGCAAGAGTGGTATTCCAGGTTTCTGGGATATTCAAAGAAGGTGCTGGACCTTGAGCAGGTTCTACAGAGCGATCAATTTTTGAAGGAGTTTTAGCTACTTCAACTTTTTCTTCAACGACGTCTGCCGTTACATTTTCTACAATAGCTTCTTCAACAACGGGCGCTTTTTGAGAATCAGCAACAATTAGATCCATTTTACCTTTAGGCACAAAACTGGTAGCTATGTAAGGTTTATCTTTGATGTAGGTGTTGTATACACGTAGAATATCTTCTTCGGTTACACCTTTAATATTTTCAATATCCTTTTCAATAAAGCCAGGATCGCCGGCAAAAATATTATAACGTGCTAATTGTTGTGATTTTCCTAGTATACTGCTTATACCATTATAAAAATCAGTTTCAAGACTGGCTTTAATGCGATCTACATCACCTTCGGGAATGCCGTTTTCTTCAAAACGAGAAAAAGATTCAAAAATAGCTTGCTCAATTTCATTTAAACTTTTTCCTGAATTCGCTGTAATAATAACGTGAAATTCACCAGCAATCTCCTGCGCTCTGTTAAAGGCTATTGTTCTTGAGGTGAGTTCTTTTTCTTTTACTAATACCTCATACATCGGAGCTTCTTTACCATCAGATAACAATTCTGCCAGGAAATTTAAGGCATAGGCATCGTCTACATATTGCTCTGTAGTAGGCCAAACCATGCGTAATTGTGGCGCCTGTGCGAAATTATCCTCGTGGTATAATTTCTTAGTTTCTTTTAGTGTAACGCGTTGCGGTTCAAGTGGAGCAACTTCTTGGCGTCTTTTGATTTCACCAAAGTACTTTTCTATCATACTCTTTGCTTCTTCGGTTTCAAAATCACCTGCTAAAACTAGGGTAGCATTGTTAGGTCCATAAAAGCGGTCATAAAATTCACGTACATCATCAACAGTGGCATTTTGTAGATCAGCCAATTCACCTATCACTTGCCAGTTGTATGGATGACTTTCTGGATAAATATTTTTATCTACTACCCAACTAGTATGTCCATAAGGATTGTTGTCTACACGTTGTCTCTTTTCATTTTGTACAACCTCTTGTTGGTTATTAAAAGCAGACTCAGTTACTGTATTTATAAAGTAGCCCATACGGTCACTTTCTAACCACATTATCATCTCCATAGCATTTTTAGGAACAACCTCAAAGTAAATGGTTCCATCTTTCCAGGTACCACCATTTAGAGTGCCTCCAGCATCTTGTATTTTTTTAAAGAACTGATCCTGACCTACATTTTCTGATTCTTGAAACAACATATGCTCAAAGAGATGCGCAAAGCCGGTTCTTCCTGTTTTTTCACGGTTAGAACCAACACCGTATTGCACGGCTAAAGAAACAATGGGGTCACTTTTATCTTGATGCAGAATAACATCAAGACCATTTTCAAGTTCATACTTTTCATATTCAACTGATAGTTTTGCGCTCTGGATTGATTGTCCTTCTTGGCAAGAAATGGTAATAGCGATTAGGGTAAGACCTAGTAGTGTTAATTGGATGATTTTTTTCATTTCAATTGGAATTTTTTAAGTAGCATCTATAAAGATACGCTAGACTTATAAGACTCGCCTTAAATTGGTGTTAAATGATGCTAATACGTATCTGAAAAATTCTCATGTTATTGAGTAAAGTAATTGCAGCACTAAAAAGATGGATACCAAAGTCTAAGATTACGACTTAACCATCCTCAAAAAAAATCACAACTATTTAGTTGTCAATAATAATTCTTTGTGCAATAATCTCATCTCCTATATGAACATTGGCAAAATACAAACCACTTTGTAAAGAAGAAAGATCCGCATTCGTTCTTGCAGTCGTATTTTCTATTTGTCTGACTAGTTTACCCGTTACATCAAAAAGGTCAATTTGCGTGATTATTTCATCCCCACCTTCAAAGGTGATTTGTCCAGATGTTGGGTTAGGGAATATGGTAAGGTTTTGGGTGTTGAATTCTTCAACAGATAAGATTGGAGGAGCAATACCAAAAGTAAAATGATTACCATTCTCAAAGTTTATAGATCTTGAGAAATTACCTTGTCCATCGAATTCTAAAAAAAATACTTCATCCGAGTCATCTATTATTTCATCTTCACTAATAAGTATTACAGGAAAATCAGAGTCACCATTGAATAATGGTTCGGATACCTGTACCAAAAGTTCTCCAATATCATTTGTTTCTTGCAGTCGCCATACTCTTGGCATATATTCAACTAAATCTGCAAACCCAAAACATTCAACCTGTGTGTTGTTCATGCAAATTGTTGACTGCAAACCTAAGCTAGTACTTTCCCCATTATGACCCCAAACAGCAAAACTCAGGTCATCATCAAAGTTATTTGGGTTGCTGGCATTATTCACGGCTATTTCGCCATTACCAATCGTGACCAAAGCTCCTTCCATACTGGATTGTGATTGCCTTTGGTCTAAGCCAGAAGCATCATCACGTCCAATACCAGCAATATTTTGGTCAAAATCATTAAAAGTTCCATTGGCATCATAAATAGTTGCACCAGAAGAACTGATATAATCCTGAGCACTACTTTGATCTAAGGCAATGCCATATTTTATGGCAAGGTAGGACTCTATACGGTTAATATCAGTACCAGCAATTCTAGAACTGTATGATATTGCTTCTACAACATCACCTTCAAAAAAGAAACTATTTGAACTATGACGGCGCCCAACCGTGAATGGTCTGTCGGTATGTATACCATATTCTGAAGGATTAATAATAGTAGCAGCTCTGTCTGCTCCCCAAAGACGATGTTCAGAAAGCGTTCCTGCAGCATTTTGACGACATACCGCCATAAACGGGTCGTCAGAAGAGAATGAGGCATCCTCAATACAAGCTAAATATTCTGGTGAGGTAAGGTCATTATCTCCAGAGTTTATGAAGAATGTATTTTGACAAGCCAGAGCGGGACTATTACCAATTGCAATGCCAGAGTCTGCAAAAGCTCCTGGAGCTATCTGAAAAGTAAGTATCAAGCCAACAGAACTTTGAGGAGTTACTGTTTCAGCTGGGTTGAAAATGAGAATAACAGTATTAGAATCCCATCCGTTGCTGCCAACAATGGCATCATTGTTCCCATCAAAGGACAGAGATGGATTAAAATTCAAAGCGTTTTCATTAAAGATTGGACTAGTAAAATCTGGGGTTTGGCTTACGCTATTTGAGCTCCCCGGAGCCTGGTTTGCCCAATTGAATACCCGTGTTACTTTATTGGTATTATCAAAAAAAGTAGTTGTGCCGGCATCTGCCCGAAGCCAGTAGTTAAGATCTTGTGATACACCACCAGGGCTTTGTGCCAAAATAAAAAGGGGAAATACTAAATTAAGTAGGAGTAGTCTTTTTTTCATGATAATAAGCTTTAAATAAGCTAGTTTTGCACTGTGCTATTTGTCTAAGACAAGATAAAAGTACGTGTAATTGGTTGATGAACAATTTTATTATTCGTTAAAAGTTGTATCTTGGAATAAAGAAATACTTAAAATTAATTTTCCCCGGAATTGACATTTTTAGTTTGAGTTGTACTAAAATGGAAACTTTGAAAACATTCTTTATTCGCCCCTCTCCCGAATCCTTCTTCAATTCAGGATTCAACCTCTCCTCAGGGAGAGATAAAAGATAATTTTAATAC
>CAZDFA010000141.1:0-5392 GCA_964504555.1 uncultured Flavobacteriaceae bacterium | reverse complement strand
ATTACCGCTTTAGGCCCTAAGGATTCATTGTCGCCTCCAACAGTTGGTGATCCTTGACTTAGACCTGTACCAGGTGATGAAGAATGGACAACAATATACCCTCTCGGAACCCATTTTTTGATATGTGAGTTGGAAACGATAGGGCGCCTTCCTCTTTGTTTGACATTAGGATGTATAGGTCCTTCAACCCGTTCACCCAATTCATGTTTTACATTCCAGAAGAGTTCTCTTCCGCCTTGAGCGACCCCAGCAAAATATGGGCTGGAGACATAGATTATAGGTAGTTTTAGACCTTCTGTCTCGGTTTGCTTGGGTCGAGTAACACCTACGTGCATGCGGTCTAATTTTCCATCACCATCGGTATCAAAGGTGGTTTCTACCCACAGGTCATGACGAATCCAGTCGTCTTGATTATTAAAGGCTTCTACGATTTGTGCCTCACCATCTTTAAAAAAAGGTTGAGCTTTATCCTGAGCGAGCAACATTGTGTTTGCAAAAACTAGGAGAATCAAGTAGTAAAATGAAGTTTGTTTCATTATTTTTTAAAATGTAATATTATACTAATGCTATGCCACATAATATAGCTGGTGGAAGGTAGTATTTTTTAAATGCAATACGGGTGATCTTAGTATTTTTGTGCATACTTCAAATAGGATGTGTCATTGGATAGTGTTGACTAAAAGAGTAAAATAAAAATATCAGTATCTCCAACTTTTTAAGTCAGCACCTTTTGGAGCCACTTTAGCTACTTTTTCTACATATTTTTTGATGAACATACGGTGATAGCGTAATCTAGTGATGTGATTACCATTCTCATGGTCACCATTCCAACAATGTTCTGCGCGATCACCATAATCCACCTCACCATTATAATAAGGAGTAGTAGTTTCTGATAGAATTTCTTCTGCAAGATAGACAGCATTATTGAGGTAGTAATTATCCATATCCCCACAGTATAAGTGAATTTTATTTTCCCAATTGGCACCATGTTTTTTCCAATCTCGCTTTAACATATAAGCGAGATCATAGTTTTCTTTCCAATATGCAGCTACATCTTTGTCAATTTCACCGGTAAGTCGGTCCCAGATTCTTTTTGGATATCCTTCATCATCTATAGGTGAAAATGTAGCTTCCCAAATATCCCATTGTTGTCCCGAACGACCTTTTGATCCTAATACCAATTCCCGATAATTCATATCCCTTAGACTGGCATCTACATTCCCTAAATAATCCCTGTGTCCCGCAATTAGTGTTTTTTTAAAGGTTCCTTCATTGTAATAGGCATTTTCATCTTCGTAAATGTTAACGAGGCAATAGGCTCTAAAATCTATAGGATCTGGACAGGCCGCAAAACACATGCCATATTCCTTTGGATATTTAACCTGAACTGCTAATGCTTCCCAACCTCCGGTACTGCCTCCGTAAACAAAGCGCGACCAACCTTCGCCAATGCCTCGAAATTGTTTTTCGATATGAGGAATGAGTTCATAAGTTATAGCATCACCATATGGACCCTGAGCTTCACTATTTACCGCATAGGAATCATCATAATAGGGGGTAGGGTGTTGAATTTTAATAGCCAGGACTCTAGGGAAATCAGGACTCGTCCATGTTTTGTAAAAATCATAGGCTTCCTGCTCTACAATGCGGTTATAACCTTCTACTTTAAATCGTTCGCTATACTCTTGTTCTAAATTGGGATTAGGTGGTGATGTACGAAATCCTCCAAAGTCAGCCGGAAAATGACCATGCATAATGGCTAATGGATATTTAATGTTAGGATGGCTTTTCCATCCTTCGGGTAATAAAACGTGAGCACCCAGATAGATGTCTCTTCCCCAAAAATCACTCAACAACTTACTTTTGATCTTTACATGCTTAATGTACTCTGTATCTTCGGGTTCAGTAATGGGAGGTATCTTTTGATCTAGGTTTATACTAAGAGTTGAGAACTCCCCATCTTTGATAGTGATCTTTTGAGGTGTAGAATAGAGATTGCCAGGGGCTTTATTCCATTGCTGTCCTTCGCCACGGTCCATGGGCAATTTGACCTCGTGTCCATCTGCCCGGTTAAAGGTTTCATATTTATGAAATACTGCTTGAATATAAAATTCACCCAATGGTAACTCATTAAAGTCGCTATTGGGATAACCAAAAGCCTCACTCTCAAACTGCAGTGGTGCATCAGGTTGCCAATCTAAAACATCCATGCCAAACCCCTGAGCTGTTTTTGAGTCATCCCGAAGCTGAAATCGAGGTTCGGTCTTATTGTCTTGCGAAATCAATAGGATTAACCGTCCGTCCAAGGCTTGTTCGTAGTGCTCTGCTGGAAAAACAAAATCTATGTTTACTGAGTTGCTAGTCTTGGAGGTATCGGTATCAGAACAGGCTAGTAGAAGTGTAGTGCATACTATTATAAAGGATAAATACACTCTTGTACTATAATTATTTATTAGTGTCATTAAGGTTGGTTTTGGTTGCTACTAAAGTTAAGGATTATTCTTTTATGAGGAAAATAATTAAAATTATCTCATTGCTTGAAAGTAGTCTTTTATATCTTTTCTAGAACCTCCAATCTCCAATCTGCAATCTAAAATCCTCAATTTATGGTAAAGGTCCGCTCATCCTTCCCAACCCTAGTAATGGTCAATTTTATCAATTCTTTAGGCAATTGTCCTTTCTCTTGGATAATCTCTAGACTGGTTATATCTAATCCACCTATTCCAAATAATACATATTGCTACATTCCACCTGCTCGAGTAGCGAAATAAGGATTGATACCAGCAGCATTTTCGGAAATAGCTTTAAATGGAGGCAATTCATTTGGTTTGCAACTCTTTTTAAAGAACTCATAAATACGTTTGGTTTCGCCTAAGCGAGAATATAAAAACTTAGAAATAAGACATTTTTCATAATAGCTCCAATTACTTAGTAGTGTATAGGACTAACATAAAAAACCTGTTTAATATTAAACGAATATGACTGTTAAAAAGTAGTGTATTGCAGCTTCGAAATTCATCATAATTGTATGTTGAATTTCATACTTTTGCCTATGCAAAACAAGGTTCTTATTCTCGATTTTGGTTCGCAGTACACCCAGCTTATAGGGAGACGAGTGCGTGAACTGAATATCTATTCAGAAATCAAACCCTTTAATAAACTACCAGAGGACTTATCCTCCTACAAAGCTGTGATTTTATCCGGTTCCCCACACTCTGTACGCGGGGATAATGCACTTCATCCTGATCTTAGTCAAATCAAGGGAAAAAAACCATTACTCGGCGTATGTTATGGAGCACAATACTTGGCACAAAATTATGGAGGTGAGGTAGGACAATCAAATACCAGAGAATACGGTCGGGCTAAATTATCTATGGTTAAAGAAAAGGAACCCTTTTTTACTGGAATTGTGGCAAATAGCCAAGTATGGATGAGCCATAGTGATACCATCAAAAAATTGCCAGTTGGTGCTGTACGACTTGCATCTACAGAAGATGTCAAAAATGCTGGATATCGAATTGCAAATGAAAATACCTACGCCATACAATTTCATCCAGAAGTATATCATACAACCGATGGAAAACAGCTGCTTAAAAACTTTCTTGTTGATATTGCTGGGATTTCTCCAGATTGGACCCCAGATGCTTTTGTAGACAGTACAGTAGCAACGCTTAAAAACCAATTGGGGGGTGATCGTGTAATCTTAGGCTTGTCAGGAGGTGTAGATTCTACCGTTGCAGCAACATTATTACATAAAGCCATTGGTGAAAATTTGCATTGCATTTTTGTAAATAATGGTTTATTACGAAAAAATGAGTTTATAGATGTGCTTAAGCAGTATGAAGGAATGGGTCTCAATGTAAAAGGGGTGGATGCTTCGGCACGTTTCTTGGAAGCTTTGCAAGGAGAAAGCGATCCAGAAGGAAAGCGAAAAATTATTGGTAAAGTATTTGTAGATGTGTTTGATGATGAAAGCAGGCAAGTAGAAAATGCCAAATGGTTGGGACAAGGTACCATATATCCTGATGTGATTGAATCAGTTAGTGTCACAGGGGGACCTAGTGCCACTATAAAATCACATCATAATGTTGGTGGTTTACCCGATTATATGAAACTAAAGGTGGTAGAGCCCTTAAAAATGCTATTTAAGGATGAAGTACGTCGCGTTGGTGCGAGCATGGGGTTATCATCCAAATTGTTAGGACGGCATCCTTTTCCTGGGCCTGGATTGGGTATTCGTATTTTAGGAGATATCACCTCCGAAAAAGTACGTATCTTACAAGAGGTAGATTATATTTTTATCAACAGTTTACGTGAGTGGGATTTATATGATACTATTTGGCAAGCAGGAGCTATGCTGCTGCCTGTTAACTCTGTAGGAGTTATGGGAGATGAACGCACTTATGAAAAGTGTGTGGCTCTGCGGGCTGTAGAAAGTACTGATGGTATGACAGCAGATTGGGTAAATTTGCCCTATGAGTTCTTACAAAAGATCTCAAATGAAATAATAAATAAGGTAAAAGGCGTTAATAGAGTGGTGTATGATATCAGCTCAAAGCCACCTGCTACTATTGAGTGGGAATAAACCAGTGGTGTTATGAAGAAACAAATTTGGTGCATATTGGGGTTGTTTTTTGTTTTCGCTTTCGCGAATGCACAAGAATATATATCTCATCAGGTACAGTCTGGAGAAACAGTTTATAGTATTTCCAAAAAATATAAAGTCTCAGAAAAAGAGATTCTTAAGCTCAATCCTGATGCTAAAGATAGTATTTACGAAGGCTTAGTACTAATTCTTCCTAACGCGCAAAAAGCAGTTGACGGCGGAGTAGAACGGCCTAAAGATGAGCTTGATTTTAAGACGCATAAGGTGAAACGGAAGGAAACCTTATATAGCATTTCCCGTAAATACAACGTACCGGAAGATATCATTAAAAAGCACAATACAGAACTCTATAACAAGCCATTACGAAAAGGTGCTAAGCTTAAAATACCAGCTAATTACCAAAAGGTTATTGCACAAATTGAAAAAACCGAAGATCCAGTTAGTAGCGATAATACCTTGAAAAAATATAAGGTGATAGCCAAGGAAACCAAATATGGCATTGCTCGAAGCTATGGTCTTACTATATCAGATTTGGAAAAGTTAAATCCAGGTTTAGGAGAAGGATTACAAATTGGTCAAGAACTATTTGTTCCCAATAAAGAACCTATTGTTGAAACTACCATAGATACGTCTCAATTTGAATTGTATGAGGTTAAGCAAGGAGACACCATGTTTAGCTTATTACGTAAACTTAATATAAAAGCAGATGAATTGGTAAGTTTAAATCCTTCTCTTGATGAAGGTTTAAAATATGGCATGATTCTTAAAATACCTAGGGGATTTAAT
>CAZDFA010000140.1:0-5432 GCA_964504555.1 uncultured Flavobacteriaceae bacterium | reverse complement strand
TCAAAATAATTAATAGCGTTAGCACAGATTTTAAGAATATTCCTTCTATAGATAGAACACTTTCTATACGATACGGGCAAGAATTAGAAGATATCAAGAAGTGGCTTTCATTGACACAGTGGTCTCAAAAACAAATTAGTACAGATGAGATTAACTATATCCAGGAGCGCTTGCTACGCCTTGATATGATTACTAACAAACAAGAAATTGAAACCTATATTCACACTTTTTTATAATTTTTTTAAAAAGTATACGCAACCCTTTTAAAATCGTTGCATCTTAACAAAAACTAACCATACAAATTATGACTGCATTTCTTATTATACTAGGTGCATTACTGGCCAGCAATTTTTTACTACTGAAGTTTAGTTGTAATAAAGTTGTAGAACCAGATCCTGAAGAAGAAGAATAGCATATATTTCTATAACATGTTTTACAAATGGCGCTGAAGGCTTAATTCAAATTATTCGGCGTCATTTTTTTATCCATACGCTCACCAATCAATCTCATGGAGTCCTTGAAGTCTTAAGTACGCATTTGCCATACTAAAATGTCTATTACCAAACCAATACCCCCTATTGGCACTTAAAGGAGAAGGGTGCCCAGAGCTTAACACTTTATGTCGGTTTGCATCTATATGTTCACCTTTTCGTTTGGCATAGCCTCCCCATAACATAAATACTAGCTTTTCACGTTTTCGTGAAAGCAATTGTATAACCGTATCTGTAAACAATTCCCATCCTTTATTTTGATGCGAACCCGCTTGATGAGCGCGTACCGTTAACGTAGCATTAAGTAATAAAACTCCTTGCCGAGCCCAACGCTTTAGATTACCTGTTGGTGGATTAGGCTTTCCCAAATCTTGCTGTATTTCTTTAAAAATATTTGCTAAAGAAGGGGGCATGGCAATCCCATCATTTACGGAAAAACAAAGCCCATTAGCTTGACCAGGTCCATGGTAAGGATCTTGTCCTAAAATTACTACCTTGACTTCATCAAAAGGACAATAATCAAAAGAGGCAAAAATCTGACTCTCCTTGGGATAACAAGTGCCTGTTTGGTATTCAGATTTTACAAAGGATATCAATTGTTCAAAATACGGTTTATTAAACTCTTCTTGCAGTAATTCCTTCCAGTCTAGCGCTATTTTTACATCCATGAAAGCTGTATTTTTGTCAGGTATATCGGTCGTCTAAATATAGGTTGTTGAAAACAATAATTAAATAGTTGGCATTGCCTTTTTTCAAGAACTAGAGTGCCTATTTTGACTTTCAATCTACAAGAGGCTATGATTAAAATTCATCAAAAAACACTTGACGATCTTGAATATCCAAAGGTGCTCTCACAGCTCAGCACTTTTTGTATTACACCGCTAGGCGAACAGAAAGCAAAAGGCTTAAAATCTTATGAAACACGAGAATACACCCTTTTTGGTTTGGCGCAAACTAAGGAGTATGTCGCTTCAAAATTTCACGAAAGTACTATCCCAAATCATGGCTTTGACCCAATTGATCGAGAAATACAATTACTGGGCATTGAAGAAAGTATTCTAGAAAAAGGAAGCTTTAGAAAACTAGATAGCATTGCAGCTACGGTCAACATTCAGCTACGTTTCTTTGAAAAATTCAAGGAAGATTTTCCTACCTTAAATAATACGGTAACCATTGTTCCTTTAAATACATTTATTAGTGACCGTATCAAACAGGTAATTGATCGGTATGGCGAAATACGTGATGATGCCTCCCCTATTTTACAACAACTACGACGGGCTATCAATCAGGTGAAGGGCAAAATTAATAGCAGCTTTACATCCGCCTTATCACAATATGGAGGCTACGGCTATTTAGATGACATTAGGGAATCTGTGGTAGAAAATATTCGTGTGCTCGCAGTTACGGCTATGCATCGACGAAAAGTCAAAGGTCAACTCTTGGGCAGCTCCAAAACGGGTAGTATTGTTTATATACAACCCGAAGCTACTCTGCAAGCGCAGCGCGAATTAGATAATCTTGAGTTTGATGAAAAAGAAGAAATAAAACGTATCCTTAAAGCCTTGACCGAAGCTCTAAGACCTCATAAAGAACTTTTTGAAGCCTATCAAGATTTGCTGGGCACTATTGATCTTATTGCTGCAAAGGCTGCTTACGCGGAAAAACTTAACGCCATCCTTCCAAAAATTGTTGAAGAGCGAGAACTTGATATCAAAGAAGCCTATCATCCCCTGCTTTATTTAAGTAATATGGCTAAGGGTGCAAAGACCTACCCTCAAAACTTAAGATTAGACAAAGAGCATCGTATTATTGTTATTTCAGGCCCGAATGCTGGCGGAAAGAGTATTACCCTAAAAACAATAGGCCTGTTACAACTTATGCTACAAAGCGGTATGCTCATTCCAGTACACGAATATAGTAGGATGTGTCTTTTTGATACTGTGCTGACGGATATTGGCGACAATCAGAGTATCGAAAACCATTTAAGCACCTACAGCTACCGTCTTAAGAATATGAATTACTTCTTAAAGAAAAGCAACGATAAAACTCTTTTCCTTATAGATGAATTTGGTACAGGAAGTGATCCAGAATTGGGTGGTGCACTGGCAGAAACTTTCCTTGAGGTATTTCACGAGCGAGGTAGTTTTGGTATTATAACTACGCATTACGCCAATCTAAAGATGATGGCCAATGAAACCTCAGGGATAAGTAATGCCAATATGCTATTTGATAGCCGAACACTTGAGCCCACATTCAAACTTTATATGGGAGAGGCAGGAAGTTCTTTTACCTTCGAGGTAGCACAAAAAAATGGTATCCCCTACTCCTTGATCAATCGGAGCAAAAAGAAAGTAGAACGGGGTAAAATACGCTTTGATAAAAGTATTGCCAATCTTCAAAAAGAACGCAGCAAACTAGCAAGAACAACTTCGTCCTTAAAACAAAAACAGGAAAAAGCGAGTGAACAAGAGGCACAACTCAAGGAGATTAATGCCAAGGTTCAGGAAAAGTTAGAGAACTTTCAAGAATTGTATGATAGCAATCAACGTTTTATACGCTTAGGACAGCGCTTGGATAAACTCAGTTTGCAGTTTTACAATAACAAAAACAAAAAGGCGCTACTCAATGAACTTATGAAACTAGTTCAGGTAGAAAACGCCAAACGTAAAAAGAAAACAGCAAAAGAGCTCAAGACAGAACGGGCCAAAAAGCATCAGGTAAAACAAGAAGCAGAAAAGCAGGTAAGTGTTATACGCAAGAAGAAAAAAATACAAAAGGCTCAAGCTGTTAAGCAACCTCCTAAACCTAAAGCAGTGCTTAAAGAAGGAGATCGCGTACGTATGGAAGATGGCAAAGCTGTAGGTACAATAGATAGCATTGAAAAAGGCAAAGCCACAGTAAATTATGGGGTCTTTACGACTAAAATTGCCGTAGAGCAATTAGAATTGGTCGAAGCCGGAAAGTGATTTAAATTTGTAGTCAACTTAAAGATTTCTGCTTCTGTCTGAAGCCAGGCAGGATTGCGGAAATGGAAAATGGAAATACCTAAAGACAAATATATTATCCTATTTGATGGCGTTTGCAACCTTTGCAATAATGCCATCACCTTTGTTATAAAACGTGATCCAAAAAATAAATTTAGCTATGCGACATTGCAAGGAGAAGCAGGAGCACAATTGACAAAACAATACGGAATAGATACTGGCAAAGTTGATTCTATAATCCTGATTAAGAATAACAAATCCTACATAAAAAGTAGTGCTGCTTTACATATTGCCAAACAATTAAAAGGTGGCTATCCGCTATTTGCACTATTTCTAATCGTTCCATCAGCTATACGCAATTGGGTCTATGATTGGGTTGCTCATAATCGCTATCGCTGGTTTGGTAAGCGCGATGCCTGTATGATCCCGACTCCTGAATTGCAGGCTAAGTTTTTAGATTAATTACTTACTAATTTTTAAACGTTTCAAAGAATCGTTCAATAAGCCTGAGATTTTTAGTAATCTCTAAAACGCCATTCATTTCACGCTTAAATGGAATCTCCAAATTATAGGAAGTGGTTAAGTTACGAGGAAGTTCAGCTTTTACGGTATATTACCCTTATACATCTGGAAAAAATGAAATGCTGAGTTGACAACAGATATAATGTTATCTCTTGCTTAATACATTAAATGGTGAAAAGTCTATAAACTTAGTATTTACTTTATGATGATTTATTGTTCTTATCCATGCTTTAGTTTCAAAAGTCCAAAACCTACCTGTTTCTCCAGACTTATAAAAATCGTCTTCAGCATTTTGATCAAACTGCAAGGTTGCCCTACCCGAAAGCTGTAAAGTTTCTCCTTTATTATAATCTACGAAAAGCAGAGCCGCTTTGGGATTTTCATAAATATTACCCAAAGTACTAAACATACTATTCCCTAAATAGTCGGGCACACGTAAAAGACCATTTTCCTGAATCTCAACAAAGCCAGGGTCTCCTCCTCTATGTGACGACTCTATATCACCTTTTTTTGTTTGCGTAGTTATAAAAAATGTATGCGCACTCAGGATCCATTCCTTTTCTGATGTCCCTAATATAATTCCCTTCTGATATTTTGAAGAGCTAACTTTGGAATCTTTGGGTACTTCTATTAGTTCGCGTTGTATATGTTTAGGGCAACTTGGGTATCCCATTCTAATATCAAAACTAAGTGCATCCCCATGAGTACGAGCAACGCCCCAGGCTCTATACCTTGCTCTTCTTTCAGCTTCATGAAATAGTAAACCTACGATTGGTTTTGATTTGATATTTTCAAAGAAAATATCTTGTCGATTACTCACAATACGCGATAAATCCAATGTGATCTCTTTCAAGGATGGGACTTGAATATATCCTCTTTTCCCTATAATCAAGGATAACCAAATTTCCCCTGCAGTATCTTCACTTCCGAGGAATGCAAGAATCTGATGTTCTATAAATGATATTGATCTGGGGTGCAGTTCATTTGATATCATAGGGGTTCTTTGCTTCGCAATCTCCTCTTCCCCCGTTATCTTTTGTACTGCTCGTTGCCCTTCGTGAAAAATATTTTCTTCAACACTCATATATACATGATTACAAATTCATTAATAGACATCTATAATAATAGTTTTTTTAATAATGAGGTTATAGTAGTTTTTACACGACCTCCTAAAAGATCAACATATCACCTAAAACAATACAATTCACCTTCTAATTCATTCATTATTTCATTCTAAAAAGTATATCATATACAATTATACTATCGTTTTTTATTATTTGGACAATGAAAAAATAATGATGTTACAAAACTAAAAAAAGCATCAATTAGCGCATAGCCAAATTTACACTTCGTTATTCATACTATGCTTATGCTAAAAATTTTTGTAGAATTACCTTACATGAGTTTTTATTTATTACATTGATAATGTAATTGC
>CAZDFA010000139.1:0-5439 GCA_964504555.1 uncultured Flavobacteriaceae bacterium | reverse complement strand
AATTGATGAGCAATCTAGTGCAGAAATCGTAAGCTATTTTTATGATAACCTTAAAGAAGGAATGACCAAACCTGAAGCTTTGAGAAAAGCTAAACTAACCTACTTAAATCAAAATGATGGTCGATTGTTGCAGCCCAATTATTGGGCAGGACTTGTTTTAATGGGAGATACCTCGCCACTTGACTTTAGCAAGTCTTGGCCGTGGTGGAGTTGGTTGCTTATACTTGCAGCAATTCTAGGTGTTACTTATTTTTTTAGAAAAAGAAAAGGCGTTAATCTATAAGATTACATTGATAAGAAAGTCCTCATAAAATTGTTTCCAATCTGATAGTATAATATTAAAGGAGCTCTGAGATTTAAGTATTTTCCACTTTTTCTTGCAAATCCTATAAGAACTTAATTTTCGATTTCGATTTGATCTTCAACGAGAACCCTACCTTTGCTGAAAATATACTATATGCCAAAGCATAAAGCAGGTTTTGTCAATATCATAGGTAATCCCAATGTGGGGAAGAGTACCTTAATGAATGCGTTTGTAGGAGAACGTTTGTCTATAATCACATCTAAAGCGCAGACTACAAGACATCGCATTTTAGGTATTGTAAATGGAGATGATTTCCAGGTGGTGCTCAGTGATACGCCAGGGATCATCAAACCAGCTTATGAATTGCAGGGCGCTATGATGGACTTTGTAAAAAGCGCCTTTGAAGATGCAGATGTATTGCTATATATAGTAGAAATGGGCGAAAAAGCATTAAAAGATGAAGCCTTTTTTTCTAAGATCCGAGCTGCCAAAGTTCCCGTGCTACTTCTCATTAATAAGATTGATTTAGGTAATGAAGAGCGATTAAAGGAGGCTTTACAATTATGGCAATCCCAGGTTCCAAATGCCGAAGTTTTTGCTATTTCTGCTCTTGAGAATTTTGGCGTACAGGAAGTATTTCAAAAAATTGTTAGTCTCCTGCCTGAATCTCCACCTTTTTATCCCAAAGATCAATTAACCGATAAGCCAGAGCGATTTTTTGTAAATGAAATCATTCGTGAAAAAATACTTTTGCATTACAAGAAAGAGATCCCATATTCGGTAGAGATTGATACAGAAGAATTTTTTGAAGAAGAGACAATTATCAGAATGCGATCAGTGATAATGGTTGAACGTGATAGTCAAAAGGGAATTATTATTGGTCACAAGGGAAGTGCCTTAAAACGAGTAGGGGTAGAAGCTCGAAAAGATTTGGAAGCTTTTTTTGGCAAACAAGTACACCTAGAATTGTATGTTAAAGTCAATAAAAACTGGAGGAGCAACGAACGGCAACTCAAGCGTTTTGGGTATAATCAAGGGTAATACTTGCCCAAGCTGAATAGGTTCTTTATTTATGCGGCGTAGCTATCTGCAATTTGTTTAGGCGTCTTTCCTGTATGGTTTGAAATTACAGTATGAAAGGTAGATTTATTTTTAAACCCGCAGCTTTGCCCAATACTATAAAGCGTAAACTGAGCCATATTTTCTGAGGACACTATAAATTGAAATTCCTGGATCCGAAACTGATTAACAAAATACCTAAAGTTTTTTCCAGTTTTCTGATTAATGACTTGCGAAAGGTATTTGGCATTGGTATTTAATGATTTAGCCACTTCGTGCAAACTTAAATCGGCATTGAGAAAGGGTTTTTCATTTCTGAAATAATCATTGAGCTTAAAATAGAGATTGAGTTCCTCAGAGTCTGATAAGTAATTCTTTTTTTTAGAATTAGGTAACTTCATTAGCTCTATCTTATTGGGGTCAACAAAATTGTTATCCACTTCAAAAGCTACAAAATTGGATAGTATACCATCTATACCAAATACAGGATGAATAGTTAGTGCACAAGTGTATTCCTCTCCATTTTTTCGATAATTGGTAATCCTGTCATGAAAAGCTTGTTTTTTCTGAAGAGAAGTACTGATCCTATTAACGGCAGATTTTTCGGTATTTCTTCCTTGTAATAAGGATGGTTTTTTGCCCGTGACTTCAGCTAAGGAATATCCTGTCATTGTAGTAAACTGGTCGTTAACCCAAAGAATCAGCCTAGATTCATCAGTAATAATAATGGATACATTTTTGTATTCAGTATGCAGCATTATTAAAAAATCAACTTTTTGTTTAATCTATCCAATTTGTATGATTTCAAGAAATCATACTTTTAAAGGTACTAAATAATTCACTAAAACCCCTTATATATCTATTTTTATGTAATGAATTGTAGGTTTATTTGCTAACATTTTAATATAAACTGACCATGACAACACTGCCCTTGACGTTAAACAATATTTCAATTTTTCATGCCCATACCTTATCTCCTGAAGATTGGGTTGATAATTATTGCGATGAATTTTTTAAAAAGGTGTTCTTATTGACCAATGATCATTTTGTTGCGCTACAAATACTCGCAACTACCTTTGCGAAAGGTATTGTTATGTTGGATGATTATAGAGGTACCCTGGATGAGCGATCTTGGTTGTTAAACTTATTAAATATTGAAATATGTGAAAAATTAAACATGGTTTATGTGATGGATAATTGCAACCTTACGATTCAGAATTGTTTAAAAGGTATGTCACACATTCAGCAAGAGGTCTTTGAATTGAAGACATTTCAGAAAGAAAAGACAAAAAATATCTGCAAAAAATTAAAAATTTCAGAAAAACAGTTTTGGGTATACATCCACAATGCGAGAATTTTGCTTAACGATTGTTTATAATTGATTTATTGAAGTTTGTTGCTTTGTAATGCAGATAATATGTATCCTTGTAGGAATATAAATTTAGTAGGGTAACTTGTCTCGTAAATTAAAAAACAGCGAACTTAATCGAAAAAATGTAGCCCAATTTAAGGCGGCTTTAAAGACTCCTCTTATAATTATTTTGAACAATATTAGGAGCCTAAATAACATAGGATCAGTTTTTAGAACGGCAGATGCGTTTTTAATTGAAAAAATATACCTCTGCGGTATTACCGCGACGCCTCCACATCGCGATATTCAAAAAACAGCCCTTGGCGCTACTGAATCTGTGTCTTGGGAGTATGTAAGAGACACTCTAGCTCTTACACAAAAACTGCGGCAAGAAAACATTCAATTATGTGCAATTGAACAGGCAGAAGATGCCACGAAGCTCCAAGATTTCATGCCAGAAAAAAATAAAAGGTATGCACTGATTTTTGGCAATGAGGTAAAAGGAGTGCAGCAGGAAGTTGTTTCGGCAAGTAATTGCATTTTAGAAATCCCACAATTTGGCACCAAACACTCCTTGAATATTTCGGTAAGTGTAGGAGTTGTTGTTTGGGATTTCTATTCAAAACTCAACCCATGATAGGGTTATCTTATACTATATAAAAAAGTTATTGATATTATATCTATCATAAATATTATCTATATATTTTGACTTAATTACTTGAATTTTGAGAGCGTTTCCTTGATCGCGAAAGGAAAAGTTTTATTTGAAAAAAAAGAGGCTTAAAAAGAGCTTATTTTGATTTTTGTTGAAAACTGATCGTATTTTGGGATAACTTCTAGGAATAATGGGTTAGTGCCTTCTAACTTATTTTTAATTTTAAAAATTCAACTTTAAAAAATCGTTTTGACAAAAAAGGTTACCCCTTTAATGCAACAATACAATACCATCAAGGCAAAATATCCTGATGCTTTGTTGCTTTTTCGCGTAGGCGATTTTTATGAAACTTTTGGTGAAGATGCCGTAAAAAGTGCTCAAATTTTGGGTATTGTTTTGACCAATCGCAACAATGGAGGAGAAAAGACGGCCTTGGCAGGTTTTCCGCATCATTCGCTAAACACCTATTTACCCAAGTTGGTTAAAGCTGGATGTCGTGTTGCTATTTGTGATCAATTGGAAGATCCAAAGCAAACTAATAAAATTGTAAAACGCGGAGTGACTGAGTTAGTTACGCCTGGTGTAGCGCTTAATGACGAAGTGTTGCACGCTAAGCAAAACAACTTTCTGGGAGCTGTGTATGAAGGGAAAAAACACTGGGGTGTCGCTTTTTTAGACGTGTCAACAGGAGAGTATCTCACCGCGCAAGGAAGTGAAGCTTATATTGATAAGCTTTTACAAAATTTTGCACCAAGTGAGTTGCTAATCTCCAAAAAACACAAGACGACCTTCTTTGAAAATTTCGGAAGTGATTTTCATACTTTTTTTCTGGAAGATTGGATATATCAAATTAATTATGCTGAAGAATCCCTAAATAAACATTTCAAAACTAACACTTTAAAAGGTTTTGGCGTTGCTCACTTGGAGGATGGTATTATAGCAGCCGGCGCTATTTTACATTACTTGGGAGAAGCCCAGCATAAGAGGTTGCAGCACATAACAAGAATAAGTCGTATCGCCGAAGATGCTTATGTCTGGATGGATCGGTTTACCATTCGAAATTTGGAATTATATCAATCTGCTTCTGTAAAAGCAGTTACTTTATTGGATGTAATAGACAAGACTATCTCTCACATGGGCTCCCGTCTCTTAAAGCGATGGTTGGCATTGCCATTAAAGGATCTTGAAGCAATAAACCAACGTCATGAGGCGGTAGATTTTCTTTATGATAAAAGTACAATCCTAGAAAAACTTAGAGGTCATATTAAAAAGATTGGAGATCTAGAACGATTGGTGAGTAAAGTGGCTACTGGTAAAGTGTCACCTCGAGAAGTGATTCAATTAAAAAATAGCCTTGAAGCAGTGATCCCTGTGAAAGCCTTGTTGGAACAATCAAAAAATAAGGCCTTGCAACAATTGGCAGAACAGTTGCATAATTGTGATTTGCTTCGATCTAAAATTAAAGAAACACTCAAGGAAGATGCGCCTGTAAACTTACTTAAGGGTAGTACTATCGCCCAAGGCTTTCATTCAGAACTGGATAACCTTAGAGATTTAGCCCATTCGGGCAAAGATTATTTGGACAAAATGCTGGAGCGCGAAACAGAGAGTACGGGTATAACGTCTTTAAAAATAGCATCAAATAATGTATTTGGGTACTACATTGAAGTACGTAATACCCATAAAGATAAGGTTCCAGAAGAGTGGATTCGTAAGCAAACTTTGGTTAATGCAGAACGGTATATTACCGAAGAATTAAAAGAATACGAAGCAAAAATTTTAGGTGCAGAAGAGCGCATTTTGGCCATAGAACAACAGCTATTTTCTGAACTTATAGGTTGGATGATGCAGTTTATTTCTCAAGTGCAAGGGAATGCTATGGGGATTGCACAATTAGACAATCTCGCAGGCTTTGCCTATTTGGCCAAAGAAAATCAATATGTAAAACCTCAGATTGATGAATCGTATGCCCTAACCATAAAAGCAGGCAGACATCCAGTTATTGAAAAACAATTGCCGTTAGATCAAAGTTATATTGCCAATGATGTATTTCTGGATCATGATAGTCAA
>CAZDFA010000138.1:0-5495 GCA_964504555.1 uncultured Flavobacteriaceae bacterium | reverse complement strand
GTTACTGCTCACGGTTTTTAAAGGCCCAGGGGAAAGCTGGGGACATCTTGTAGATACGGTACTCGTTACCTACACGGCTAATTCTTTTGTGCTAGTCTTATTTACTGCTATACTCACCGTATTGATTGGTGTAAGTACGGCCTGGATCGTAAGTAGGTATCAATTTACTGGAAAAAGGCTTGTAGAGTGGCTTTTGATTATGCCGTTAACCATTCCGTCCTATATAACCGCCTACGCCTATGCCGGAATATTTGATTATGGTGGACTATTTTCAAAACTTCTTACCGGTCTGGGAATAGAAGGTGTAAAGTTGGATATATTCAATATTCAAGGCCTCATTTTTATTCTGTCTATTTCCCTTTTCCCCTATGTGTATGTAGCTACTCGCGCTGTTTTTCTATTTCAATCACAACGCCTTATAGAAGCTTCATCTGCACTACGAGCGGGTTACTTTAAAACATTTTTTAGAGTCGTATTACCGCTGGCGAGACCTGCATTATTTGGTGGCGTGCTCTTAGTGATCATGGAAGTTTTAAATGATTATGGGGCTGCAAAATATTATGGCGTTAACACGCTGACAACTGGAGTTTTTAGAGCTTGGTTTGCACTTGAAGAATTGGATACCGCTGTTGCCTTGGCTCTTATTTTATTGGGCATCGTACTCGCATTTGTGGTTTTAGAAAAATGGCTGCGTGGCAAACGCAGTTACCAGCTATCCACAAAAAGCAATGTACGTCTCACAACTCTTAAATCATCCCGATCACAAAACCTCCTGTTTCTGCTGCTTACCGGGATACCCATTGTATTTGGTTTTATTTTTCCGGTGATACAGCTTGTCCTATGGTTGACATTAACCTGGGAGAAAACCTTTTCTGTCCAATACTTTACCATCGCCTTGCAAAGTGTAGGGATCGCTTTACTTGCAGCCTTTATGACCGTGCTTATAGCACTAATGATTATTTACTTTTCAACATGGAACAGACTATCGGTGCTTAAAGGATTAAATAGAATTGCAGCCCTTGGTTATGCGATACCCGGAGCTGTGCTTGCTATAGGTGTTCTTATTCCTATCCTGGCTATGGACAATTGGTTACTCAAGCTTCAGGGTGCAACACCTAGTTTTTTGTTAAATGGGACTATTATCGCATTACTGTATGCCTACATTATCCGGTTTTTAGCCGTCAGCTTTAAACCACTCCAGGCAAATCAATTAAAAATAAGTGATTCACTATCAGAATCGGCACATAGTCTAGGCTCCGGAACACTAAAGACCTTTTTTAAAATCGAATTTCCTCTCTTGCGTACGGGAATTTTTAGTGCCGTAATTTTAGTGTTTATAGACACGATAAAAGAACTTCCCCTAACGCTTATTTTAAAGCCCTATGATGTCAATACATTAGCCGTTAAAGCATACGAATATGCAAGTGATGAATTAGTTATGGAATCTGCGCTACCTGCGTTAACAATAATTATTGCCGGACTCATTCCTATACTTTTATTTAATAATTTGCTACTTAAATTTAAAAACAACTAAATTTCATTACCAAAGCACCACATCTTGGACATTATCATTGAAATAAAACAGTTAACGAAACAATTTAATACTAAAGAACGAAAAGTGCTTGATGCTGTTTCATTATCAATCAATCAAGGTGCTATCGTTTCTATTTTGGGAGAAAGTGGTTCAGGAAAAACAACGCTAGCGCGCATTATAGCAGGTTTTGAAACTCCTGATTCGGGTAAGGTAACTATCGCTGGAGATGCTGTTTGTTCTCCATCCCATTTTGTGAGTCCTCAAAAAAGACAGATCGGGATGGTATTTCAGGACTACGCCCTCTTTCCCCATATGACGGTAAAGCAGAATATTGCTTATGGGGTTATTGACAAAGCAGAAAAGGAAGCAACAGTACATCGTGCTTTAACTATAGTGGAACTTGACCAAATGGGGCATAGGTACCCACATCAATTGTCAGGCGGTCAGCAACAACGCGTAGCTCTAGCTAGAGTTCTCGCTTCACAACCTAAAGTACTCATCCTGGATGAGCCTTTTAGCAATCTGGATACTAGTTTGAGACATGATATACGGGAGGATCTTTTTAAAATTATAAAAGAAAATCAGTTAACCACCCTATTTCTTACCCATGATACAGAGGATGCTTTAGCTATGTCTAAAACTATTGTTGTATTGAAAGATGGTAAAATACAACAGTCGGGAACTCCACAAGAATTATATGAAAACCCTGCCAATCTTTACGTTGCCAAACTTTTTGGCCCTGTAACTACCTTATCCAAAGAAGATCTTGAATTGTTTGGCTATAAACCTAATACTGCTCAATATTATGTTATCAGACCGCATTCATTGATCATCAATGGAAAAAACACAGAATATAGTGCTTCATTAGATATTATACATACAAGCTACGTAGGGAAAGACTACCTCATTACAGGAGTATTGGAGACTGGAAAAAAAGTACAGTGCCGTACCATACAGCATATACAAGGCAAGGTCATGATAGGTTTTGAAAAGGAAACGCTTCTTAAATTTGAGTAACCTCAATCTTTAGGAAATACCTGTAGCACAATTTCATAGTCTTCTTTCGGGATTTTAGCACTAGTTTTAGGATACGGACTAACCCTTAAAATTTTATAGATCGCTTTATCATCTCGCCATAATAATGCACTTTTTCCAGGAGCAACAGCTAGTAACTCTTCCTTTGAAGCTTTCTTGGGAAATTTTAGTCTAAGTGCTAATTGTACCTCACCCGCCCAAACACAGGTTACATCTTCGGGACAGCGAGAATCTTGCTTAACATCAATAAAAGTGATTTCACCATCTCCTATTTGGACTGTTTCTCTTAATGGTACTACTATAGAAACCAGTAATTCATCCTGACTAAAAAGAAAACCACCAATAAGAAAGAAAGGCAGTAATAGTAAATTTTTCATAGTTAGCTAGAAACAATTAGAGTGCCAAAGATAGTTGCTATCCCCTAAACAAAAAGAAATCATCTTTTAAGTGTTCAATGGTTTCATCTTCATTGGTTATTATATAATCTAAAGCTTGATCGGTAAATAGTTTCCCTTTGGGAGTGAGTGTAACTATATTTTGATCAATAGCGATCATATTATTTTTTAATGCTAGATCTACCACCGTTTTAGCCCGTACGCGATGCCAATTGATATGTTCATTCAAATGGTTTATGTGCCGCTCACTTTCTTCCTGATGATTGTTAAGATGCAATAAAAAAGTAAGCAAGGACACCTCTGCACGTTGTCGTTTTTGCCTATACAACACAGCAAATAAGCCTTTGCTTGGCGCGAAAAGGTATACTGACAAAAACACTAATCCTAAAACGGTGGTCATACTTCCCGAAATAGAGGCATCCAGAACATGAGCCAACCAATATCCTGCTATCGCTGACCCAACTCCAAAAAGCACAGATAGCAGTAACATCTTTTTTAAATCTGAAGTTAATAGGTACGCAGCCGCTGCAGGAGCTATCATCAAAGCTACTACCAAAACAGCTCCAACTGCATCAAAAGCCCCAACTACAGTAATTGAAGAAACACTCATTAGCCCATAATGCATCACTATGGGAGAAATCCCCATTGCCGCCGCAAGGCCAGCATCAAAGGTGCTTACTTTTAGTTCTTTAAAAAATGCAATTAAAAGTACTAATGTTATGATCAAAATTGTCCCTATTATCCATACCGATTTTGGACCCAAATCCAGTCCGCCAACAAGTAATCTATCAAAAGGGGCAAAAGCAAGTTCTCCTAATAGAACGGTATCGACATCCAAATGAACATCATTGGCATTTTTGGCAATCAAAATCACACCTATACTAAATAATGCAGGAAAAACCAGACCAATAGCGGTATCTTCCTTTACCAATCCTGTGCGCTGTATGGCTTCTACCAAAATCACTGTAATCACACCACTTACCGCCGCCAAAAGAATAAGTAATGGTGAATTCAAATCCTGAGTGATAAAAAATCCAATCACGATACCCGGCAAAATAGAGTGACTTATCGCATCGCTAATTAGCGCCATTTTTCGAAGTACTAAAAACACTCCCGGTATCGCGCAAGCCATCGCCACCAATGCCGCTATTAGCTGTATTTCTAGCTGTGGACTAGTCATCTATTACTTGTTGATCAAACATTGTTGAAGCTTCAAAATAGCCTTCTTCCGTCATCGCCCATTGCTGACCTTTGATGGTAATCCATTTACGTTCTTCGAGTTTGCGTAGGCTCGATTTGGCAAAGCCTTGAAAATCGTTTAATATTTTGATGGCATGAGGATGATCTATATCATCATGTGTGCTAGCAATCTCGTGCATAAATTGAAGGGTTTTTCTTAGTTTCAAGTCACGCCTGTTTTGCCAAACGCGTATTTGTTTGAATAAAATTCCTCTGCCAGGTGAAAAAATAAAAGAGAATATTACAAAGACAGCAGCAACCAGCACAATTACTGGCCCAGTAGACAGATTATTTTGTGTAGCGCTAATTGCAGTGCCAAATACCCCAGCAAAAGCACCAAAAATAGCGGCAAGAAAAATCATCACGGCCAACTTATTAGTCCATTGTCTGGCGGCCGCCGCAGGAGCTAGCAACATAGCGCTCATCAGGACTACTCCTACTGTTTGCAATCCTAGTACAATTGCCAGTACAATAAAAGAGGTGATCAAAATATCTATAAAACGGGTATTGAAACCCAAGGTTTTGGTATAGTCAGCATCAAAAAGTAAGATTTTGAACTCTTTCCAAAAAAGCAATAGTACGAGCAAACATATACTCGTTACCAATAGCATTAGCTGTACATCTTTTTCAACTAGAGTTGCAGCCTGACCAAAAAGGTATTTATCCAGTCCAGCTTGATTGGCATTTGGTTGTTTTTGAATATAGGTGAGTAATAGCATGCCAAAACCAAAAAACAATGAGAGAATAAGGCCTAAGGCTGTATCACTTTTTAAATGGGTTTTGGTTATCATCCCCCGAATCCAGAAAGTACCGATGAGTCCGCTAACCAGTGCTCCCAATAACAATATATTAGTATCCTTGGCTCCGGTAATCAAAAACGCCAAGGCAATACCTGGCAATGCTGCGTGTGATATTGCGTCTCCCAATAAGCTTTGCTTGCGCAATACGGCAAAACTACCTAACATACCACAAATAGCTCCTAATACCGCTGTTCCCAGTGTTATGTTACGTAGGGTATAATCGGAGAAAAGGAGGTCAAGGTATTCTTGCATATACAAGTATAAAATTACACATCAGGGTTAATTACACATTCTGCCTCAATCTCAATCAACCACTCCGGATCAATAAAGCCTTGCACTCCTACAAAAGTGCACGCCGGTTTTATTTCAGAAAAAATCTCTCCATGAGCCCTTGCAGCTTCCTTCCAATTATTTACATTTTTCAGATATAAACGTGTGCGTATTACTTCTTCCATCTTTCCTCCTGCTTCCTCAATGGCTTTTTGAATTATT
>CAZDFA010000137.1:0-5675 GCA_964504555.1 uncultured Flavobacteriaceae bacterium | reverse complement strand
GCCTAGTGCCCAGAAATATAAGCCATAGCCTGGTAATGCAGCGCATAATAGTCCAACAACTATTTGACTATAGCCCAGAAATTTGATGTTGCTTAAAGTGAACTTTGAAGCATTGACTAATGCCAAACCATAAAAAATAAGCATTAGAGACGCGGTTAAACCGTAATGTTGCGAACTGAGTTTTATAATAATATAAATGCCTCCAGTTAATAAAGGAATTAAAAAACTGATTAATAGTCTTTTTGTTGTATCTGTCCATATTTTCTCCTTGTTCTTCTTAGCTTTATTACGCGAGAGTAAATAAGCGGTGAGTATACTTAATAAGGCTACTAAAAAAAGAATCAATAGAAGTAGTTTGAAGCGATAAGAATTTAATACAAGAAAATCGCCATCTCTGGGAATTGAGATAAAATAAGCTAAGCCAGCACCAATTAAAGCATACACCCCTGCAAGAATTCCAGATAGTCCACTTAGAGACATAAAACGGGATGATCTATTCATTAAATCTTTGATCTCATTAAGATCATCTAGATATTTTTTCGACTCCATATAAAGTACTTTGAAATGCAAAGCAAATAATATATTTTCAAATTTCAAAATAGGGTAGGGCATAAAAGTTTGTTAAATAGCTTGTGTTAAGTAGATGATGATTAGAATGCAATCAAAGCACTGCTCTTAATTATTCACTATTCTAATACTCCTAATGTATGTTATATCCATCTCAGAATTTTTCTTAAAAAGAAAAGAATAACTCACGCCGTTGTAGAATTTTGGATACTTGGCCTTTCGTTTTTTTTTAAAGGAGAGAATTTCAATAATAAAATGATCATCCATCGTTTCTGAGACATAAAAAATGGTTTTGGCTCGCCGTTTAGATCTTAGTGCTTCAAAAGATGTAATTTCAATGGGTAGGTAAAAATCACTAATGTAGAAAGTAAAGTCATAGTCGATAAACTTTAGATCGGGTTCTTCTAAGTGAAAGGCATACGCCTGATTAATAAAACTAATAGACTCTTTAGAAAAGGTCTTATTATCTACTTGTAAATCTTTGTACTCTGGGGTGTTTTTGATAATATCAATAGCTTTTTTGTAAAGCTGTGTGCTTTCTTGGGCTTGAACCACAAGACCGAGAACAAAGCAAATAAGGGTAAGGTGAATTCGATTCATATTAAACAAGACTTTTCCTAAGTTTCTTCCAAACTTGTACAAGTAATATGCCAGCAATTGCTGTAATACTAGTTGCTGTTACTGCTTTCGCAAAAGCGCCATACAAATAATATCCCGTACTAAATAAAGCGCCATATACGAAGACACAACCCAATAACATGGCCAATATGCCTTTTGGCACCGTCCAAGTACTATTTAAATTATTTGCCGTATCGGGAGGCATTTTATGCAGCACCTTTTTCCAGCCTGGACCTCCAGGCGTGGTCTTTTTATAAAAAGCACTTAATGTTTCTTGAGTTTCGGGTTGGGTTAAGTAGGTGACGACTAGCCATACTATGGAGGTGATCACAACAATAAAAGGAAATTGAAAATAACCAGTCATAAGACCGCTTTCGCCAAACAATATTTCTCCAAGCGGACTAAAGGTGAGCAACATTGATAGTATTCCTGAGGAAAACATAGCACTTATTTCGGTCCATGCATTGATACGCCACCAGAACCAGCGAAGTATAAATATTAATCCAGTTCCAGCTCCGAACATAATAATAATATTAAAAAGTTGCAGCGCATTTTGCATTGCTAATGCCATCAAGGCGCTAATTATCATTAAGATAATGGTTGTTAATCGACCTACACTTACTTGTTGCTTTTCTGTCGCTTCTTTGTTGAGCTGCGCTTTGTAAAAGTCATTGACTATATAGGATGCGCCCCAATTTAGATGTGTGGAGATGGTACTCATAAAGGCTGCAGCCAAAGATGCCAACACAACACCCAATAAACCACTAGGGAGTTTGGTAAGCATAGCAGAATAGGCCAAATCTTGACCAAGCTTACCTTCAGAAATGTGAGGAAAAGCTTCTTGAATACTTTCTAAGTTGGGAAATACAACAAGCGAAGCCAGAGCTACTAATATCCATGGCCAAGGTCTTAAGGCAATGTGCATAAAATTAAAAAAGAATGTAGCTCCTATTGCGTGATTTTCATTTTTAGCTGCAAGCATACGTTGAGCAACATAACCGCCTCCTCCTGGCTCACCACCGGGATACCAGCTGCTCCACCATTGCACAGCAATAGGGATGATAAATAGGGTAATGAGTAATTCGGTATCAGAAACTTGGGGGATAAAGGCTAGTTTGTCTTTTACGTTGGGGTGGGTGACTAATGCTTCTAGTCCGCCTACTTCTGGTAATCCAACAATATAATACGCTGCGCCCAAAGCCCCCGACATGGCAACAAAAAATAGAATAAAGTCGGTATAGACTACGCCTTTAAAACCGCCAATGGTGCTAAAAATCAGGGTAATACTACCTGCAATTACAAGGGTTAGCCAGCCATCTAGGCCCAACATAACTTCCCCTATTTTTATGGCGGCTAACATTACACCCGCCATAGCAAACATATTAAAGAACACGCCTAGAAAAATGGCCCGAAACCCTCTTAAAAACCGGGCGGGAGCACCTCCATACCGGAGCTCATAAAATTCTATGTCTGTTTTTACATTAGATTGTCGCCATAGTTTTGCGTAAACAAAAACGGTGAGTAATCCCGTAATTAAAAAAGCCCACCATACCCAATTACCAGCTACACCATTGGTGCGTACAATATCTGTTACCAAATTTGGCGTATCTGTAGAAAAAGTAGTCGCCACCATAGAAAGTCCCAATAGCCACCAAGGCATGTTGCGACCTGATAAAAAGAATTGGGAAGTGCTTTTACCTGCATTTCTACCCATATATAATCCTACTGAAAGGATTATTGCAAAGAGTAAAATGATAATTGTAAGATCGAGTGAGCTAAGATTAATCATAAAACAACTGTTCTTTTAAGATCATATTCAATAACCTGTAAAATACAATATTTCTTATTTTTAAATTGTGAATCCTGCAGAGAGCTATATCATATCTAAATCTAAACTCTGTCGAAGTATGCTTATAGAGTTATAAGCTGTAATTTAGACAGATTGTATCTGAAATTAAAGAAGATTTTAAATGGAATTTGCCTTTTAAACTCTAAATGGTTAGATGTTTTGTTTTTTGAACTATAGAAAAACTTTTATAGATATAGGATTTATCTGGGGAATGCATATAACCATACATACCGATAAACTTAATGGTGGTGAAAAAAGAAAAAAATTGAGATCTCTTTGGTATTATAATCCAGAAGACATGGATATACAAGCTTATATAGATATTATATTGTACTATAGAAATGTCAAATTCTAGAACCTCCTATTTAATTTAAGCACATAGATAACAAATTAAATGTTTGTAAAATAAGCATTTATCCCAATGATTAAAAAGGGGCATTTGCCCCTATAATTTTTATTTTTATATGTTTTACTTTGATGATGTATTAATCATACACTTGCTAAATAAAAAATATTAGGGCAAGCCTAGGTTTTTAATAGCGAGCTATGGGGGCTCTTTGGGGGAAGGCCCCCATTTTGTTTAACTAAGTCAAAGTTTTTATCGTTTTTCTAATATGGACTAAATTAGAAAGAAGTTGCTCAAGATGATCGAGATGAAGCATATTAGCACCGTCACTTTTGGCACTACTCGGATCAAAATGTGTTTCAATAAAAAGCCCGTCAATATTATTTACTACCCCTGCACGTGCAATAGTTTCAATCATATCGGGTCTACCTCCTGTAACTCCGCTAGATTGATTTGGTTGTTGTAATGAATGTGTTACATCTAAAACTGTAGGAGCAAACTTTCGCATAGTGGGTATCCCTCGGAAGTCAACAATGAGATCCTGGTAGCCAAACATAGTCCCTCTGTCTGTAATCATCACTTGTTCATTCCCACTATCGGTTACTTTTTTGACGGCGTGAGCCATACTTTCTGGAGACATAAATTGTCCTTTTTTAAGGTTTACCACCTTACCTGTTTTAGCAGCGGCTACAACTAGCGTCGTTTGCCGAACCAAAAATGCGGGTATTTGTAATACATCTACGTATTGCGCTGCTAGAGACGCATCGGCAACCTCATGAATGTCGGTTACAGTAGGTACATTAAAGGTTTCGGATACTTTTTTTAATATTTCAAGAGCTGTTTCATCTCCAATACCTGTAAAACTGTCTATTCGGCTACGATTGGCCTTTCTAAAACTTCCCTTGAAAATAAAAGGGATTCCTAGTTTGTCAGTAATGGTGCAAATGCGTTCTGCAATGTTAAGAGCCATTGTTTCTCCTTCAATGGCACAAGGCCCTGAAAGCAAGAAGAAGTTGTCGGTATCAATATGTTTCAACTTGGGTATGGAAGCTAATTGCATCGGTTATACTTTTATATTAGCAATAGTGAGGTTACAAAATTATTATTTGGCAAAGATACTTGATTGGGGTTTTACTCTTTTAGAATAGAAGTAACAACAATGTCTGGTTTGGCGTAAGCCAATCTATCTATCAATTTAGGGCTAGCATAGCTATCTAGACCATTAATAGTAACTCCATTTGCTTTTTCAAGATTTATCCAGCCGTCTTCTGTATGAATACCTTGAGGTAGATAAATTGCTTCAATGGCTCCTATGATAAAGACAGTGCCATTTTCTACAATGGCATATTCATTTTTATACCTACACGCTATTTTTATCTTGCTTTCCGCAACAAAAGGTGCTTTAAAATCATCTTTGAATTCTGGGGTGAGTTCACTTTTTTCAAATTCTGAGACAGTTTCATCATAACGCGCAGCCGTATGATGTGCCGCCTTTATAAATGATCTAGCAATATGATTTACCGTAAAATAGTGGTTTGCCTTTATATTTAGATAGGTGTGTCTAGGTACTACAGTCGGTCTTGTGATAAAACCCAATAGAGGAGGATGGCTTCCTAAATGCACTACGGAACTAAAAACAGCAAGATTATGAACACCGTCATCACTAATAGTTCCAATGAGATTGGCAGATTTATAACCAGTAACACTATTTATAAAATTAGCTCTAAAGCGCTGTGGCATTGCTTCAATCGCAGTCCTATCAAAATGTAGTATCTTTTCCATAGAATAGTGCAAAAATAGTTAATATGAATTCAGAAAATGCCTCATATTTTGAAACCAATAGAAAGACGTGGAATAAAAAAGTGGCTGTACATAAGCAAAGCGAATTCTATGATCTAGATGGATTCAAAAACGGCCTATCTTCCTTGAATAGCTACGAGCTGGATGCGCTGGATGATGTAAACAAAAAGTCTTTGTTGCACTTGCAGTGTCATTTTGGTCAAGACACTTTAAGTTGGGCCAGAATGGGCGCTATTTGTACTGGGGTTGATATAAGTGATGTTGGTATCGCTTTTGCCAAAAATTTGGCAGAAGATATAGGAGTTTCAGCAGATTTTGTTTGTTGCAATGTCTTAGAGACTTCAACTTATGTCAAATCACACTTTGATATTGTATTTTCCAGTTACGGAACTATTGGGTGGTTGCCAGATTTAAAACCTTGGGGAGAGATGATTGCTTCTCGATTAAAAAATGGAGGTATTTTTTATATAGTTGAATTTCATCCCATTGTTTGGA
>CAZDFA010000136.1:0-5985 GCA_964504555.1 uncultured Flavobacteriaceae bacterium | reverse complement strand
ACCCGATGAAGAAATTGGACGTGGTGCTCACAAATTTGATGTAGCCAAATTTGGAGCTGCTTGGGCGTATACTATGGATGGCAGTCAGATTGGGGAATTGGAGTATGAGAATTTTAATGCCGCAGGTGCTGATGTTACTATTAAAGGAAAAATAGTCCATCCAGGGTATGCAAAAGGTAAAATGGTAAATAGTATGTATATCGTTACAGATTTTATCAATAGCCTACCTAGACTAGAGACTCCCGAACATACTGAAGGACGAGAAGGCTTTTTTCATTTATATCAAATGAAAGGTGATGTAGATGAAACCCAATTGCAGTATATCATTAGAGATCATGATAAGAAACATTTTGAAGCGCGAAAACAAATGATGTTAGACTTGGCCAAAGATTTAAATGCGCAATTAGGAAAAGATGCCATTACTGTTAATATTAATGATCAGTACTACAATATGCGGGAAAAAGTTGAACCTCTTATGCATATTGTAGATACCGCAGCAGAGGCAATGAAAGCACTTGATATATCTCCTATTATTAAGCCCATTCGAGGCGGTACAGATGGTTCTCAATTATCCTTTATGGGACTACCCTGTCCCAATATTTTTGCCGGTGGGCACAATTTTCATGGACGCTATGAATACGTTCCTGTAGAGAGCATGATTAAAGCCACAGAAGTTATTATAAAAATTGCAGAGTTTACTTCAGAAAAGTAATTGATTTAATAACACTCTTCTTATTTCGCAATCACCAAAGCAAATATACTTTTAAGGTTATGACATAGTTATAAATCCAATCTAGCAAAAACAACTACGCAACCTTTTGTGCTATTTTCCATCTTTAGAATAGTTCTAAATAATTAAAAGTGAAAAATTCTATTCTTTTTGTTATAGTACTATTAAGTCAATTCCTAACGAGTACTGCTCAAGAAAAAAACAAGTTTAAACTAAGCTATGATCTCCTATCTATAGGTACGAATTTTACAAATTCTGCAAACGTAAACTTTGCCATTGAACCTAAATATAATATCAATAATAAAAGCTCGGTTGGAGTTAGATTTTCATTAGGCATATTTCCTTCAAGGGAAATAGAATTAAGTGATTCCAATTTTAGCATAGGGTCTGAAGGCCTTTTTACTGAAATCATAGATGGCATTATACCTGAGGTTATTTTTTCTACCCACTTTACTTATGAATATTTCTATTTAAGAAATAAAACAGGAGTTTTTCAACCCTTTATAGGAGGAGGCTTAGGATTTTATATATTGGGAGATTTTGAAGAAACTATTGTAAATCAAGATAATGATGTAGTAAATGGAAGTATTCAAAATCAATTAGGTTTCCTGTTGCGCACAGGTTTTGAATTATGGAAGTTTAGATTGGGTTTTGAATATAACCTCATACCACGAGCGAATATTAGAATATCATCAAATGACATAATTGGCCAAATTAATGATAGTTACCTTGCGCTATCATTAGGATTTAACTTTGGTGGTGGAAAATGGAAAAATTAGATTGCTAACCACAAATAGTAGATAAGTTGAAGCTAATATTTCTTATTGATAGTCTTATAGTGACAGTAATCAAAGAATAAAATTAAGAGAATTCCTCAATGGGTAAGGAAGAAAGAAATAATTTAATGGCTTGGTTCAATGTTTTGACTTAAAATAAATAACCTTTTCTAAACATAAAAAATAAAAGGCTGCTTTTTAGCAGCCTTTTATTTTTATTATAATAAGTAGAAATTATTCTATAATCAATCTTTTTACAACAGCATTTTCAGTACCCTGAATTTGAATAAAATAAACTCCAGAAGTGAAATTTGAAATGTCAATAGATCTACTTTGATTAAAATTGAGTAAGTCGATCTCTGATATTATTTTACCATTTACATCTATAATCTGAGCCTTCGATAATTGCTGATTTCCTAAATAGGCAAGCGTAATCTGTTCTGAGGCAGGATTAGGGAATATACTAATAGCACTATCAAATGAAATCTCATCTTCAACTCCAAGTATTGAATTATCATTAAAGGATAGAGTAAAGCGCCCTACTTGCGTACCTTCTGTAGCCGTAAAAGAATATACTCCCTTCTTCAAATCTGTAATAACACCTAATACATTATCAACTAAAAAGATATTTTCTTTCTCTAAGTTAGTGCCTTCAAAACTATCTATACCAATAGTATAGGTTTCATTTTCTGGGATTTGAGTAGTAAAGCCTAAGGCAATTTTAATAGTACTATCAAACGTTTCTCTTCCTTGAATAGTTAATTGTTCACCGCTATCTAAAGTTGAGAACAACCCAATTGTGGTTGCCAAACGTTGGCTATCAAAACCATTATCAAACTCTTTTGAGGCTCCATCTGCAAAGCCGATTAAAGCTATACTCTGTAAGGTAAATTTTTCACTATCTAAACGTAACCATAAACGTTCAATAGGATTTTTTGAACTACGTATGGTGCCATTATTACCCGTAACACGCATCCCGTTTGTAAATGTAAAAGGTGTTCCATCAAAAGATTGATTGGCTAAAATTCCAAATCCTTGACCTGAAGCCATAAACTGTCCTGGAGCAGTACCTCCGTTTGCAGATGCTATTCCTCCTAACATATTTCTTATTGAAACATCATCCATAGAAAAGTTTCTATTATTAAAGCCAGGTAAAGACTCATCTGGCTTGGTAATATGCTCCCAGAAATAAACTTCGTCTATTGTTTGATTCTGACCAATTAATTGATCAACATCAATAGCTGAAGGATACGGATTTCCTAGCAAATTAAAATTATTTATAGTTGCTGGGCCGTTATAAACTAATGGTTTGGTAATAACTCCACTATTTAATGTTCCATTAGTATAAGTATGATCTAAAATAACAGGAGTACTTTCTGTTATTGCCTGTGGAAATACCAAGTAACCTTCTCCAACATTTAAAGCTGTAGCGGGACTAAAATAGTTTCCATCTACATCTAAGAAAGTAACACCAGTCTCACTCCCAATTGTAGAAGCATCAGGTTCAAACTCGGTTGGATCAATTAGGAAAACTCGGTCTGCACTAGGAAATACATCACTACTAGTCTCATCGCTCATAGGGCTGCTTAAAACAATAAAATCTCTAGGTTGTAATACAGGTGTTGTCTTGTTTATTTCAATGCTACCACCAAGATTTGTTGTTACTGCTTCATTTTCTACCTGTACCACACTACCAGCATTTTCAACTACCAATTCACCTATAACGATGATATCATTCTCTACACTTACAAAATCATTGTCGGCAACCCTAAGAGTAGCCCTACTTCCTATGGTTAAGCGACAGGCTTCAATATCCCCCATAATTGCTGTATCATAGTCATCATTGACAAATGCAGCTACATTGACGTTTGGCACACCGTTATCCCAACCCTTCGCCGCCGTAAATGTCGTCGTCGTGGGGCAAGCATTTGATTCTAATGCCTGTAATGTTGTTTCAAACATTCCATTACCATGAGTACCTATAAGCAAGGTATTATCTGTAGGTCTATATTCAAGATCGCTTATTAAGGCCAGTCCTAATTGGCCTTGGCCTTCTATTTTCCAGTCTGTAGAAGTAGGGCTTAGATTACTATATAATCCTCTGGCTGTGCCAACATAATATCCAGTTTGTCCATCTACATCAACAACAGCTGCAGACCGTATTGAAAAAGGAGCTAGATTGCGTTCAACTTGTGTCCAGGTAGGGTTATTACTTGTTGCATTATTAGTGATAAAAATGCTAGGGATACCAAAATTTGCATAAACAACCATTGCAATATCTGGATTTGTAGGATGTATAGACATTGCACTAACTATGGCGCCAGTAATATCATTTCCTGGTGGTGTTATATTAACGGCACTTCCTAAACCGTTTGCATTTTGAGGATCGTCCAATCTAAATACACCACCGTTTTGCCCTCCTATTAGTAAATAGCTTGTATCGGGATTATATGCACCTCTAGTCGTAGCAAATGATCGCAAGGTCTGTCCACCAGATACAGTACCAAGATTAGTCCACGCACCAGCATCATCACCAACTTCGGTAGTCACAATAGGGGCATTATTCGTTCTGAATAAAGATGAACCACTAGCATAATAGAGTGTATTTGTATTATCATTATCAAGATGAAAAAGCGTAACAAACAATCCATTCCCTGTCCCTAAAGGTCTAATATCCGTCCCAGGAAATCTAAAAATAGGCCCGAGTTGAAATCCAAAATAAAATTGTACAGTTGTTGGCGTAGGACGATCAGCTATAGCTACTGATACACCATCCCCTCCAGCAATAGTAACCATAGTAGTACTATCTGGTAGTCCAACAACAACACCTCCTCCAGTAGTACCATTATCCTGAGCCCCACCCATCACAAAGTCTGATCCTACTAGAGGTTCTAAAGCGACATCATAATACTGATAGGTCTGATAATTATTGTTAAGATTGACCCAGTCTACACGTGTGTTTGTAGCTGGATTTGTCGCATCAACATTATTGGTTCTATGTACACCCCCATCGGTTCCTGTGTAAAATACACTATCATCAAAAGGATCCCAGGTTAAGTCGTGAACATCCGGGTGATGGATATCACCCCCAGGAGTTTCATATAAGGCTATTACGGCACCATTATATCCACCTATATGCTCAAACTCGGGATCAGTCTCAATATTCTGAATGAGGTAGGCGCTGGTACCAGCAATAGCAAGTCTATTATGATCGTTAAAGCTTACGCTTACATCCAGATCATACCCGTCTTGAATAGCAAAAGGATCAATACCACCAATAGGTCCACCTGGCAAATCAGGCATTCTAGATGTAAAGTTAGTCCATGTATTTGTAGATCTATTATAACGCCATAAGTCTGACTCTACCTGATTTGCAGCACTACTATCACCATTGTCATAAATAGCATACAAAAAATCATCATTAGAAGGAGCTGAAGCTAAGACAATACGACCAGCAGAATTCCAAATAGAAGGATTACCATTTTCAGCAATTCTTGTAAAAGTGTTTCCATTATTCAAAGATAAGTGTACCCCATTTACATCTGAACCAGTTCCGGGCGTAAGCCTTCCATCAAGCGCAGCATATACTCTACCTGCAGTATCTATAGTCACGTCTGTCCAAAGTGCAAATGATATGATACTTGAATTAAAATTTGTATCTAAAACAGTAGTAAGGGATGTACCATCATATCGTTCAATAGTAAATCCGGCTGCAATAAATAAGTCTCCCGTTATAGGGCTTACTGCTAAAGCATTAATAAAATCAAAGGTAGAGTCGAATGATTCAAAAGCGGTAGATGTGCCTGGTATGATTTCCCATGTCAATCCACCATCTTCAGAGCGCCAAACGCCCTGACCGTGAAATGTACTTCCCAAACTAGCACTATTGCCAAAGGTCTCACCAGTACCATAATACCAGATGTTTTGAAAACCGGGTCTTGGATCTTGTACAATTGCTGTTACATTATGAATCTCGTCCAAGGCAGATACTTTGGTCCAACTTGCACCATCATCAATACTTCTAAAAACACCACTACTCACACCACCTGCAATCAAAGTATTGCCCGAAGGGTCACTTATATCAACCACGACTGCACGTGTTCTACCTCCCAAATTGGATGGCCCTCTAGAAGTAAAAACATTTGCAGATGTTCTTGAATTTGAAACTACACCTCTCATTTCCAGTGCTGCCTGTAATTCTTCTTGTTTTTGTTCTCTAGAGACCGTTCCAGTTGCAGGATCTTTTTGAAAATCAAATTCGTATTGAGCTCGCTCAATAGCGAATTGTCGTTTCTGTTCTAAAGACTTTTCTTCCCCTTCAAAAATTTCAATAGAATTATCTAGTAATTCTTTTTCTTGTTTTTTGTTTGTATCACAGGAAATAGCAAGAAGTATTATAAAAATAAAAGCTCCTAATTGAACAATTTTAGTGATGTAGTTTATTTTCATACTGTTAATTATTGGGTTTATTTTCTTTAC
>CAZDFA010000135.1:0-6143 GCA_964504555.1 uncultured Flavobacteriaceae bacterium | reverse complement strand
TGGTGTCCTCTGTACAATATCAACTGGTTGATAGGTAATTGTTTTATTGAAGTAATTTTCTAAAACACCTTTACCTGCTCCAAATTCAATAACTCTACTTCCATCTGCTACATAAGACCCCAATATATGCGATCGTTCATTCCAGTCATCATAAAACACTTGATCTTTGGACCATCGTTGCAAGTCAGATTCCTTTAGTTGTCTTAGTGCTTTTACGCGACGTTGCTCCTCTTCATTTCTAGAAGATTTTTTTTTGCGCCGAATCAGGATGTTCTTTACTTTAACCAGATATTTTTTCATTCTAATCGTTCAAGCTAATTTTATACATACTAAGGCACTTTATCATTGATTTATGGTATTGTTATAACGTTTTCTTTTGAATAATTTCATAAGACAACTGATTTCTCAATATCGTATTCATATCAAATGTTTTAGCTATTAAAAATGGTGTAGTCAATGTTTTTTGAATATTTATAATTACATATTTTTTAAAAGCCCTAACTATGCCGCGTTCATTAAGCTGATACAGTATAGATATTTTCTTTAACACATACCGCCTTTTCTTAAATCTTAAATTCTAATCTATTTCTTGATGTTGCTAGTCTAGATCTTTAATCCTTCCTTCAATCCTTAAACTATCAAACAAAAACATATGGTAACCATTATCTTTTAATTGGGAGGTCCTCCTTTTAAAAGGAATAAAATCCAATATCACCAATACGATCTTCATAAGGCGGGTTTTAAATAAATTACCCCTTCAATTCTCTTCAATCTTCTGTCGAAAGCATACGTATAGGGACAGTTGCGATATCGGGTTATAATCTGCTCTAGAATACATCGGTTTGCTATCTCAAGGGAAACAAAATTTGGCGTTTTTCTTCTCAGAATCTTTTTTATTTTGGTCTTAACCCTTGCTTCGTCTCTATGTGCTTTAATAGAGAATGAGAGTACTATTTGTTCCAAAGCATCCCACTGTACTAAAAAGGCTTTTATCATTTCTTCTGTAGCCAGAACGTCTAATCTTATGGTAGGTTTCTTCAATTCCTGATAGGCAACCACATCAGGTGTTATTCCCCAGGCAAAACCACTATTAGCTTTCTGTTTGTTTAGATGTCTAGAAAGGTTAAGATACTGATGATTAATTTTTTCCAGTATATCGTGAAAAGGAACTGTGCTTAAATTTGATCTATAGTGTTTGGGATGCCATTGATGGAGGAATAAAGTTTTCTGCTCATAAAATTCTACAGACGTCCCTATATGTTTAAATCGTATATGAACATCAGTATCTTCTGCTCCCCAACCATGGTAAAATTCATCAAACCCATGTATCGCTTTTAAGGTTGCTGTAGGAAATACAGTAATTCCTGTTGCAGCAGTATTGGTGTAAAATTTAACAATATAATCATCAAATGGTACATCTTTCTTACTCTCTTCTTCGGTAAGAATACCTACCTTAAAGTATATCGCACGATCAGTATTGACCAGACTGTTTATTTTTTCAATGGCTTTCGGGTGGAAAATCATATCCATATCAGCAACCATAAAATAAGTAGTCTCGCACTGCTTTAAGACGATATTAATTGCCCTAGCTTTATTCCATAATTGACCTTGAGTGGGACAACATATTAAAACACAATTTCCTATTTCCTTAACTAAATACCTTAACTGTTCTTGATAGTTAAGCTCACTTCCATAGTCAATTACTACTACATTGATTTCAGTAGGATTCTGACACACGATAGAGCGTAATGTTCGTTCTACAGTTCTTAGGTTTCGGTTTCGATTAGGAATGGCTATGGTTAACACAATGCAGTCAATTTTTCTTCTAAATAAGCTTTAGAAAGATAATGTCTTAAGTCGTCCCTATTTAATGGCGCTAATTCTCCATTTTCCCAATCTAAATATAATTGAGTAATTGCTTGTTCCAATTCATTAACTTCAGAAAACTCAAAAGCATAAGGATATTCCTTACCTAATAGACGTTTACTTTCACTATAATAAGGACCTATTAATACAATTGGATTATTTGCTACAATGCAGTGTGCAAACTTCCCTGGCAAAAAGGGGCTGATTTCTGCTTTTGCTTCAAGGATTACATTTACACTAGCCGTTAATTGCATATGATATACCTCTTCAAAAGACACATAACCTTTACTTACATAAATTTGCTTGTGCCTATCAGCTGCTAGTTTTAAGGATTCTTGAAATTTACCAGCTTTTCCTATGAACAATAATTGCGCATTTGATTGAGGCTGTTTTGCTATAAACTGACAAAATGCCTTTACCAATGGTGATGGGTCTCTCAAATCGAGTAAATTTCCTGCATGTAAAATGGTAAAACCTGTTATATCAAAATAATCAGGCAATCCTGATTTTGAATATGGCATATCAGTTATTTGATGGGGGATAATAACAGCTTTATTTTGTATCTCCGCAAAATAACTCTGCATCCAATCTCTTAATAAATCACTGGGAAATATAACTTTATGAGCTAATTGAGTTACATCTCTTAAAAAAAACCATTTCTTTCTATAGCCATATGGCACAAAATTATAGGGCCTTGGATACAATTGTTGCGGATAAGGGTCGTGTATATAGGCATACCACTTAGGGTGCCATTCTATACATTTCAAAACACCTGCATGCGCTCTGAAATTTGTCCCTTTACCTAGTGTCCATAGCATATCAAAATCGCTAGGATCATACTTCTTTAATGCTTTTGCAAAAGCATTCTTTGCTCCACGCCAATTAAACGAAAAACCGGTACGCTTTTCATATCGCGTGCCTATGTTATACCTAAACCATTTGTATATATACTGCTGTAGTCTGCTCAGAAAATAAAAGGTTCCTTTTCCTTCTTTAACCATAACCGTACGGATACCTGGAAGTGAAATCTCCTTTTGAGTATAATGTAATGCTGTTACCTCAAAACCAGCTGCAGCCATATTTTTCAAAAGAGCAACGCGTCCTTTTGTACCACTAGAGTCATTGACATCAAGTGATTCCACTAAAACAATAATATGTTTACTGTTTACTGAGATGAATTGTTATGATTTATAAAAATGTTCACCCTTACCTGTTATCAAATATAATGGAATACCCATTAAATTAGCTTTTAGTAAGGCCCTTGTATTTTTACCAGTACAGGATAGGATAAATAATTTAAATCTTAGGCTAGCAGATGTTCTAATATATTTTGCTCGAGCAGCCCCTTTAGATGCCTGTATCATCTTTTTAATTAGGTCATTCACGTTCTGGAGTTAGTTTTTTAGCAGATTTCAGCATTTTCAATGCCTTCCACCTTGAATGAAACATGGATTGATACTTCTTAGGAGTAAAATCCTTGCCTATGTAATTGAATGCTGTAATTTTATAACCAATGTTATGCAAACTTGTCAACAATACCACACGCCCTTTGGCACTACTACTATTATTAACAACCAAATAGTTAAGTGCCATAAAAAGATCTCTGCTAGCATCTTTCATAACGTTTTTCTTTTTAATTTGTACACTAGTAAAAACAAGGGGTACAACAGACTTCTTAGTCTTAATCTGCTTTTTTCTTTAGGCCCTAATGACTTAAGGTTTAAAAGATGATCAAATATTGTCCTTTCTTTCATTCCCTTACCCAATGCCAAAAAGTAGTTATTTAGGGGAGGTGACATCAGGTTTTTTGAATCCAAATTATCCATAATGTAACGGGTGGCTTTAATCTTTCCGGTAATACGTTTTGGATTCTTTTGGCGATATTCGCCCGTATTAGATTTGCTATGCTTCCTACCAAAAAACAATACTTTTTCAAGTGATGTCCCTTGAGCTCCATTTGCCAAAATACGAGAATAGCACTCCCATTCTTCGGCATACATGAGATCCTCCTTAAAGGGGTTTTCTTTTAATTGATTTGCCTTCCACATTACAGCACAGGAATTGAAAGGTAGGCTACCAGAGATCATTTTATACACCTCTTTTTTACCATTTATTGGAAAGCTAGCAAAGCTGGTAGAACGGTCAAATTTATAATCAAATTCCCCATAAAATGCTGCTCTTAAATACCTGCAAAATTCTTTTTGAGATTCTTCAAGATAATGTACGCATAATTTAAGATTATCGGGATGTACAATATCATCATCATCAAAAAATATAATATAGTTACCTTTTGCCCTGTCTATACCACAGTTTCTGCATCCTGGCAATCCTTTTGCATAACTTTCTGGTCTCTTTAAAAAAGAAAAGCGACTGTCCTCTTTTAAAATAGGCTGAAGCACAGCTGCTGTATTATCCTGACCTCCATCATCTACAATAATGCACTCAAAATTCTCAAACTCCTGTGCTTGGATGGAGCGTATTGTTTCAACAATAAGATGTGCCCTATTGTATGTTGCCATTATTATGGATACAACAGTTTTGTTCATTTTAGTTTTCCTTTAATCCATCGCAAAGGTGCTAACAAGCTTTCTCCAATGATGTAGGCCCTACTTGATGTAATGGAGTTTTTTTGATCATGAACTTTCCTTAATTCCTTTAAGAAAAAAGCAATCATATCTTCCATATTATTTTTATATACTTCTTCATGCTTAGTAAAAATATAAGAAAGTAATTCTGGGCGACGTTCTTGTGCTCTTTTGGATGTATACTTTAATGAAGATCTATACATGAATAGTGGTTCCTTTAGGGTATGGGCACGTCCACCATCTTTCAAAAGTCTAATCGCCAACTCCCAGTCTTCGTAGCCTTGACGCATGGTTTCGTCATAACCGCCTATGGCTACCAAGTCATCTTTTCTAAAAAGGGCGTTGCCCACACAGGCATTTCTGAAAAGGAAATTCTGAAGTGCCCCACCCTCCATCTTCACAATAGGTCCCTGACGCTCACCATCAAATCGATTTAGGTAACAGGAAACCATTTTTACGGTGGCATCATTATCTAAAATTTGAACAGATTTTTCAATAAAACTAGGTTTAAAATAATCATCGGAGTCTTGAATAAGAATATAGGTTCCCTTTGCTGATGCTATCCCTTTATTTCGTGCTACACTTTGTCCTGCATTTTCTTGTGAAATTAGAACATCTATATCCTTGTTCAGTTGATGTAAAACGGTTTTAGTACGTTCATTAGAACCATCATCAATCACGATAATTTCTATATTGGTATAGGTTTGGGCGCGTGCAGCCTTAATGCTTTCTTCTACATATTCAGCGGTATTGTATACAGGTATAACAACAGACACACACTTAACCATCAATTTATCTTCTTTAAGATGCGATATAGTAAACTTTTTCTTTTTTTCTGTTCTCTTAGCTGTAATCTAAAAAAAAATTGCTCCTTTTGAATTAACTCTGGGTAGGACTGACAAATCAATGTGTACAATTTCATTTTCATTGTATCTACATATTTCTTATTTATTCTTTCTAGTCTTTGGGCAATTATTTTCCATACGATTATAGCTTGTGTAGCTTTTCCTATACTAGAATAGGTACTTACAGAGGCAGTATTACTCATACGATATATAGCTTGTGCCAATTCACAAAAAACATAGGATTTAACGTGTAAAAATATACGTGACATAAATTCACCATCCTGATTGATATGCAATTTTTCATCCCATAGACCTGCTTGAACAACCAATACTCTGTGCATAAGATATGCATGAATAGGGAAATATCCTTTTGACAATCTTAAACCGTTTAAAAACTGTTTTGTTTCGTTATAGCTAGAATAGCTTTCCAAATTGGCATGAATTTTTACATTTCCATCGACATATATGCCCCATGTACAGGTTGAAATACTATCTACTTTATTTTCAATAGCTTCCAGTTGAATTTCGACCTTATTGGGTGATATGATATCATCACTATCTAACCATTGAATATAATCACCCTTACTTTTTTCAAAACCTATATTCCTACAGCTATTGGCTCCTTTGACCTTTTTTGAAGATCGTTGTATTAAAGTAATACGATCATCTAGATTTGTCATTTTTTCTATGACAGCCTGCGTACCATCAGTGCTTCCATCATCTATCACGATACACTCCCAATGTTTATAAGTCTGGTTCATAACAGACCGAAGGGTTTCTTCAATACAATGTGCCCTATTTAATACTGGTATGATTACAGACACTAATGATTTCATAGATAATTTTT
>CAZDFA010000134.1:0-6213 GCA_964504555.1 uncultured Flavobacteriaceae bacterium | reverse complement strand
ATAGACTAGTAATAGCTAGCATTACAGCTAATGGACATTAAACGGATATACAAATAATAAATTATGAAAATCATTATAACAAATTTTGCCTTGTTGTTTTCGATTGTTATATCAGGACAAGAACTCACTGCATACCAGGTGTTAGACAAAGCCATTGGTTATCATGATCCTAAAGGCAATTGGAGTCGATTTGCAGGAGAGTTTCAAGTGGTATTGGAGATGCCAGATAAACCCAATCGCGTGAGCAGAATAACTATAGATTTACCCGGAGACTATTTTAACTTAAGTACTGATCAAGATGGCAAAATCAGCTTTAGCGAAATAAAAAACAACCAATGCCGCTTTTCAAAAGAAGATGGTACTGTAGTAACCACAACAGTCAATGATTTGCAATGTGAACGTGGGGTACTCTTTAAGAATTATTATACCTACCTCTACGGACTCCCCATGAAATTGAAAGATCCTGGAACCAATTTGGATCCTCTAGTGCAACATAAAAAATTCAAAGGAAATGACTTTTTGGTACTTAAAGTAACCTATGATGAAACGGTAGGTACAGATATCTGGCAATTTTATTTTAATCCTGACACCTATGCGATGGAAGTCTATCAGTTTTTTAAAAGCTCTGATGAATCTACAGGAGAATATATTGTCTTAAGTGGTGAGGTTCTTGTCAATGGGATTACAATACCTAAAGATCGGGCATGGTATTTCAATAAAGATAATGGCTATTTGGGAACAGATAAACTAGTTATTAATTAGGTATTGGGAAAAACGGTTTTTAAAAAATGATCTTTTCGCCGAAGCGAAACAGATATTACCGTGCCGTCACTCATAACAACCTCTCCATTACTGGCTTTTCGGTAAGAAACAATGTGCTCTATATTAACGACATATGATTTGTGAACCCGGTAAAATTGATCTTTCGGTAATAGTTCATGAAAAAATTTTAAGGTTTTACTTGCGATACGCCGCGCCCCATTGTTGGGGTATACATAGGTATAACTTTCGGCTGCCTTTAAATAAATAATATTGCTTAGGTCTATAAAAAGATAGCCTTCGGTGGTAGAAATATATATGCGTTTTGATGTTTCCGGACCGGACATATTGTGAATTAAAGTATCTAAACGATCTTGAATAGCTAATCCTTCCTTTCTGTTATTAAATCTGTCGAGAGCATCTCGTAAATCATTGCTGTCAATTGGCTTTAACAAATAATGAAGTGCGCTATAGTGTATGGCCTTTAAGGCATAATGTTCATGTGCTGTCGTAAAAATGACTTCAAAATTTATGGAGGTAAGTTGCGATAGATAATCAAAACCGGTTTCAGGGCCCAGTTCAACATCTAAGAAAACTAAATCAGGTTGGTGTTGTTTGGTTTTTTGCAGTGAATCTTTAAGATTCTGAGCAGTAGCAACTATTTTATATTGATCATGACCAGCTAAGGCTTGACTAAGCGTGTCAATGCAATGCTGTTCATCATCTATGATTAAAACCTTGTTCATAATTGAAAAACTTCTATGAGTGGAAGTTTAATTTCAACACGCACCCCATCTTGATTAGGCTTATCCAATATAGCAATTTGGGAAGCGGTATTCCTTAATTTATTAAGTACATCAAGTCTTTTTCTTGTTAATTTTATGCCAAAAGATTGCTTTTGAGGTGCTGAATCAGGCATTTTGCTAAGGCCAATACCATTATCATCAACACAACAAATAAGATGATCTTGATCTTTTTTAAAAGAAATATGTATGTGACTGCCATCCTTCTTTTCGGCAAAGCCATGCCAAATACTATTTTCTATAAAGGGTTGCAAGAGCAATGGTGGGATCAGGGTATTATCTGTGATGACATCTTCGGCAACATTAATATCAAAGTCAAAGATGCCATTCATTCGTTTTTTCTCCAAATTAAGATAGTTGGATAAAAATTCTATCTCTTGATCCAATCGTATTTCATCTTCCTGCATATTTCTGAGCACTTGGCGCATCACTTTAGAAAACTTGGTAAGGTAAGATATCGCAATTTGCTTTTCATTTTTCTGTATATAATCCTGAATAGAATTTAATGTGTTGAAAATAAAATGTGGGTTTACCTGGGTCCTAAACATCTTTAGTTTTGTAATTGCAATTTCTGATTGCAAATCGGCTTTCTTTTTAGATTCATCAGCGTTTTTTTTCTGTTTCCATAAAAAGAAACCCACAAAACATAAAGTCAATAATGAAAGACCCCCCCAGAAATAGGTGTTTTTTACAAACTTTTGCTGAGCTAGCTTATTTTCTAAAACTTCTTGATTACGCCGAAACTCATTTTCTACAATGATTTTTTCCTTTTCATAGGCGTATTTTGCATCGATTTCAGTAATTTCTTTTTTGTGATCTTCAGAGTTGTATTGTGCTTTTGTTGCGTTGGCTTTTTGTTGTACTAGATAGGCTTGCTTGAATTTACTTTGGGAAAATAATACATCTTGCAGTCCATTTAGGGCTGCATATTGCTCATTTAAGTTTTCGACTTGTATTGCCAAGTTTTCAGCTTCCTTGTAAAGAGACACAGCGCGGTTTGGCTGTTTCTGTTTTCGCGAAAGCATAGCAAGATGCCTAGTCACAATAGATTCATTATTCCTGTCTCCTATTCGTTTATAGGTGTTTTTATTCGTTTCTAGATACTCTTTCGCTTTTTGGAATTCTTGAAGATTTAAGGCTATAACACCTAAGTTGGTACGTGCATTAGCTATACCCTTTTCATCCTTTATAGTCACCATTATTGTAAGCGCCTGCTCGTAGTAGCTAGTAGCTTGCACGTAGTCTTCCTTCTCACGATAAAGATTTCCGAGATTGGTATAGCAATTGGCAATTCCTTGTTGGTAGTCTATAGTTTTAAAAATGGATAAAGCCTGTTTTTGCAATCTTAGGTCGCGCTCTTTTTGACCTATTTTTCGGTATAATAGACCTGAATTGCTCAGCAGTGAAGCGTAGTCTAGATGTTCGGTTTTTCCCAAATGCTCGTATATGGACAGTGCAGAGGCATAGGCTTCTAGAGCTTCGGCATATTGAGAAAGGTAGGTATGATTGATGCCTACACTATTCAGCATTTTTGCCATAAGTAGACTATCTCCGTCGTTGCGAAAAGCATCATAGGCAATTCTTGTATTTTCTATAGCACGCCTGTATTGAGACCTTTTAGAATAGATTAAGCCTTTGTTATATGAGATTATGGCTAAATCTCGATATTGATCAAGTTCCTTTCTAATGGCATAAGCCTTGTCATAAAAGAGTAGGGCTAGGGAATCATCACTATGAGCCGCAAGGTTTACAGCTTTTCTAGAAAATGCTGTTGCTAGCTTTTGATCATTATCAAGTTGTTGTGCTAGAGATATGGCGTTTTCTGCCATACTAATACCTTTTTCGGGGTCTAAAAAACTATAGTAGTACGCAATTTCATTGAGTAATTCGAGGCGATCTGCATTTGGAGCAGGATGAATTTTTAGTCTTTGTTTTAAGGAGTCTACAATTGCCTGTTGAGCAAAAGTAAAATTGCTCATTAAAAGGATAAGTATTGTAAAAATGCAAGGCTTGTAGTACCCCATTTATTTAGTTTTGAGTGAGTAAGCCTAGCAAACTTACAGATTTGCGATAATCACAGCAAACACCGCGTTAAATAAATGGTTTCCTTGTTAGGTTGATTTAAGTGAAAAGAAGCCCAATTCCCTTGTAATTTAGAATGACATTAAAGTTTTGTTATTATGAAAATTACCCAACTAATCGTCCTATTACTATTGAGTTGTTCAGCTATGGTAGCTCAAGAAGTGGAACGAGTAAAGGCGCCAAAACGAGCTTCAAGAATACAGAATGCAGATACATTTGTCAATGCTTCCTTTGATTTACAACATAAAGTTTTTGTGTATGATAGTTTACAAAGAGCAGGATACGAAACTACCGCTGAGGAGGAAGATTTTATTATAGAAAGTATGCGTAGTGATATTGATAGTTTACTATCGGTTGCTCCTGATTTAATAGATGATTTGAGCAGCAAGGTCTCTTTAAAAACAGCCAAAGCCGTCATTAATCTTAACAAAGCCAAAAAGGCATTAAGAGTTTCCCTCAAGATGGTGAAATCATACGTCTTGGATGAAGAAGAGGAAGTAGGCAATTAAAATCAATACATATGAAAAGCAAAAAGTTATTTTTTTACACGTTAATCCTTAGTTTACCACTATACAGTTTTGGTCAATACGAGCAGGCTTTTAAGAATGGTATTTGTGGTTGTCTTGAAGTGAAAGGATCCAGTGCCAAAACTATAAAAAAAGATTATCAAAATTGTTTCCGGGAAGTACTGCCCACTTACGTTGGTCAAGTTGATGCCAGTGTCACAGCAGAAGATGCGTCGCACCTCAAAGTATTAAGACTAAAAAAACGCCAAGAACTGCTTAAAGATTTTGAATCGCAACTTATCTACAATTGTGACTTTTATTTTAAGACAATTGAGAAAGGGCGTACGGCACAATTAGCGGTAATGCGTGCACATGCAGACGAGGGAAAACTCAAAAAAATTAATGAGATAGCTGCTCTTAGTCCAAATGCCGGTACATTTTTACAAAGAGGGGTATTGCATTTCTCCTTAGAAAATATTAAGGAGGCAGAAGAGGACTTTAAACAAGCTCTAGAAGATAATTTACGTAACCCTCAGGCCAATATTATGCTGGCTTGGCTGTATGAAGAACAAGGCAATTTTACAGCGGCTAAGCAGCAATTAGATAAGGCTTTTTATCACGAGAGTCAGACAGATATTGCACTTTTATGGGCAATTGTAAATAAAAAAATTGGAGGTTCAAGTGGTGCCAAGCCACAAATAGAGAATCTCAATAAAAATACTCCTACCTTAAGTAAGGGTAAACCTGTATTAGATAAGAAAGAAAAGCCCGTTAATCGTAGAGATAAACCAAGCCATATTGCTAAGGAGGAGAAGCTAAGCAACCGAAAAGGAAGTCGAGGAAGTCGAGATGTTTTGAAAAAAAAAGATGAGTCTACCCAATCAACTACTCAAAAAAAACCAGCTAAGAAAGAAGTGTCAGAGTTATTCAAGCGCCGGGGTTATAGAGGTGGGAATAACTAAAAGGATTTAATAATAAAAAAAGCTGCCTTCGTTTCTTCAAGGCAGCTTTTTTAAATCATATTCTTAGAATCTATGATTAAGCCTCAAAAGGCACTATAGAAACATAAGATTTATTATTTCTTTTCTTTTCAAATTTTACGATGCCATCTATCTTGGCGTGAAGGGTATAATCTTTCCCAAAGTATACATTTTCACCTGGGTGATGTTCAGAACCACGTTGGCGTACAATAATATTTCCTGCAATTGCGGCTTGTCCACCAAAGATTTTTACGCCTAGACGTTTCGATGCCGATTCACGACCGTTTTTCGAACTACCTACTCCTTTTTTATGAGCCATTTTTCAATGTTTTAAGGTTAAACTTAGCGAGACTTTAAGCCTTACCGCCGTCTAATTTATCTTGCCATTCTTTTAATTCATCCCATTTGCCATCGGCAGCTAATTCTGCTTGCTTAGGCCACGTGTCGGGAACATGATTACCACGAACCCCAGCAATAATTTCAGAAATCTGAGCTGGTTTTGCTTGAGCCAAATCGGCAAAAGTTGCGATTCCAGCATCAATAAGCGTTTGAGCAATCTTAGGTCCAATACCTTCGATCTTTTTAAGATCATCTTTCTTGCCAGTAGCTTTCTTAGGTGCTGTTTTTGGAGCTTCTTTAGCTTTTGGTTCTGCCTTGGGAGCATCAGCCTTAGCTGGTGCAGCCTTCTGGGCTGGAGCCGCTTTTTTGGCTCCTGAAGCCACAATACTTTCTATAATAATTTCGGTAAGTGATTGGCGATGACCGTTTTTTACACGGTATCCCTTACGACGTTTTTTCTTGAAAACGATCACTTTATCACCTTTAAGGTGTTTAACGACTTTTGCACCTACTTGTGCGCCGTTTATAGCCGGGGCGCCAACAGTTACTTTGTCACCATCACTAATAAGAAGTACGTTGTCAAAAGCAACTTTTTTACCTTCTTCAGTAGCTAATCGGTTAACAAAGACTTTTTGGTCTTTTGCAACTTTAAATTGCTGCCCTGCTATCTCTACAATTGCATACATAGCGTTCAATTAATTCAAATAATTACTTACTTTTTCGCGTAAAGCGGGTGCAAATATA
>CAZDFA010000133.1:0-6215 GCA_964504555.1 uncultured Flavobacteriaceae bacterium | reverse complement strand
TGCCGATACCTTGATTTTTATAGTGTTTGTTATATTAGCTGCGCTTTACAGTATAGAGTTATTACGTAGTGATCAAGCCCTACGATTAAAAGTATAACCTGAAACTTTTTTATTGGTGGTAATCTTGTATATCCCTCTTTAAATGTAGCTTAGATATGACGTTAAAATTATTTAGTGAGGCCTTTTACATTAATTTAAAATTTGGACAATTTTTTGTGCTTTTTGCAATGTTTGTCTTATTTATTTTTGGATTTACATGGACGAGAAGAGTACCTTAATACTAATTTTAGTAACTGTCACAATATTGCTCCTTTTGGTTGCAATAGTAGGCATTCTATTTTCTGTCTTTATCAAACGTAAAAATGCTATAATTCAAGAGCAAATAGATGCTGAAAAACGTTTTGAAAAAGAAATCTCTGAAACGCAAATAGAAATACGAGAGGAAACCCTACGCAATATAAGCTGGGAGTTGCACGACAATATTGGACAACTACTTACCTTAGCCAAAATACAAACCCAAAATGCAGCCCAAGGTTCACACTTAATTCAGGAAGCAGCAAATACTATTGGTAAAGGATTAGAGGAAGTTAGAGCATTATCCAAACTCATCAATCCAGAAGCCCTTAAAAATCTTTCCTTGATTGAGGCAGTACAATTAGAAGTTGAACGCTATAATCGGATGGGTTATATTAAGGCTTCCTTAAAACAGAAAGGAGAATCCTTCGAGGTGGATGATAAAATTCAAATTGTAATCTTTAGAGTGCTTCAAGAGTTTTGCTCTAATACAATAAAACATTCTAAGGCAACAAGACTTGAAATTGAAATAACCTACAACAATCCACTCTTTAAAGTCTTAGCAAAGGATAATGGTGTTGGCTTTGAATACCAAAATGAAAAATCCAAAAACGGCATTGGCCTTAGTAATATTGAACAACGCGGAAAATTGATCGATGCCGATATAACAATACATTCAGCCAAAGGAGAAGGTACCCAACTTGAATTAACCTATCAATCAAAACATCATGCATAGTATTGTAGTTGTAGATGATCATATACTTTTATCGCAGGCCATCAAAAGTTTAGTCAATACTTTTAACGACTTTGAAGTAATTTATACCTGTAAAAATGGACAAGATCTTGTCGATACTTTGGCAGAAGAAGAGCAAGTTCCTGATATTATTTTAATGGATGTTAAGATGCCTATAATGGATGGTATTGAAGCCACAGTGTATCTTAAAAAACATTATCCTTCCATAAAAGTATTAGCATTATCTGTTGAGGCCGATGAGCGAACAATACTTAGGATGATCAGAGCTGGCGCTAAAGGCTACTTGCTTAAAGACACCGAAAAAGATGTTCTTGAAAATGCACTTAAAGAATTGATGAAGCAAGGGTATTATCATACCAATACTGTGTCTGAGCTATTGGTAAAAAACCTAGAAGATGATAGCACCATGTCACTCAAAGAGCGTGAAATTGAGTTTATTAAACACGCCTGTACTGAAATGACTTATAATGAAATCGCAGACAAGATGTTCTTAAGTCCAAAAACCATTCAAGGCTATAGGGATAGTGTATTTACCAAACTCAATATCAAGAATAGAACTGGTCTTGTTTTATATGCAATAAGAAATGGTTTATTTACATTATAATTATTTCTGTTAGCTTCCTTTCTTACTTCTTCAATACCCTGCTAATGTTTATTTTTGTGTATGCTTAAACAACAGCTCAATTTTAAACTTTCGCAAAAGTTATCACCGCAACAAATCCAGTTGATGAAGCTCATACAGCTACCAACGCAGGCTTTCGAGCAAAAGGTAAAACAAGAGCTAGAAGAAAATCCAGCTTTAGATAACGGCAAAGTAGAAACTATAGATGAGTTTGATAATTTAAGTAATCAAGAAGATGATTTTGAACTAGAAACTCCAGATTCCGAAATAAATGTAGACGACTACCTAAGTGATGATGAAATCCCCGACTATAGGTTAAGCGCCAACAACTATAGTGTAGATGATGAAGAACGCCAAGTACCCTATGCCTCGGGCACCTCTTTTAATCAACATCTTAAAAATCAACTAAATACATTTAGGCTATCAAAAGAAGATAGAGAAATCGCAGAATTTATTGTAGGTAGTATTGATGAAAGCGGATATCTACGACGCTCACTCACTGACCTGATGGATGATCTAGCTTTTACTCAAAATGTCTATACCTCAGAAGATGTTATTGAGAAAGTTTTAGAGACCGTACAGCAACTAGATCCCGCAGGAGTCGCTGCGCGTAGTCTAGAAGAATGTCTTATAATACAGCTTACGCGTAAAAAGCAAACCATACCTATCAAATTGGCTACTCAAATTCTAGAGAAGTCTTTTGATCACTTCAGTAAAAAGCATTATCAAAAACTCATGTCTAAATTTGATGTGAATGAAGAAATGCTTAAAGAGGCTATTCAAGAAATTGAGGGCCTAAACCCCAAGCCTGGAGGCTCCTATGCTGGTAATACTAAAATTGTAGAACATGTAGTACCAGATTTTACCATTAGAATTATTGATGGTAAATTAGAATTAACTCTTAACAGTAGAAATGCACCTGAGCTTCACGTTTCACGAGAGTACGGCGATATGCTTAAGGGCTATAAAGCCTCTAAGGATAAAAGCAAAGCTCAGAAAGATGCTGTCATTTTTATCAAGCAAAAATTAGATGCTGCAAAATGGTTTATTGATGCTATTAGACAACGTCAACAAACACTATTTGTTACGATGAGTTCCATCATGTATTATCAAAAAGAATATTTTTTGACAGGTGATGAACGTACACTTCGCCCCATGATTTTAAAGGATATTGCTTCAGAAATAGATATGGATGTATCTACTGTTTCAAGAGTAGCCAATAGTAAGTATGTTGACACGCCCTATGGTACAAAGCTTATTAAAGAGTTTTTTAGTGAGAGCATGACCAATGATCAAGGGGAGGAAGTTTCTACTCGTGAAATCAAGAAAATACTGGAAACCGTCATTGAAGAAGAAGACAAACGCAAGCCACTTACAGATGATAAATTGGCTGGTATTTTGAAAGAAAAAGGATACCCAATAGCTAGGCGTACCGTTGCCAAATATCGCGAGCAACTAGATATACCCGTTGCAAGACTACGTAAGCAAATTTAATGAAGCAAGTTATTGCTAGTTTCTCCTATATTTTTCATCCTTTATGGATGCCTCTACTTGGAGTGTGCTCTTTTTTTTGGGTAAGCCCTAGGTATATCAATATGCCTTTACTATATGCCAAACTATTTGCTACAGTTATTATGACTATTGTTATCCCGATTTTGAGCTATTATATGTTTAAAAATTTAAGGCTCGTACAAAGCCAAAATTTATCTCGGGTAGAAGAGCGCCGATTTCCATTGCTATTGCAAATCACATTTATCATTTTAATACTTAGAATTGTTTTTAAAGGATATGAATTCCCTGAGATACATTATTTTTTTGTTGGAATTTTAGGCGCGTTACTAGCAGCTTTGTTTTTGGCAATAGCCAAATTTAAAACTAGTTTACATGTAGTGGGAATTTCAGGTCTTTTTATGTTTATAGTTGGTTTAAGTATTCACTACAATAAGAATCTAATAGTACTTTTGGCTGCATTGATCCTTGCCGTTGGAGCAACAGCAACCTCACGCCTTGAATTAAAGGCCCACACTTATCCAGAAATAATTGTTGGCTTTTTCGTTGGGACTTTACCGCAATTACTCACATTTACCTACTGGTTATAGCAAGTAAAATTGTATACCTAAGCGCAATACTTGTAACTCAATGGGATCATTACCCAATAGAGCATCGTCATTGAATAGTGTATTTAGGCCATAATACGCTTGTATATTAAAGGCGTCATAGCCAGCGGAAAGTGTAATCCCATACTGAAACCTATTGAGTTCTGGTATATCAGTTTGTCTAACCGTATTACCTGGTTGTTCAAAAATTGATCTGAAATAATAGATATAACCAAATCTAACACCAGCATAAATACGCCAAAAATTATAGGAAGTAGGTGTTGATGTTCGCCATCTATACTCTATTGGTAATTCTACGCTATAATATGTAAATCTGTTTCGGTCAAATTGCAAATCACCGGCTATGGTCTCATAAATAGTTGTTTCGCCATCTGCTTGTTCTCCAATAAAAAGATTCTGACTAAACCTATCAAATGTTAATCCTAATCCAACGCCAATAGCCTTATTTCTCTTTTTGTTAATGGGAAAATCACGTATAAATCCTGTCTGTACTCCCCAACTCAGTCCATTTTGTTCTATCGCATCAGGTCTATTGGCTAAAAGATTAAATGTAATTCCTACGTAAACCTGATCTTCACGATAAAGTGAATCAATCACTATCAAGTCGCCTTCCTGACCAAATACTGCTAAAGGACAATAACCTAAAAGGAGAACCAATATTGTCGAACTTATCTTCACAATTCAAAGATAACTCAAAGCAGAATCAATACCCATAAAAAAAGCGCCTTGAAAGATCAAGGCGCTTTACTATTTTACTAATCAATATTCTATCCTTCCGTTGCCGAATTATTTGCCGTAATGTATATAATCTTAGGTAAGTTGGCTTTTCGTAAAATTTGCTTCACATCATTTACTACACCTGCATTTGCATCTTCATCAACTTTAAGGGCAACAGTTACAAAATCTTGTAGCTCTGATCTAAGTGCAGACACCTCAGCTAGAATCTCTGATTGTACTTGATCTAGAGTTACAAATTTGTCTCCAATTTGCACAACAGCTTCAGTTCCTCTTGAGCTAACGTATTCTGATGTTGGCTTACCCACGTAAATAAAAACCGTACGTGTTTTGTCCAATTTTTCAATCTGATCTGCTGGTGGAATTCTGTTTTCAACCAACAAATTATTTTTACGAAGTACCGTAGCGACCATAAAAAAGAACAGTAGCATAAATACAATGTCTGGTAATGAAGCTGTTGATATTGCTGGCAGTCCTCCTCCTTTTTTCTTTTTAAACTTTGACATAGTCTTAATTCTTTTTAGGTTCTGCCTCTGAAAGCTTGAATGGTATCAATTCTTTGATCTCTTTAAGCTTATCTTCCGTTTTCTCCTTATTTCCTTGAAAACGGCCTTCAGCAATATCGGCTTTAACTTGGGTATACTTCCATCCATATAAACGCTCGGATTCTCTATCTCTTAAGAAATTGTATGCAGCTCCTAACTCGTTTTGAACTGCTACATATGTTTTATATGAGGTTTCTCTATCCGTCTTTAAAGATATAATTGCTTTAATAGGATTATCTGATGAAGAAGGGCTCCTAGATCCCTGACAAAAATCACAATATCCTTCCTGACCAGATGGTATCCCACCATTATCTAGAAAATCTATAGCAGCTTGTCGTAAATCTCCAATATCCATTAGTTCATCTTCCACAAGTAAATCATCTTGTCCATTGACAATTACTATAAAGAGATTCTTCTCCTTAATAATTGGCGGTTCTATATTTTCAGGTTGATCAGGCGGTAATTGCCTTATAAGCCCCTTGTCTTTATCAATCGTGGTTGTTACCAAGAAAAAGATAAGAAGTAAAAAGGCAATATCTGCCATAGATCCTGCATTTACCTCAGGTACACTACGTTTTGCCATAACCTATTATTTTATAAGTTTCTTAACTCCAGAAAAAACCATTATACCAATAGCCGTTGCTGCAAGTATATAAAATGCTTTTATCCCTGCTTCAACCCATCTGGATCCATTTGCAGAAAGTACACCTCCATCTTTCAAAGGTGTTTCTACACCAGATGAAAGGGCGAAGGATATACCTATTACTACGAGAAATGCGCCAATACCAATTAACGCATTTTTTGCATTACCAGTGAATAACCCTTTTAAAACAAAGACTAATACTAAGACTATTACAATACCCAAAACCACCAAGGCTAAAAGAATAAAATTATCTACAATACCCGCAGAGGCTTCTCCACTCTGCAAAGCATCATTCTTAGACCAAACAATCCCAGCCAGAACCAATGCAGCAACACCTAGTATTGCAGCCACTATTTTTAAAATTTTATGTAATCCCATACTATTTTATTTTTTAATGATTAAATATTAGTAGTACGGTCAGATTACTTCTTATGTCTTACCAATAAATCTATTAAGGTAATTGAGGCATCCTCCATATCATTAACAATACTATCAATTTTTGAAA
>CAZDFA010000132.1:0-6334 GCA_964504555.1 uncultured Flavobacteriaceae bacterium | reverse complement strand
AAGCCTTCCAAATTCATTACCACAATGCTATTGGGTAACAATATTGCCCTTGTGGTGTATGGCTATTATATGGGAAGTTTGCTCCAAAATTGGTTAGAATCTATGCTTTTCGGCGAGAGTCTAAACTGGCTCAATACCTTTGTGGCAAATTTTAACTTACTAAGTCAGACTATCATCACAACAGCAATTATTTTACTTACTGCAGAATTTTTACCAAAAGTATTTTTTCAACGCTATGCTAACTCGCTTATCAAGATATTTGCTTTACCCGCATATCTGTTCTACCTGTTTTTTAGTTCTATAAGTTCTTTTATCATCTGGCTATCTGATTTTATTTTAAAACACTTGTTTAAGACAGCAGGTGATGAGGTACAACTTGCCTTTTCAAAGGTAGAATTGGGCAACTACATTTCAGAACAATTAGAAACCGTCACCTCAGATGATGAAATAGACAGCGAGATTCAAATCTTCCAAAATGCCCTTGAATTTTCAGAAGTTAAGGCAAGAGAAGTTATGATTCCGCGTACGGAGATAGTAGCCCTAGAGGAGCGAACTCCAGTTAAAGAGCTAAGCCAACACTTTATTGATACAGGATTATCTAAAATTCTAGTGTATAACGATACTATAGATGATATCATTGGGTATGTACACTCCTTTGCTCTCTTTAAAAACCCCAAAACCATAAGCAGTGTGCTTATGCCTGTGGTTTTTGTGCCAGAAACCATGCTGGCAAAAGATGTACTTAATGTGCTCACAAAAAAAAGAAAAAGTGTAGCTGTGGTTATTGATGAATATGGGGGTACTAGCGGTATGATTACAGTTGAGGATGTTGTAGAAGAACTCTTTGGTGAAATAGAAGATGAACATGATACTGTTGCCTTGGTTGAAGAAATAAAGGAAGAGGGCATCTTTCTATTTTCGGCAAGATTAGAAGTAGATTACTTAAATGAACAGTATAAAATCAATCTACCGGAAAGTGAAAATTATGAAACTTTAGGCGGTCTTGTAGTAAGTCACACTGAAGAAATTCCGCAAGAAGGAGAGCATATAAAAATTGATCATTTTGATCTTCATATTATAGAAACTTCTAACACAAAAATTGAGCTTATCCAAATTGAAATAAACGAAGAGTAAAAGACTGTTACTTTTCGATTTAATCTGTTTTATTTTATCGCATAAAAATGGTATTTTCGCGCTCCAATGCTATAAAAGACAAGTTATATGGCTATTTTAAATAAAATAAGACAACGCTCAATATTTCTTATACTAATTATTGCACTAGCACTATTTGCATTTGTATTATCTGATGTATTAACTAGAAGCGGTAGTGATGTTTCCAAGCAAAGCACCCTTGCCACCATTAATGGTGAAAAAATAAATAGAGAAGATTTTGCTCGTAAGGTAGAGCAGCAAGAACAACGCTCGGGAGCCACAGGAAGCAGATTGCGCTCTGTAAATGCTGTTTGGAATCAAGAAGTAAATCGCATTGTATTGGAAGAACAATATGAAAAACTAGGCATAACAGTAACTGAAGAGCGACTGAATGAATTATTAAAAAATGCGCTTCAAAACAATCCTACCTTTCAAGATGTTGATGGCTTTTTTAGTCCAGGTAAAATGCAAGAGTATATCGCTACGGTAAAAAATGACCCCGCTCAATATGGTGCCTGGCTCAATTTTGAGAAAAATTTGGAAAATCAGGAACGTCAAGATATTTATTATAACCTAATTAAGGCAGGTGTTGGTGCTACTGATAAAGATGGTGAAGTGGCTTATAAGTTAGATGGAAATACAGTAGATCTACAATTTGTTCAAATACCATACACCTCTATTGCCGATGAAGATGTAAACGTATCAAAATCTGAAATTGAAGCGTATATCAACGATCATAAAAGTGAGTTTGAAACAGAAGCAACACGAAGTATTCGCTTTGTGAAATTTGATGACAAACCAACCTTAGAAGATGAAAAAGCTATTGAGGCTACTTTGGCAGAATTGCTTGTAAAACAAAAATCCAGTAATGGCTTGGAAGATCCTGGACTAAAAGATATTCCTGCAGATCAAGTACCAGATTTCATTGCTGAGTATTCTGATGTGCCTTACGAAAATGCCTTTGTTTATAAAGCAAAACTTCCTGCATCTGTACGTGATAGTTTGTATACGCTAGAAGAAGGTGATACTTATGGGCCGTATAAGGATGCCAATTTTATATTGATAGATCGTGTTATGGAAACATCCAGGTTACCAGACTCAGTACGTTCAAGACATATTTTAGTTTCCTATTTAGGTGCGCAGCGTTCTCCGGAAACACGCACTAAAGAAGAAGCAAAATCACTTGCAGATAGTATTTTAAATGTGGTGAAACGTAATAAGTCTAAATTTGGTGATTTGGCTGCAAGTTTTTCTAGTGATGCTTCCAATAAAGACAAGGATGGTGATTTAGATTACCAACGCAAAAATACTTTTGTGCCAGAATTTGACGCATTTATATTTGAAGGAAAAAAAGGCGATTTAGATATTGTAGAAACTCCTTTTGGTTATCATATCATCGAAGTACTAGATCAGAAGAACTTCCAAAAAGTACAAAAGCTGGCCACAGTCGCAAAAGAAATTATCCCTTCCAATTCCACTTTAAGTGCTGTCTACAACGAAACACAAAAATTTGAAATCGCCGCCCGTGAAGGTAAATTTGATGAAGTAGCCGAAGCAAGCAGCTATACAGTACGTCCTGTAAATGCAATAAAGCCTTTAGATGAAACTCTTCCTGGCGAAGGTTTTCAGCGTAGTATTGTACAATGGGCCTTTGAAGATGAAACCAGTGTTGGAGACATTAAGAGATTTCAAGTAACCAATGGCTATATAGTAGCTCAAGTAACCAAAAGAACTAAAGAAGGATTGATGGATGCTACTACAGCTTCTGCCAGAGTAACTCCTATACTTCGTAATAAGAAAAAAGCAAAACAAATTAGTTCAACTATTTCTGGAACAGATTTAAATGCAATTGCAACTGCCAATGATCAACAGGTGAAAACAGTGGGAGCATTGAGTATGTCTAGTCCTACAATAGCGGGAGCAGGTAATGAACCTAAAGTTGTGGGTACTGCCTTTTCCTTAAATGAAAGTGAGACCTCTGGCCCTATTGAAGGTACTCGTGGAGTGTATGTGGTAAAAGTTACCAAAAAAGCCAATATCACAGACCTAGACAGTTATTCGGCACAAGCCAATCAAGAAGCCATTAAAGCACGGGAAAGTGTTACCACCAAAGTAATAGCGGCACTCAAAGAGGCTGCGGATATTGACGATAAACGAGCTACTTTTTATTAATAGCTCTAGATATACCGAAATATAAAGGGATAGTGTTTACTACCCCTTTTTTTATTCTAAATTTCAATGCAAGAAGGCAATTTTGTAGCTTTGAAAGAATACAAAATTGTCTTTTATGTCCGACCAAAAACGACTTTTCCTCCTTGATGCTTTTGCGCTAATTTTTCGTGGGTATTATGCTTTGATTAAAAACCCCAAGATCACAAGTACTGGGATGGATGTTTCGGCAATAATGGGATTTACTAATTCCCTCCTTGATGTCATTAGAAGAGAACGCCCAGATCACCTAGCAGTAGCTTTTGATAAGGGCGGGAGTTCGGCTAGAGTAGCTGTTTTTCCAGAATACAAAGCCAATCGGGATGAAACCCCTGAAGCTATTAAGATTGCTGTTCCCTATATAAAACGCATCCTCAAAGCGATGCATATTCCTATTATAGAAAGAGAAGGGGTTGAAGCTGATGATCTTATAGGCACCCTTTCCAAACAAGCCGAAAAAGAAGGTTTTAAAACCTATATGGTTACCCCAGATAAGGATTATGCACAACTTATTTCTGAAAATATTTTCATGTACCGCCCAGCACGAATGGGTAATGGTATTGAAATCTGGGGCATTCCTGAAGTGCAAAAGAAATTTGAAGTAGAACGTCCAGAACAAGTTATTGACTATTTAGGAATGATGGGAGATAGCGTAGATAATATCCCTGGTCTTCCTGGAGTGGGAGACAAAACGGCTAAGAAGTTTCTGGCTCAATTCGGTTCTATGGAAGAATTACTAGCCAATACTGATCAGCTTAAAGGCAAAATGAAGGAGAAAGTTGAAGCCAATGCAGCACTTGGCCTCCTATCCAAACAACTCGCAACTATAATGTTGGATTGTGATGTGCAATTTAATGCTACCGATTATGAACTATCAGAACCCAATGCCGCCGAAGTAGGTAAAATATTTGATGAATTAGAGTTTCGTCGAATGAAAGATCAATTCGTTAAAATCTTTTCTGGAGAAGTTTCTCCACCACAACAGGTAGCATCATCTAATAACGAGAGTACTGAGAAGATCAAGGCCAAGAAAACGATAGCAGGTGCAGGTCAATTCTCCCTATTTGATGGCGATGGTGGTACCACAGTAGAAGCAATGCAGGCAGTTTCTACTCGACATAGTATTAAAGACATACCACACTTTTATCAGACCATTGATAGTACGATTTCGCGCAAGCTTTTCTTAGAACAATTGCTACAACAAACTACGGTGTGCCTAGACACAGAAACCACAGGCCTAGATCCCTTAACGGCAGAGCTTGTAGGTATTGCTTTCTCTTGGCAAAAAGGAAAAGGATTTTATATTCCCATCCCTGAAGATCGCACAGCAGCTCAGGAGGTCGTAGACTGGTTAAAACCATTCTTTGAAGCCGATAATATTGAAAAAATAGGCCAAAACCTTAAATACGACATTAAGGTACTTGCAAAATATGGAGTTCAACTCAAGGGTAAACTCTTTGATACAATGCTGGCCCACTACCTCATCAATCCTGATATGCGCCACAATATGGATGTACTGGCTGAGACTTACCTCAATTACTCGCCGGTTTCTATAACTGAGCTCATTGGCAAAAAAGGGAAAAACCAACTTTCTATGCGTGAGGTTAGTCTTGAAAAACAGACAGAATATGCTGTTGAGGATACCGATATTACCTTACAATTAAAGCACTATTTTGAAAAAGAGTTGGAAGAAGCAGGTACTCGTAAACTTTTTGATGAAATCGAAGTACCGCTATTGAGCGTTTTGGGCGCTATGGAACTGGAAGGTATCAATTTAGATATCCCGTTTTTAAATAGCCTTTCGGCGAAACTGGAAGAGGATATTGCAACCCTAACTTCAGAAATTTACGAAGAAGCGGGACAAGAATTCAATATAGGCTCACCAAAACAATTGGGCGAAATTCTATTTGACAAAATGAAACTAGTTGACAAGCCTAAAAAGACCAAAACTGGACAATACTCAACTGCCGAAGATGTACTTTCTTACCTCGCAAAAGACCACAAAATTATCCAGAATGTCATGAATTACCGAGGGCTAACAAAACTCAAATCTACTTATATTGATGCTTTACCTAATCAGGTCAATATTGATAATAGAGTGCATACAGATTATATGCAAACTGTAGCAGCAACTGGACGTTTGAGCTCTAACAATCCCAATCTGCAAAATATACCCATACGCACAGCACGTGGTCGTGAAGTACGAAAAGCCTTTATTCCTCGTGATGAAAATCACACCCTGCTGGCTGCCGATTATTCGCAAATTGAATTGCGTATAATTGCGGCATTAAGTAAAGAAGAAACGATGATTAATGCATTTAAAGAAGGACAAGATATTCATGCGTCTACGGCAGCTAAAGTATTTAATGTCCCTATCAATGAGGTCACTCGTGAACAACGAAGTAATGCAAAAACAGTGAATTTTGGGATTATTTATGGGGTTTCTGCCTTTGGTTTAAGCAATCAAACTGATCTTTCGCGTAGCGAAGCCAAAGAACTAATAGGCACTTATTACAAAACCTATCCACGCTTGCGCAATTATATGAGCGATCAAGTGGATTTTGCACGCGAAAATGGTTATGTACAAACCGTGCTCGGTCGTCGTCGTTACCTTAAAAATATAAATAGTGCTAATGCCATTGTGCGTGGTGCTGCAGAACGCAATGCGGTAAATGCTCCAATACAAGGAAGCGCAGCAGATATCATAAAAATTGCCATGATCAATATTCACGAAAAGCTCAAAGAAGGTAATTATAAAACCAAAATGCTCTTACAAGTACATGATGAATTGGTTTTTGATGTTTATAAACCCGAATTAGAAACAATAAAATCGCTAGTTAAAACCGAAATGGAAAATGCTTACCAACTAAGTGTACCCCTAGATGTAGATCTGGGATTTGGTCAAAATTGGTTGGAAGCGCATTAATAAAATGGTAACACTAAGACGTCTTGAAGATACAGATTCACCTCAATT
>CAZDFA010000131.1:0-6395 GCA_964504555.1 uncultured Flavobacteriaceae bacterium | reverse complement strand
TTGAAGAAATAAAACAAGCTACAGAAGGCGCCTTATTAGTAGAGGGAGATATTCCGGAAATGCAATTTTAATGATTATTTGCGATCTGCATAAGAAACTTCATTCTTATGGTTATATTGAGAATAGGGATTACAATATTATAGCTGACCGATTCCTACGCAATGCCTTAAAAGCCTTAGATTATCTTCATAAAACAAATGCCCTTACAGTCACCTATCTGGATAATGAAGAAAAAGTGACTGTAGATATTATTGACGTGCTAACTGAAGACAAAGTAAACGGGATTAAAATAATATATTCTAAGGGGAAGAATTTTTACAGTCCTAAGTACAATACCATAGGGTTTTATGACACCCATGGCGTGTATTTTAGAAAAAACCATAGAAAAAATTGGTTTGCAAAAAACAAAGGATACAACTCACCAATGGCTGTACTGGCTCATGAATTGATTCATTGCTACAACGAGCTATATGAAACTGAGCACTATCACGCAAGAAAGCGCAACACTACAATGCGTCATAAAAAAATAGATCAAGCTGGACATAATTTGTCTTACCCCAATGCTGAAGAAGCTTTTGTAATACGATTAACCAATCAAGTAGCCCACAGACTTGGAGAAGATGTTCGATCTAATTATGGGAGATCCTATTATCCAGTGGAGGATGTTCGGGATATCAGAAAAAAAGGCAAACGAGAAAATGGAGGAATTACGAGAATTTTCGGACACAAAAAGAACAAGTTAAATTGAACTTAGGTTTTGAATATTTTCAAACTAGGATTTGCAAAATCCGACACTTAATTTTTCATCGATTAAATGGGCATTTCGGCGTAAATACAATTTAAGTAAGATTAAAAACAATTAAAAATCGATGAAATACACATAAAATTAACATTTGATAAAAATTTTAAGAAAAATATTTGGCAAAACAAAAAATAATTCTACTTTAGCAGTCCCCAAGTCATAATTATGACACGACTCGATGCAATCTGCTAAATGGCAAATATGCCTCGAGTCTGATAAAATAACGTAGACAGCTCACTGTGAGTGTTTAATGTTATGATTTGTTAGAAATCCGCGAGGGGAGCCTCGCGGATTTTGTTTTAACCATATGCCAACCTGTATGATGAAAAATTTTAACCTACACCACCACTTTCTTTCCTTTAAGGAAGCTTTGAAGTTTTTATTTAATTGTTTTCACTTAGCCAAGAAGGTGTTTTTATTTATGCTTTAAAGCCCTTTAGGAATAGCATCAATAAGACGTTTTGTATATGACTTTTTAGGTGAAGCGTAAATAGCATCGGCTTCTCCCATTTCTTCGATTTTACCTTTGTTCATAACCAACAGTTGATCTGCCATATATTTTACAACGGCTAGATCATGTGATATAAAAATATAGGTAAAACTATAGAGATCTTTTAATTCATTAAGCAGATTTAGAACTTGTGCCTGCACTGATATATCCAAAGCGCTCACAGATTCATCGCAAACAATTAATTTAGGATTTACAGCAATAGTTCTTGCAATGCCTATGCGTTGTCTTTGACCACCACTAAATTCATGGGGATAACGGTAAAAATGAGATTCAGATAAGCCAACACGTGCTAGTAACTCCAATGCTTTTTCCTTTCTTTCTTTTTTGCTATTGTATAGCTTATGAACTAGCATAGGTTCTATAATCGCAGCACCAACAGTAAGTCTTGGGTTTAATGAAGCAAAAGGGTCCTGAAAAATTAGTTGAACATCTTTTCTAAACGCACGCAAATCATCTTTACCAAGCGTTGCTATATTATTACCTTGAAATAAAATTGTGCCATCAGATGCTGGATCAAGATGTAAAATGGCATTGCCTAAAGTAGATTTTCCACATCCAGATTCTCCAACTAAGCCTAAAGTTTCACCTTCATATAACTTAAAAGAAACCTGATCTACAGCATGAACAGCTTGTTTTTTACTAAAAAGACTGGTATTTGTCAAATAGGTTTTAGAGACATTATTTACTTCTAGGAGAGGTGTTTTTTTATACAAATCCTTATGTCTTGTCTTCCTAGCAGAAGGCGCTTCAATGGTTAATGCAGGATTACCTTCTATAAAATCCTTTATGGTTGGTAGGCGTAGTAATCTATTGCCCATTGAAGGTCTTGCTCGCAACAAAGCTTTAGTATAGGTATGTTGCGGATTTCGGAATAATGCTTTCGCGGAAGCGATCTCAACAATATTACCTTGATACATTACCGCAACCCGATCTGCAAAATCACTCACAAGTGATAAGTCGTGAGAAATAAAAATAATACTCATCTTTGTCTCCTGCTGCAATGTCTTTAAAAGCAGTAAAATCTCTTTTTGAACCGTGACATCTAAGGCGGTAGTAGGCTCATCTGCAATCAATATCTGAGGTTTACAAGCAATAGCCATGGCAATCATTACACGTTGCTTTTGACCGCCACTCAATTGGTGCGGGTACGAATTATATAAAGCCTCGGGTCTGGGAAGCCTGACACGTTCAAAAAGAGATAACACCTCTTTTTTAGCTTCTTTTGTTGAAAGTGAAGTATGTTGTTGTAAAATCTCTAACACTTGATAACCACACGTCAAAGAAGGATTCAAGGAGCTCATTGGCTCTTGAAAAATCATGGATATTTGATTACCTCGTAATGATCTTAAAGAAGCCTTATCCAGACTAAGAAGATTTTGCTGATTGTATAATACTTGTCCAGAATATTTCGCTTGATTGGGAAGTAATTTCATTATTGCTAATGAGGTAATAGATTTTCCTGAACCAGATTCTCCAACAATGGCTAGAATTTCATTATCACTTATGTTAAAAGAAATTGAGTCAACTACCTTATTGGCCACTTCTTTTGTTGTGAAAGAAATATTCAGTTCTTGTACCCTTAGTAAAATCTCCGAACTCATATGAACAAAAATATAAAGTAATGCGAGAAACGCTCAAAAGACATTTGTCGTTTTGTTTAGAATTTCTAAACAATAAATACACTGGTCTAAATTAAATAATGGCGGAGTAGCATTTTAATTATCAATACATTACTCAATAAATTGCGATGTTGCCACATCGGAAAAATCAAAAAGATATTGCTCAAAATCTTGATAAACAAATAGTTAGATTTCAAAATATTTTGTTAATTTAATTTTTTAAGAAGTACTTTAAGCAACCAATAAAAGAGCCTCGTTTTTACGAGGCTCTTTTATTTAGACTGATAGTAGTTGATGTTTTTCAATAAGTGGTTCATTACGTAGCCGTAATAAAATTTGTGCTACGGTTACGGTATCGCGTTCGCAATATTGTATAATACGATCTATGTCACTTTCTTCATAATACACATTACGCACTTGACTACCGTCAATGTCTTCTTTGGGAGAAGGAATACCTAAGATATTTGCTAATAATTTAAGGGATGTGTAGTGCTTATAATCCCCAAATTTCCATAAGTCTAGTGTGTCCAAATGTGCGACTTCCCAAGGTTTTTTGCCAAATAAATTAAGTTTATATGGTAGATTAATACCATTTATAATCATTCTTCTGGAGATATAAGGAAAATCAAACTCTTTTCCATTATGAGCACAAAGCAAATGATTGGATTGGTTATAATGTGTTTCCAGTAGGTTTTTGAAATCGACTAGAAGTTTAGATTCTTCACCATGAAAAGTAGTGGTTCTGAATTGCCTTTCACTTCCGCTTAACTTGAAATGCCCTACAGAGATACAGATTATTTTCCCAAATTCTGCCCAGATACCTGCTCGATCATAATATTCCTTTGCAGTAAATTCATCTTTACGAGCATATCGTGTTTTATCTTCCCAAAGCGATTTAGTGTCATCATCCAATTGATCATACGTTTCATATTGAGGCACTGTTTCTATATCTAAAAACAGAATATTTTCCAGATTCAGTTTCTTAATCATACGATTACATTATTGGCCTAAAAATATGCAATCATATTTAAAACTCAAATTTTCAGTAAGTTATTGCTGATTTAACATTGCATACGCTTCCTCCACATAGGTATAAAAATCTTCAGTAAAGGAGGATTGGCCAAAAGAGCCTACCTTATGTCCAAGGCGCACAATTATGAGATCATCTTCGGGGATGGTGATTACATATTGGCCGAGAATACCACGCATCACAAAAATATGTTTGTCTAAATGATCACTTAGCCAAAAGCCATATCCATATTCAGCATCGTCCATGAAGCGTTTATGAGTGGCCTTTATAGTAAAGGCAGAATCTAAGACTTGCTTTCCATTCCACTTGCCATGGTTCTTATAGAGCTTCCCAAAACGCGCAAAGTCACGAGCATTGGAAGCTATGCAGCAATAGGTTTTAGCCACGCGATTGTTTGCATCATCTAGCTGCCAGAGGGCGTCCTGTTCCATCCCAAGAGGTTTCCAGAAGCTTTCGGTGAGGTAATCGGCTATTTTTTTGCCTGTCGCCTTTTCAATAATGATCCCTAAGAGTTGGGTGCTTCCACTCAGGTATTTAAAGGATTTTCCGGGTTCTTCCACTACTTCTTGATTAAGCATGGTCTCGCTTATATCATCATCATAATAGGCTCTGGCAGTCACCGAAAAAGGACTGGTATAATTCTCATTCCAATCCAACCCTGAAGCCATAGATGCAAGATCTCCTACGGTAGTTTTCGCGTCAGCGTATTGCTCATAAAAATCCCCAATGGGCTGATCTAAACTTTTAATGTAGCCATCTTTAATAGCTTTAGCTAGAAGACTCACCGTGATGCTTTTGGCAACAGAGAAAGAATTGGTCTTGGAGTCAGGACCATAATCAGGAGCGTAGTGCTCATACCATAGGGAATCATTTTTAATGATCACATAGGCTATAGTACCCAACTTTTCATGAGTTTGCTCTAGCTTTTGCGTGGCTTTTGCCTGATTATAATTTTTGTGTTTTGGCCAAGCTTGAGGAGTTCCCTTTTGAATGGTCATATTTTCAAAATGAGGATAATCATCAATATAGGCAGTGGTATGACCTGTAAAGTAAACAATACGCGCACCACGTAAGATGTAGTCATAATCGGTTATATACAATAAAGCCATTATTAAGACAAACCATTTTAAAAAACCTTTGATGTATTTCATATGTAAATAATTTTATTTGAAATGTTCTTGATTGTTTTCCTTGTGACATTTCTTTTAGTTTTAATCAAACAAACTCGTTTGCTTTACAGGATTTTCATGATCCAACAACCACTTTTTGCGATGTAATCCACCAGCATAACCGGTAAGAGAACCATCACTTCCTATTACTCGATGACAAGGTATTATGATGGAAATGGGATTCTTTCCATTAGCACTTGCTGCTGCACGTATCACTTTGGGATCGCCTAGGCGTTTAGCCATAGTGAGGTAGGTGCTAGTTTTTCCATAAGAAATTTGTTGTAATGCTTCCCAAACTTGTTTTTGAAACGGAGTCCCTTGTGGGTTCAGTTTCAAGGTAAATTCTGTCCTATCTCCTTTAAAATATTCCTTTAGTTGATAGGCAGCATCTTCTAGAATTTCTGGAATCACAGTGGTTTCAGGATGGATTTCATCCACAAAAGTAACAGCACGCAGTCCGTCATCGTTACCGTCAATTTTAAGGGTTCCTACCGGGGAGTTGATGTATGCACATTCCACGGTAATAAAGGTAGTTATTTTTGCAAAGCTAAGCCGTAATTTAACGCGTTCTTACCAGCCGACATATTCTGGAAGATCAATGTCATTTAGGTTGAGATAGACGACTAATTGTCCGCGATGATGCGACACATGATCGTGTAGCAAATTGAGTATTTGCAGTTTGGATTTTGGACCTGCAAAAAAGTTGATAGTTGTCCGTAAGTCTTCTTCGGATGTCGTTTTCACGAAAGTGTATACAGCATCAAAGGCTTTTTCAAGTGCTTCTATAATAGCTTCTTTTCCTGATGGAGCATTTTGAGTAAGGGCATGCCTATTAAATTTTTCGGTTGAAAAATGTGTTGTTCCTAGCCAAAGCATATTGGCACGAATATGCAGTAGCTGATCCCCAAAAGTCATTTGCCGTTCAGTAGGTTGGAAGGTATATTGATCTTCTGGCATGGCTTCTGCTATCGCAATGAGGTAGTTTTTTGAATTTGCCCATTTTTCTAGAAAAGCTTCTTTTACAGTTGCTTGTTGAGCCATACTGCTTAAGGTTATAAAAAATAAGGCTATACGAATGCTATTCATCTTTGGGTTGCTCTAATAGTCCAAGGTTTTTGGCACGTTTTTCCCAGTTCTTTCGTGCTAATGTTTGAAGGTCTGCTACATTGTCACTTTCATCCATAATTTCTAAACCAAGGAGTGTTTCAATTACATCTTCCATGGAAACAAGACCGCTGGTGCTACCATATTCATCAACTACTAA
>CAZDFA010000130.1:0-6415 GCA_964504555.1 uncultured Flavobacteriaceae bacterium | reverse complement strand
AACTTTGTGGATAACGGCAATGTTAAATAAGAAAGCTCACCTCCTTTTTTATTGATATTTGTTAGTCCCTAGTAACAAGAAGAACTAAAAACGAAGGACAACGATGAGTGCAGTAGAGCCCATATTAGCAGAAAATAAAGACCGATTTGTGATTTTCCCAATTCAGCATCATGATATTTGGGAATGGTATAAAAAATCTGAAGCTAGTTTTTGGACAGCAGAGGAGATTGATTTACATCAGGATTTGACAGATTGGAGTACTAAGTTGACTGACGATGAGCGCTACTTCATCAAACATATTTTAGCCTTTTTTGCCGCATCTGATGGTATCGTGAACGAAAACTTAGCTGAGAATTTTGTAAATGAAGTTCAATATTCAGAAGCTAAATTCTTTTATGGATTTCAAATTATGATGGAGAATATCCATTCTGAAACCTATTCCCTACTTATTGATACATATGTGAAGGACGAGAAGGAGAAAGATACGCTGTTTAATGCCATTGAAAATTTTCCAGCGATCAAGAAGAAAGCAGAGTGGGCTCTCAAATGGATTGAGAGTCCAAGCTTTGCTGAACGTCTTATCGCTTTTGCTGCAGTAGAAGGGATTTTCTTTTCAGGAGCTTTTTGTTCTATATTTTGGTTAAAAAAGCGCGGTTTAATGCCGGGACTTACTTTTTCTAATGAATTAATATCAAGAGATGAAGGGGTGCATTGTGATTTTGCAGTACATCTACACAATCATCATTTGATTAATAAAGTACCAAAAGAACGTATTAGAAGTATTATTATAGATTCATTAAATATTGAGCGTGAATTTATCACCGAGTCATTACCAGTAAGTCTTATTGGCATGAATGCCAAATTGATGACGCAATATCTTGAATATGTTACTGATAGATTGCTCGTTGAGCTAGGTTGTGAGAAAGAATATAACGTAACCAATCCCTTTGATTTTATGGATATGATCTCACTACAAGGGAAAACCAATTTCTTTGAAAAAAGAGTTTCTGAATATCAGAAAGCAGGTGTCCTTAACAATGATTCCGAAGGACAAAAAATCAGCTTTGATGCTGACTTCTAAATAGTATTACTCGAGCTAGGCATAGTTTATGCTCGTCTATTTTCGCGTATGCGTGGTTATTAACCAACAGGCGATTCATAAAATTTTAAAATAACAAGCAGCTTTTGCTGTTTTAATCCAGCTAAAAACCACCTAATCTCAAAAGTGAATGCATAGCATTTTTGAGATTACAAATCGAAAATTATATGTATGTAGTAAAAAGAGATGGTCGCAAGGAGCCGGTGATGTTTGACAAAATCACAGCTAGAGTTAAAAAATTGTGCTATGAGCTAAGTGATCTTGTTGACCCGGTTAAGATCTCAATGCGAGTAATTGAAGGCTTATATGACGGAGTAACTACTAGTGAGTTAGACATCCTTGCTGCAGAAGTAGCTGCAACTATGACCACCACTCATCCTGATTATGCCAAACTTGCAGCGCGTATTTCAGTGTCTAACCTACATAAAAACACTAAAAAATCCTTTAACGAGGTGATGACAGATTTGTATGAATATGTCAATCCGCGAACGGGGAAGAGAGCACCACTCATTGCTGACGATGTGTATAAAATCATGATGGATCATAAAGATGAGATTGATTCTACCATCATTTACAATAGGGATTTTGGCTATGATTATTTTGGGTTTAAAACATTAGAGCGGTCATATTTGCTTAAAATTAATGGTCAAATTGCAGAGCGACCACAACATATGTTGATGCGTGTTTCTATAGGTATCCATTTAGATGACATGGAAGCGGTCAAGGAGACCTATGAGCTGATGTCCAAAAAATTCTTTACCCACGCTACGCCAACACTCTTTAATTCTGGAACACCAAAACCACAAATGTCATCTTGCTTTTTATTGACCATGCAGGATGATAGTATTGATGGTATTTACAATACATTAAAGCAAACCGCTAAAATTTCACAGAGCGCAGGTGGAATAGGGTTATCTATTCATAACATTCGCGCTACTGGATCATATATAGGAGGTACTAACGGAACATCAAATGGCATTGTACCTATGTTACGTGTCTTTAATGACACAGCACGATATGTAGATCAAGGTGGCGGCAAGCGTAAAGGTTCTTTTGCCATTTATATGGAGCCTTGGCATGCAGATATTTTTGATTTCTTGGATTTGAAAAAGAACCACGGTAAAGAAGAAATGCGTGCACGTGATCTCTTTTATGCCATGTGGATTTCAGACCTCTTTATGAAGCGCGTTCAAGAAGATGGAAAGTGGACCCTAATGTGTCCTAATGAATGCCCAGGACTATTTGATGTCTATGGTGATGAGTTTGATACGTTGTACACCCAATATGAAGAAGCTGGTAAAGGGCGCAAAACTATAAAAGCACGCGAGCTTTGGGAAAAAATTATGGAGTCTCAGATTGAAACAGGAACACCATATATGCTCTATAAAGATGCAGCAAACCGTAAATCAAACCAGAAGAATTTAGGAACCATACGGTCTTCAAACCTATGTACCGAGATTTTAGAATATACCTCTCCAGACGAAATTGCCGTATGTAACCTTGCTTCCATAGCCTTACCAATGTTTGTAAAGGACGGTGCTTTTGATCATGATGAGTTATACCGCATTACAGTACGAGCTACCAAAAACTTGAATAAAGTTATTGATCGCAACTACTACCCTGTTAAAGAAGCCGAAAATTCTAATATGCGTCATCGCCCAATTGGACTTGGCGTACAAGGACTGGCAGATACTTTCATTAAGCTACGCTTACCATTTACCAGTGATGAAGCACAAAAGCTCAATCAGGAGATTTTTGAGACCCTTTATTTTGCCGCAGTAACTGCTTCTATGGAACTAGCCATTACTGAAGGACCTTACCAGACGTATGAGGGATCACCTATTTCACAAGGAGAATTCCAGCATAATCTATGGAATATTAAGGATGAAGAATTAAGTGGTCGTTGGAATTGGAGAGCTTTACGCGAAAAAGTACTCAAAAATGGTGTACGCAATTCCCTATTGGTAGCACCTATGCCTACCGCATCTACTTCACAAATTCTAGGGAATAACGAAGCTTTTGAACCATATACTTCCAATATTTATACACGTCGTGTATTATCAGGCGAGTTTATAGTAGTAAACAAACACCTTTTGGAGGATCTTGTATCACTCAACCTATGGAATGATGAGCTTAAAGACGCCATTATGAGAGCAAATGGATCTATACAAAACATAAATGTGATTCCTCAAGAATTGAAAGAATTGTATAAGACTGTTTGGGAAATGAGTATGAAGGATATCATTGATATGTCTAGACATCGTGGTTATTTTATTGATCAGTCACAATCGCTCAACCTCTTTATGGAAGGAGCTAATTTTGCCAAGCTTACGTCTATGCATTTCTACGCCTGGCAAAGCGGTTTAAAAACGGGTATGTACTACTTGAGAACTAAATCTGCAGTAGATGCTAAGAAATTTAGTCTGGCTGCAGAGAAGAAAGAAGCACCAAAGCCTACACAGCAAGTAGCAGCACGAGCGGCACAAACTATGGCACAACAGCAAACCATAAGTATGCCTAAGCAAGCTGCATCTAATGTGCCACCACAGGTAGTGCAGCATGCAGAAGCAGCAGCGCAGATGCAGGTGCAAATGAATTTACAAGAGACAGCACCAGCTTATGAAGTGCAACAGGCACAACAACAGCAAGAAACTCAGGCAGCCGTGAATACATCGGCAATGACGCCAGAAGAAATGAAAGCCATTATAGCGCAAGCAAAAGCTGCTGAAGGTGATGATGATTGTTTGATGTGTGGATCATAACTTTTAAATAATAAGAAGTTATTTAAATACAAAAGCCTGATGTTATCATCAGGCTTTTGTATTTAGAAAATGCACTAGTATAGATTAGATTTAATTGTGTGTGTTGTGCTTAATATATGCTTATAAAGAGTTTGAATACCAAATCTATAATAGGTGTAGATATGATTTTTTGAGAACATGGAGTTACCTGCGCTCAGTATAATATAATTCCATAAGGTTTGTTATGGCAGTAATAAGATCTTTAGTCTCTAATAAAAGACCAAAATAAAGCGTAGTGTTTTTTGGACTAGATTCTTCAGATCGTGTGCGGGTTACTTGTTTTTCTATTTTTTCAGAGACAACTTCAAAGAGTCTTGGTTTCTGTTCAATAAGGGTTCCTATTTTATCATAGTCAATAGCTGCAAAAGCTGCTTCAGTTTCACCTAGATAATTTTGTAAAAATTCATCGATTTCCTGTAAATCTCTGATTTGATTAAAGCGGAGTGGCTTGTGATTATTATTAAGATGCTTATAACTGGAGCGGGCAATGTATTCTAGAGATTGTGCCATATCTTCCAGATATCCTAACGTCTGGATGTAGAAGTTACTACCACGTACACTGGTTTCTTCTAGATTTTTAATAAAATAAACAATGTTGTTGCGTAGGTCATCTATCTCATCATTCAATTTTTCGACACCCTTCCGACTTTTCTTTAGGTTAGCTAATTTGCCTTTGGCTAAACCACGTAAGGTATTGGTGTAAATTTTATTAGTTCGGGCAACGGTAATAGCAATATTATCTGCACTTTCTTCAATAATTCCTTTTATGGTTCGGCTTTCGGCTTTTTGTAAGTCAGACTCAATTTTGGCTTCTTTACTTTTCTTTTTTCCTGAAAGAAAATTTCGCGTAAGCATAAATAGCGCAAATAAAAACAAAATGATAATGGCTGGGACTCCAAATTTGTACATTAAATAGGCCATTATCCCCGCAGCGGTGAAGGCTGTAAGGGCTGTAAGGAACCAACCTCCTATAACATTGAGCACCCCTGCTACACGGTATACGGCACTATCGCTTCCCCAAGCACGATCTGCAAGAGAGGTTCCCATAGCTACCATAAAGGTGACATAAGTAGTAGATAATGGTAGCTTCATTCCTGTGGCTATAGAAATAAGCACACTAGCAATCATCAAGTTAACTGCTGCACGTACCATGTCAAATGCAGGGGCATCTACACTCTTAAGACTAGCAGTAATGGGCTGAGTAAATCGTTGTTCAATAGCTCTACGTCCACTATCGGGGAGTATTTTTATAAAAACCTGATTAAGTGAAATAACTACTCTCACAAGATTTTGTGATAGCCAATTGGCTTTAAAGCGTTCTTTCACTTTGTCCTGTCTAGATAGGTCTACAGATGTTTTAACCACACGTTTGGCTTTTTCACTAAACCATAGGGTAAGTACCATAATTAATCCAGCTATTAAAAGCAAGATGGGCTGGGTCTGTACGCGAGCTGCAAGGCTCTCCATACTAAAACTAGATGGGAGTACTCCAGAGGCACTCCAATCGGAATAACTGGAATAAGCAGCCATAGGGACTCCGATAAAATTGACCAGATCATTACCTGCAAATGCCATGGCAAGTGCAAAAGTTCCTAAAATGATGATGAGTTTATAGATATCACCTTTAAGTGTTAGGATGTATACCCAGGATAGTATTGTCCATACTACAAAATTTGCAGCCAAGAAAAGGAGTAGATTAGTTTGTGCCCAATCATTAAATTCATCTGGAAGTATAAAAGCACCTTTAAGTCCTTTTATAATAATAAAATAAGCTATAGCGGTAATAGCAACACCACCAAAAACGGCAGCTACCCAAGTTGCTTTCTTTTTAAAATTAAAGGTGAGTAGGTAACGGGTGATAAACTGTACAAGGGCTCCTATAGTAAATGCAATACCTACAGAGAGCAAGATACCTACTATAATATCTGTTGCTTTATCAGTATTGATATAATCTACAATCGTATTTAATGCTTCATTGTTGTTTGTTATTTTAATAATGGACATACATACTGCAGCACCTAGTAATTCAAATACGATAGATACGGTGGTAGATGTAGGTAATCCAAGACTATTAAAGATATCTAAGAGGATAATATCTGTGATCATAACTGCCATAAAAATGATCATGATCTCATTAAAGTAGAACTGACTGGGTACAAAAATACCTTTGCGTGCTACTTCCATCATACCGCTAGAGGAAAGTGCTCCAAAGGCTATGCCTATACTGGCAACAATCATTATAGTCTTAAATGAGATTGCTTTTGACCCTATTGCTGAGTTTAGAAAGTTTACAGCGTCATTACTAACACCCACAACCAAATCTGCAATGGCAAGAATGACGAGGGCGCCAATCATAAATATATATATGTTATCCATACATAATATTAGGTATTGTGCAAAAATCCCCAATTAAAAGGGCTTATTTGTTATCTAAAAGTTATGATCTCTAAGAATAGGAGATCACGACCACAAGATACACGTTTTGTAAGCAATACGAACTAATGATACTTTATAT
>CAZDFA010000129.1:0-6467 GCA_964504555.1 uncultured Flavobacteriaceae bacterium | reverse complement strand
TTTATGGATAGAGTAAATGTTATTATAACATTGCTTTATGAAGAGCAGAATATAATCGAGTTAGATCATAAACATTACATTATTGTATAAATAAATCATCTAGTAGCTTTAGTTTGTATTTTTGACAGAGCTTATTTTAATACTTCAACAGTATTTACAGGTATTTGATTTGGCAGTTAAAGATGGTAAACGGTATAAATAATAACTTAAGATCTATAGAAAATATGCCAACAAGAACCCCAAAACAATCACTCCTAATTTTGAAGCGTTAAACTGATGATTTTTGGATGTTTCAAATAATATGGTAGTGGAAACATGCAATAGAATACCAATAACAAAGGCATTAATCTGTATAAGGTAGTCATTAACTAAGGGAACTATATTTTTTACTATGGCTCCAAGTGGAGTCATCAAGGCAAAGCCTACTAGAAACATAGCTATTTTCCAATTTGGAATTTTAGACGCATACAGAAATGTTGATATAATAACCGCAATGGGAATTTTATGTATAAAAATTCCCAATAACAAACTTTTATTTTCACTAATTGGAATACCTTCTATAAAAGCATGTATTGCTAGACTCACAAACAACCACCAAGGAAATTTAATTGCTCCCTCCTGATGAATATGACCATGCTCTGCTCCTTTAGACCCGAATTCTAGTATTAACTGAAATAGCAGTCCAAGTGTAATGAATAAACCTGTTTGTATAGTTGTAGCAGTATATACCTCTGGTAAAAACTCAAATAGAATAATGCCCAAGAGAAAGGAGCCACTAAAGGACAATAAAAGTTTGATTCCTACATTAATGGAAAGTTTAAAAATGAGGGTAATTATAAAACCTAAAAGCACTCCTAGAATTGGAAATAAAATAGCATATATATGAAGGTTTTCTTGCATACCGTGCGGGCAAAAATACTGTATTTTTGCGGTAAGTAATTTGCGATGCAAAATTTTAAAATGGTTGCCAAAACCTTTTTTGGTTTTGAAGAAGTTTTGGCTGGAGAACTAAAACGCTTGGGCGCTAGCCAGGTAAAAACCGGGGTGAGGCATGTTTCTTTTGAGGGAGATACAGGCTTTATGTACAAAGCTAATTTATGCTGCCGTACTGCCATTAAAATTCTGAAGCCAATAAATGAATTTCGTGTGCAAAATGAACAGGATTTGTATCGCAATATTCAACGTATTCACTGGGATGACTATATGGACATTCAAGATACATTTGCCATAAACGCTACTGTGAATAGCGGATATTTTAGCCATTCTCAGTTTGTCGCTTTCAAAACTAAAGACGCGATTGTTGACCAATTCCGCAAACGTGAAAATGCAAGACCGAGCGTAGATACTTTGCATCCAGATTTTCGTATTAATATTCATATACAACAAGATAGATGTACAGTTTCTTTGGACAGTAGTGGTGCAAGTTTACATCATCGCGGATACCGTACCCAGACAAATGTGGCTCCAATAAATGAAGCTTTGGCTGCTGGTCTTATTATGTTGAGCGGTTGGCACGGGCAATGTGATCTATTGGATCCAATGTGTGGTAGTGGCACACTTCTAATCGAAGCTGCGATGATTGCATGTAATATTCCGCCAAATCTTAATAGGAAAGAGTTTGCCTTTGAAAAGTGGCCAGATTGGGATCCTGACTTGTATGATCGTATTGAGGCTGCTGCATTAAAACGAGTCAAGGATTGCCCTTATCGTCTTATTGGTTATGATCAATCAGAGCGGGTATTATCCAAGGCTAAGGGTAATATTACTCAAGCGGGATTGAGCGAGTTTATTTCGCTTAAAGCGAAAGATTTTTTCCATACAAAAAAAGAGGGTCAGGACTTTATACATCTGATATTTAATCCACCCTATGGAGAGCGTATTCCTGTAGAAATGGAAGTATTTTATAAACAATTGGGTGACACCTTAAAGTCTGGTTATCCGGGGTCTCATGCATGGTTTATTACCTCAAACATAGAAGCTTTGAAACATGTTGGTTTAAGACCAAGCCGGAAAATAAAAGTATTTAACGCTAGTCTTGAAAGTAGATTTGTGAAGTATGAAATGTATTCAGGGAGTAAAAAAGCCAAATTCCAAAAGACTCCAGAATAGTTCTATTTCTTGAAAAAGGGAATAAAATAGGACACAGTATAGCCAAAGCCTACAGAAAAGCTACTTCCTTCAGTAGGTTCACCAAAATCAGGGATGAAGACATTTTGAAAACCGTCAGGAGCAGTTTCTGCAAGTCTATTTTGTATCTGAAAATTAAGACCTACATACACACGACGCAGAACTTCAAACTGAATACCCACTTGGATCTCTAACCAGAAGGCATTTAATCCAGTAAATTCTTGTGGTGTATTTCTAGTATCTTGTTCAAATAAAAAATCTTGAGAACTTACTGTAAAGGATTCAATTGTTTGATTAAAGGTGGCAAAGCCCAATCGAGCTCCAACAAATATTAAATTGCGTTCACCAAACCAATTATCATAGAAATTGTAGTTAAATCCTCCTTTTATAAAACTTCCTGCGCCACTCACCGTGAGTCTCGGAAACTCTAATGTGGTAGACTCTGTACCAACTTCTGCAGCAAGGAAGATATTGGGACTAATTCTAAAATCTCCGACAATGGAAAATCCAGTAAACTCTGACTCTACAAAGGATTGAGCAGGTTTGGATAGATCAATACCTATACGTAGCCCATAACTGTTTTTATTGTTAATTGCCGTAGTATCTTCATTTACAACCTTGGCAGTTATTTTTTTTTCTGTTTCTATCTTTTGGGATAATACTATAAGGCACCCCAAAAATAGATAACTAATGAAAAATACGAATATGCGCTTCATTTTCATTTTCTATTAGAGGGTTTACTATTTCTATATTCTCAATCCAGAATCCATCATTCTGCGCATCCGTTTGCTCTTGTAAGCCAGAAAAGGTTACCCTAAAACCACAGGCTTCACTTATAAAGTCATTAGTCCTATTATAATCTAAAACTATTAAATCTGTATTAGGAGGATTAGTTAAGTCATTTTCTTCATTTGTACTATTCAATACAAATAAAAAGCGTGTTTGATCTACATTAGTTCTTAAAGGGACAAAGATTGTAGTGCCAGAAGGAGCAAAGCTGTTTTCTGTACCTTCTTCAATTATAAGAAGATTAGTAGGTGCTAGTAATTCTGATGGATTATTTATATCAAAAAAATCAATTACCAATTGCGGTGTAATTTGCGCATCTTCTGGGCATAAATCATCTCGTTCACAGGAGAAAAAGACTGTAAAGAATAGTAAATAAAGAACTTTAGTGGATATCTTCAAATCAACTCCTCTTTTCTAATAATACAACATTTTCCACATGATGGGTTTGCGGAAACATATCTACTGGTTGAACTCTAGTAATTTTATAGTGGTCATTTAGTAACGCAAGGTCTCTCGCTTGTGTTGCGCTATTGCAACTTACATAAACTATTTTTTCTGGGGTGATGTTTAATAGTTGTTTAACAACATCTTGATGCATCCCATCTCGTGGCGGATCTGTAATAACAATATCAGGCAAGCCATGTCTTTCAATAAATGCATCATTAAAAACCTTTTTCATATCACCTACTTCAAAATGGGTATTGGTAATTTTATTGAGTTGAGCATTTTCTATAGCCGCATCAATAGCCTCTGGGATTGCTTCAACCCCGACTACCTTTTTCACTTTTTTTGCTACAAACTGTGCAATGGTTCCAGTACCGGTATATAGATCGTAAACCGTTTCTGTGCCTGTTAATTCTGCAAAATCTCTAGTGATCTTGTATAATTCATAGGCTTGCTCAGGGTTGGTTTGGTAGAAAGATTTTGCTGTAATTCTAAACTGTAAACCTTCCATGATTTCAGTAATGTAGGTTTTGCCATAATAGCATATAACTTCCTGATCATATATTGTATCATTTCCTTTATTATTAATTACATAGAGAAGGGATGTAATTTCAGGGTAGGTATTTTTTATATAGTCTAGTAATAATTTCCTGTTGTGTGCTTCTTCCTTAAAAAACTGTACAAGTACCATAACTTCACCAGTCGTGGTAGTACGTATCATTAAAGTTCTTAAAAGGCCTTCTTGTTTTCTAGTATCAAAGAAGGATAAGTCATTTTTTATGGCAAACTCACGAATACCATTGCGTATAGCATTACTCGGTTCTGGCTGAAGATGACATTGGGTTATATCCAGAATTTTATCCCACATACCTGCTATATGAAATCCCAAGGCTCTTTTTTCTTTAATGACAGTACCTGCATCTATTTCTTCTTGAGTCAACCATTTATTTGCCGAAAAGCTAAACTCCATTTTATTACGGTAGTTGTACTGTTGCTTGCTTCCTACAATGGGCAATAAATTTGGCAATTCTAAATGTCCAATACGTTCTAGGTTATTGGCAACTTCCTGTTGTTTGTAATGCAGTTGGTATTCATAATTCATATGCTGCCATTTGCAACCTCCACAGACCTCAAAATGATTACAGGCTGGCTGTGTACGCTTTCGCGAAAGCGTATGAAACCGTATTGCCTGACCTTCATAATAGGATTTTCTTCTTTTAGTAGTCTGAATATCTACCACATCTCCTGGAACCGCATTGGTTAAAAAGATTACTCTACCATCTGGTGCGTGCGCAATTGCTTTGCCTTTTGCACCAGCATCAGTGACAGGGGTTTCAAGGAATATTTTACGATTTTGCTTTCTTCGAGCCATCGTGCAAAAATAGATAATTCTTAATGGAGCTATCCGTTTTTCAACTGAGTTATAATTTGTAATTTGCATTTACCAAAGGGATGATTTCTCTCCCACGCTGAATTTTCGTCTCGATTACTATCGGGAGTACTGAAAGGATAAAGGTACAGTAGGAATCACTTAGTATTTAATTTTAATTTTTTTATTTATGACTGCTATTGATCAATTGACTTCGAAAGAGGCAATGGCTTTAGAAGATGCACATGGTGCGCACAATTATCACCCTCTTCCTGTAGTATTGTCTAGGGGAGAAGGGGTTTACGTTTGGGATGTTGACGGAAAGCGTTATTACGATTTTTTATCGGCTTATTCGGCAGTAAATCAAGGGCACTGTCACCCAAAAATAGTAAAGGCTATGACAGCTCAAGCAAGGACACTTACATTGACTTCCAGGGCTTTTTACAATGATGTCTTGGGTCAATATGAAGCTTATGCTACGCAATATTTTGGGTTTGATAAGCTATTGCCTATGAATACTGGAGCAGAAGCTGTTGAAACAGCAATAAAATTGGCTCGCAAATGGGCATATGAAAAAAAGGGGATTCCTGAAGCCGAAGCACAAATTATAGTCTGTTCTAATAATTTTCATGGACGTACCACTACAATTATTTCGTTTTCTAACGATCCTGATGCTCGAAAGAATTTTGGTCCATATACACCAGGATTTATTCAAATTGCATACGATGACATTCATGCTCTTGAGGAAGTATTGCAATCATCAGCTTCAAGCATTGCGGGTTTTTTAGTAGAACCTATCCAAGGTGAAGCAGGTGTTTACACCCCTGCCGACGATTATATGGCTAAAGCCAAGGCCTTGTGCAATGCACATAATGTATTGTTTATTGCTGATGAAATACAAACTGGTATTGCCCGCACAGGTTCTTTATTGGCTGTTTGTGGTAATTGTAGCTGCCAAGGGCATTGTGAGCAACAGGCTAGTTATAATAGACCGGATATATTAATTTTGGGTAAGGCATTGTCAGGCGGTGCTTATCCTGTGTCGGCAGTATTGGCAGATAATACAATAATGGATGTTATAAAGCCTGGACAGCACGGGAGTACCTTTGGCGGTAATCCTATTGCGGGAAAGGTGGCTATAGCGGCACTTGAGGTAGTAAAAGATGAAAAACTTGCTCAAAATGCTCGTGAGCTGGGCGAACTCTTTCGCGAAAAACTAAATGATTATATAACTACGAGTTCAATAGTAAAACTAGTTAGAGGTCGGGGGTTACTGAATGCAATCGTTATTAATGATAACGAAGACAGTGATACTGCCTGGAATATTTGCTTAGCGCTTCGAGATAATGGGTTATTGGCAAAACCTACTCATGGTAATATTATACGTTTTGCACCGCCATTAGTTATGAATGAACAACAGTTATTAGATTGTGTTGCTATTATAATAGATACTTTAAAGGATTTTGAATCGTAATTATTCAAAATCCCTTAAAAGGAAAAGTGCCTCAATTGAGGCACTTTTTAATTATAAAATTATTTTTTTTAACCTATTGATACTGTTCTAATAATTGTTGACTAAATTCTGGATCAAATATTTGCGAACCGTATATTGCGAAGGAAGCAATCAAAATAGCTATATATAATCCACTTAAAACTACACCAATTATTGCTAATATTCTTCCCGTTTTGACATTCTGAAAACCTGTATATAATTCTGGATTTTCATTATGCAATGCGG
>CAZDFA010000128.1:0-6565 GCA_964504555.1 uncultured Flavobacteriaceae bacterium | reverse complement strand
GATGATTTTGAAGCATTAAAGAAAAATGATTTAACGGATAAGCTACTTGATAACAATATTAAAATCCTTAAAACCCCACAATTATCTAATTGGGTTGAAGGCAAGTCTATTTCTAGTGCCTTACAAAATGTCCAGATAGAAGATTTATTGAATCGTAATGTTATTGCCATAGATAATAAAGAGACACAACATCAACTTAAGGATAGTATCGTCCTTGTTACAGGAGGTGCTGGTTCTATTGGGAGTGAGATAGCTAGGCAAATTGCAGCGTGTAAACCTAGATTGTTAATTATTTTGGATCAGGCCGAAACTCCTTTACATGATCTCAATCTTGAGTTAAGCAAACAATTCCCAAAAATTGATTTTGAGTTTGTACTTGGTGATGTTAGAAACAAAGTAAGACTTAGTGAAATATTCGACCTATTTTCAATTGACTATGTTTATCATGCCGCGGCCTATAAGCACGTACCGCTTGTTGAAGAAAATCCAAATGAAGGTGTTTTGGTCAATATACATGGAACAAAGAACTTGGCAGACTTGTCTTTGGAATATAACGTTAAGCACTTTGTGATGGTATCTACAGACAAAGCAGTTAATCCTACAAATGTTATGGGCGCATCTAAAAGGGCCGCCGAATTGTATGTACAGTCGCTATTTTTTGAACACTCTAGAAAACCTAATGTAACCAAGTTCATAACCACGCGTTTTGGTAATGTTTTGGGTTCTAATGGCTCCGTTGTTCCTTTATTCAAGAAGCAAATAGCTGAAGGAGGTCCTATTACCATTACCCATCCAGATATTATAAGATACTTCATGACCATTTCTGAAGCTTGTCAATTAGTTTTAGAAGCAGGCACAATGGGCAAAGGAGGTGAGATTTTTGTCTTTGACATGGGATTACCAGTAAAGATTAAAGATTTGGCGCATAAAATGATACAGCTAGCAGGATTTATTCCAGATAAGGATGTTAAAGTTGATTATACTGGTTTACGACCAGGAGAAAAATTATATGAAGAATTGCTAAATGATGAAAGTACCGTAAGACCTACTCATAATAAGAAGATAATGATTGCTATAGATTTAGAAAGAAATCATTATCAGGTTTCAAAACAAGTGAATGTTATTATTGAAAATGCACTAAGGGAAAGAAATACAATAGCTGTAGTTAGAGAACTAAAAAAATTAGTGACTAACTTTAGAAGTAACAATTCTATTTTTGAAGATTTAGATGTACGTTCTGTCATCTGATTTTAGTAAACTTTATAAGTTTAAATCATATTGTTTCCTGAGATATTCTTTTATTTGAGCCTGAATCAAAAAAGCATGCGCTACTGTTTTCTACTTGTCTTTGCTCTTTTTAACATTTGCGAGTCAAGAGCCCAAGAATACTCAATTGGGGGATATTTTGAAGCATCAGGATGGCTAAGTACAAGAGATAGTTTGCCATTTTGGGGCTTTTCAAATACAAATAATGATCTTTCTTCTCAATCAAACTTTAATGGTATTCTTGAAGTCAATCAATCATTGAAGTTAAAGAGCCAAGCTAGATTTAACGCAGTTGCGAGCTATTTTCTACGAGACAATGCGGTGGAAAATTTACAACGTAAAGAATTATATGTCGAGTTTGAAAACCGTTGGTTAAGTATTACAGTCGGTAGTAAAGAAGTTCAAGATGAGTTTGGTGGTTTAGGTATTGTAAAAGATAATTTCTTACTCTCTGGTAATGCCAGAGCATTACCAGGAGTACTTATTACATCAAAATCACCTACTAAAGTTTCAGAAAAGATCGCTTTTGACTGGTCAATAGCCCATTATGAATTAAATGATAATCGTTTTGTGAACGGTACGTTGGTTCATTATAAAAAGGGTGGAGTATATTGGACACCTAATGCCAGAAATCGGTTTTATGCAGGTTTAGAGCATGTGGCTCAATGGGGAGGAGTTTCACCAATTGAAGGAAGACAACCCACTGGAATTGGAGACTTTATTGATGTGTTTTTAGCCCGTGAGGCAAATGAAGAAGCAACAGAAAGTGACCAAAACAATGCGCTAGGAAATTCCATCGGGGCATATATTTTTGAATATACTACCAGTTCTCTCTCGGCAGATTATAAGTTTTATTGGAATCATCCAATAGAGGATGGTTCTGGGACAAGGCTAGAAAACTTTCCTGATGGTATTTGGGGTTTCTATTACAAACCCAAAGAAGACAATTTTGATTTTGTACTTGATGGACTAATTATAGAGTATATACAAACCATAAGTCAGAGTGGTGGAACGGGAACAGCTGGACGAGATAATTATTTTAATAATGGAATTTATAGAAGCGGCTGGACGTATGATGGTGCTACGATAGGGCTTCCAATTATACAAGTGCCTGATAACAATAGAGTACAGGCCATTAATCTTGGTATAGATACTAAATTTAAAAAAATCAATACCTTATTTAAATTGACTTACCTAAGAAGTTTAGGAACTTTTGCAAGCCCATTGCAGACTAATAGAGAAAGTATACTTTCATTTCTAAATTTGAATTACGGAACAAACTATGGCAAATTTTTTGTTGAATTGGGCTATGATTATATAAATACTCAAAATGATATTCTTGGCATTGGCTTTGGGTATTCATACAAACTATAGGAATCTAAAGCTTAAATTTTTGAGATAGGATAAATGGAAACAAATTAGCCTTAAATTCGTCTCGTATTTAGGATTACACCATGTGTATGAAAAAAAATATAAAACTTACTCTTTTTATTTACACATTGACTTGGCTTGCTACAATGCTTATGCTTGCTATATTCATGTTTCGTGAAGGCTTTAGTTGGAATCAATTTGTAGAGCAATGTTATGATCTTTTTAGCAATCCTAGCTTTTTGGTTGTACTACATCTTCTTTTTATTGGTGTTTTTGGCGTTGTTCTTCTAACTAAGTATTTTATTCGATTGTTTCGGCAAAAAGGTTGGCGAGTAGGATTTAAGCAATTCGTATTCAGACTGCTTTTGCCAATTTCGGTATTAATTTTTGGAGTACGCGCTGTTCACTATAACAATAGTTTTGAAACTTTAGATTTTACCTGGGATTATGAGGTAGAAAATACATCAGGACATACAAAAAACCTATATGCTAAGGATGGAAAACACAGAGGAATGAGTGTTTTTTCACGTAGGGATGATTATCAAAAAGCCATTGATGTATTGATAAAGGATAATATTGAATGGGTTGCAGTAATTCCTTTTATGTATCAAGAAACAGAGCGAACCAATGCGCTAGTGTTAAGGAGAGAAGAAGGCAAATGGTCCCGTCGCGACTCGAGTTTTGCCAATCGTATTAATATATTGCATAACAGAGGACTGCACGTACAACTCAAACCCCACATATGGATGCGAGATGGATGGCGATCCAATATCACCCTTTCAGAAGAAGATTGGAACACCTGGTTTACTTCCTATCGCAAGCATATGTTGCATTATGCTGGTATGGCAGAGCAACTAGGAGTAGGATTATTTTGCGTAGGTACAGAACTGCGTACGGCTATTCAACATAAGCCAGAAGCTTGGATGACTTTGATTAATGACATTAAGAAAATCTATAAAGGCAAGTTGACTTATGCGGCCAATTGGGATGACCCGATTGAAGCCATACCTTTTTGGAAACAAATGGACTATATCGGGATACAAGCTTATTTCCCGCTTACGCAAGAAAAATACCCAGAACTAGAAGCCATTAAAGAAGGTTGGGATGAACACATACCCAAATTAAAAGAAGCTTCAAAAACATATAAACGGCCTATTTTATTCACAGAAATCGGATATCGTAGTGACAATGAAGCAACTATAAAACCCTGGGAGTGGGGATCGCGTTTTGGTACACTTTCCAAAAAGAAATCTGACGAAACCCAGCGCAGAGCCTACGAAGCCCTGTTTCAGAAATTATGGGATAAACCTTGGTTTGCTGGCTGCTATTTTTGGCAATGGCACACCACATCTACCCCCGAGCGTATGAAGACCAATGTAGATTTTACACCACGATTTAAACCAGCCGAAAATACCTTGACACAGTGGTATGGTACACTAGGAAAAAAGACCAAGTCCTAGTGCAATTAAGCACGGTATAATTATAAGCTTCTATTATCTTTGCGATCTCTAAGGCGAAAGCATTTTTTAGCTTTTCGCGAAAGCATATACCTAAACTATGAAAGCCGGAATTGTAGGATTACCCAACGTAGGAAAGTCAACCTTGTTTAATTGTTTGTCCAATGCCAAAGCGCAGAGTGCCAATTTTCCTTTTTGCACCATCGAACCAAATATAGGCGTAGTAAATGTACCCGATCCGAGATTAGAAAAATTAGAATCCTTAGTCAATCCAGAGCAAGTAATACCTGCAACTGTCGAAATAGTAGATATCGCAGGTTTGGTAAAAGGCGCCAGTAAAGGTGAAGGTCTTGGTAATCAGTTTTTAGGCAATATCCGAGAAACAGATGCTATCCTACACGTATTGCGTTGTTTTGATAATGACAATGTAGTTCATGTTGATGGGAGTGTAGACCCTATACGAGATAAAGAAACAATAGATATTGAGTTACAACTCAAAGATCTGGAGACGGTTGAGAAGAAAATAGACAAAGTAGGACGTGCAGCTCGCACAGGAAATAAAGATGCTCAAAGAGAAGAAGCTGCTTTGTTGCTGTTAAAAGAAGGACTGGAGCAGGGGATATCGGTTAGAGCTATTGCAGTTGAAGAAAATGATAGAGAAGAGTATGTAAAGCCTTTACAACTTATTACAGACAAACCTGTGATGTATGTCTGTAATGTAGATGAAGGCAGTGCGGTTACGGGTAACGCCTATGTCGAAAAAGTTAAAGAAGCGGTGCAAGATGAAGATGCCGAAGTACTGGTACTTGCTGTAGGTACTGAAGCCGATATTAACGAACTAGATGATTATGAAGAACGCCAAATCTTTTTGGAAGATATTGGTTTATCTGAACCAGGGTCTGCAAAGCTTATACGAGGCGCCTATAAATTGCTCAATCAGCAAACCTATTTTACCGCAGGCGAAAAAGAAGTACGTGCCTGGACTGTGTCGATAGGGGCTACAGCACCGCAGGCAGCGGGTGTCATCCATACCGATTTTGAAAAGGGATTCATTCGCGCAGAGGTTATTAAATATGATGATTATGTTTCTTTTGGTAGCGAGGCAAAAGTGCGTGAAGCGGGTAAATTAGGAGTAGAAGGGAAGGGTTATGTGGTACATGATGGAGATGTGATGCACTTCTTGTTTAATGTATAAGCTTTGAAAAACAAAGAAAATACAAAAAAAATCCATATGATTCTTACTACAACAGACACCATAGCAGGAAAAGAAATAAAAAAATACTTAGGTATTGTTACAGGTACTAATTATACTATTAATAATGCGTACAAAGGATTGTCTTTTAAGGATTCATTAAAATTGAAAAAGCGATTAGAAAATTATGAAAAGGGATTAGATGATGCAAAAGAAGACGCTTTTCAAAAACTAGTTGCTAACGCAACAGCATTACAGGCCAATGCAATAGTAGGCATTAAAGTAGATGTCGAAAACTTTGGCGCCAATGGTTACTATACCATGATTTCTATAGTAGGAACTGCGGTTTTAGTAGGATAAACTCAATACCAAAACTGAAATAATAGATTATAAGCCTTTTAACACCTCATAAATTTTAACCATCGCCCTGGTATCTAATTCACAATAGTCTAAAAGGTGTTGCCTTGTTGCTTCTATATCTTCATTAAAGTTTGGGTCTAAAACCATTCTACCCCAAGTATCTAATGCCATAGTCCCATTATTAGCATTTAAATCTGAATAGCTTATATCTGGATACATTAGCAGATAACGGGACAAACAAAACAGGACAAAGGCACGTAATTGTAAACGGAGAAGGTTCAGACCTAAGCAAGAAAGAGGCTTTAAAGGGTAGAGCAAGGCGCAAGACCATTACCCAGATAATGATGCTAAATCTCATTAGTATCGCGCAAGAAAACGGAGAGCCAGAATTAGAAAAATCATACTGGAACACATACTATTGTCAACAAAACATCACCCTTTCTTCTTGGAGCAACAACTATAGTTAATACTGACGAACTACCTATTACTGCCCAAGATTTTTTTGATGATATAGAGAATTTGAATAAAAAAATTTCAGTCCTCAAATGCGATAATATTGGAGAATATGTATTTAGCATATTGGACTCTGAATCAGAAAAGGTAATAGAAAGTTATTCCAGACCCATTTATAATGTCTTTGAAAATATTGTGTCTACAGATGGATCGCTATCCAACCTTAACTCCTATAAAGAAATTCGTGATTATTTTACATCACTCTACACGGAAACTGATACTAAAAAGAATCTATGGTCTTTAAGTAATGGATGCTGGTCAGAGTACTCGGAAATTGATAAACAAAGGATAAGGGAAATCAAAGCTAAATAAGCTACAACTGTCAACGATACTGTCAACTCAAAAAACAAAGCCCCATCATCATTGCGATAACAGGGCTTTTTGCGGAGAAAGAGGGATTCGAACC
>CAZDFA010000127.1:0-6650 GCA_964504555.1 uncultured Flavobacteriaceae bacterium | reverse complement strand
AACTCCATTTATTAATCAACCAGTAATGATCTGTTCCTACACAACGCTTACAAATAGTGCATTAAAACGGAATATAAATATAGAATATAATACCGTAGATTTAGGATTTCATCTCAGGCATTCATTTTTCCTTAATGAAGAAAGTAGGATAGTTGCAAACGTTGGGGTACTTTCTAGTTTTGATATAGGAGGCTCGACACTAACACAAACCTTAGGAAATGATATAACAAATTTTGATCCAACTATAGGGATTAATTTTGGGGCTGGTTATGAGTATAAAAACTGGATTTTAGAGGGAAGATTTTCGACCTTAGGAACTATAGATTCAGATAGTAATTTAGGGGTAAGTAGTTTTGCATTAACAATAGGGTATGCTTTTATCAATTAGACTTAATCTAACTTCGCAGACAGCTTTTTAACTACTTTCTTAGGTGACTTTCCTTCGTAAAGGATAGTGTACATGGCATTGAGAATAGGTGTTTTTGCTTTTTTAATTCGCTGCTCATTGAGATCATAACAACTTTTAGTAGCATAGTAGCCTTCAGCGATCATAGACATTTCTATTTGTGCACTTTTTACCGTATAGCCTTTACCAATCATATTACCAAACATACGGTTGCGACTAAATATAGAATATCCTGTGACTAGTAAATCTCCTAAATACGCTGAATTATTAATATTACGCTTAAGCATATGTGCTTTTTGGACATAACGCTCTATTTCCCTTATGGCATTACTAATTAAAACACTTTGAAAGTTATCCCCGTAGCCTAATCCATGAGCAATGCCAGCAGCAATAGCATAAATATTCTTTAAGGTAGCCGCATACTCTATCCCAATAAGATCATCACTGGTTTTGCAACGTATATAGGGCGTAGAAAGTGCATTGGCAAGTAGAGTCGCCTTTTCCTTTTTCGCGCAAGCGATTGTTAAATATGAAAGACGTTCTAAAGCTACTTCTTCAGCGTGACAAGGACCAGCTATTACACCAATATTGTTTTCAGGTACGTCATAATACTCATTGAAATGGGCGCCAACAAGTTTGCCACTTTCTGGGACAATTCCCTTTACTGCCGAAAAAATAAGTTTTCCTTCCAATGACGCAGTCAAGGATTCCAATTCTACTCCCACAAAGGCTGAAGGAATAGCAAAAATGAGTACATCTGCAAAAGTCACTATGTCATTAATATCATTACTTAGTTTGAGTTGATCGGGATTGAATTCTATGGCACTTAGGTAGTTAGGATTATGAGCAAAATCATTAATGTGCTGTATCGCATCAGGATTGCGCATATACCAGCCTACCTGAGTGTAATTTTCACAAAGCATTTTGGTGAGCGCTGTAGCCCAACTTCCGCCTCCAATAACACCAAAGACCTGTTGTTTCATTACTAAACTTTAGATGTAAAAATCAAAATTAGGTATTTAGCAGTTGATGAGGTGGCAAATTTTTAGGAAACTTTAGCAATATGTCAACTGTATTGGCACGCCAATTGCAACTATAAAAATAATAGTGAAGCATCTTTATTAGCTTGCAGCAAAACTTTAACATTAGATTATAATTTATCAGACAATGAAGTAGTTGCCTTCTCGTTATAGAGTAAATAAAAAAATAAAGCCTGATGGTTTTTTGAAGATATAAATAAGTTTTTGGTTGGTTATTTAGTTTGAAGCCGCTCATTTTCTAGTGTTAATTAGAACGGGCGGTTTCTTTTTATATTTACTTAAGCTTACTACCTATAAAAATTCATTTCATCCATATAGATAAAGACAGAGTCCGGCAGTAAAGGTCTTACATTCTTACCTGTTGCAATGCCTTTACGAATGGCCGTTGAGGAGATTTCCATAATTGGAGCAGCTACATGATGAATTTTGGGATGATCCTTAAATTGATGTTGTATTGTTCCTTCAGAGATTCTAGGATATACATAAATGTTATAATGTTCTAGAATAACTTCATAATTTTTCCATTTATGAAGGTTTTTGAGATTATCCTCCCCCATAATTAAGGCAAACTCATGTTCTGGATATTTTTCCTGCAAATGCACTAAGGTATTTATGGTGTAATTGGGTTGGGATAGGTCAAATTCAACGGTGCTCGGTGCTATTTTTGGATATTCTTCCAAAGCGCGTTGCACCATCTGATATCTATGATGATTAGATAATAAGGTTTTCTTTTCCTTGAATGGATTGTGCGGCGTAATGACCATCCATATTTTATCCAAATCACTATACTCAACCATATGATTGCCTATAGCCAAATGCCCAATGTGAATGGGGTTAAATGTTCCAAAATAAAGTCCTATTTCCAAGGTTTGGTGACTTAGGGTTTACAGTTTTAAAATAGTTGTCTATTCCTCCTCTTCTTCATCCCTGCGCAGTGGTATTTTTATAAATTTTGCAACCAATTCTTCAGCTTGTGAGAGAGCCAAATCCAGATTGTCATTAATAAGCACATGATCAAATTGTGGTGCAGTTGCCAATTCTATTTCTGCTTTTTTTAGGCGCATTTCAAGCTTTTCAATGCTTTCTGTTTTACGATTTTGCAATCGATTTTTAAGGGCTTCAATACTGGGAGGTTCTACAAAAACAGCCAAAGTTCTTTCTGGGTATTTTTTCTTGATATTTAATCCGCCAACCACGTCTATATCAAAAATGATATGCTTTTTTTGTGCCCAAATACGATAGACCTCTTTTTTTAAAGTACCATAAAAATTATCTGTATACACCTCTTCCCACTCTAAAAAATCGTCTTGATTAATATGATTCTCAAACAGCTTAGGCGAAATAAAATAATAGTCCTCACCATTCACTTCTTGGCCTCGAGTTTCGCGCGTAGTCGCTGATATACTAAAGGCAAGGTTAAGCTCATCCTGATCTAATAGATGCCTTACAATGGTGGTTTTGCCACTTCCTGAAGGTGCTGAAAACACAATGAGCTTACCTGAATGCTCCTCTATTTTATTCAGTTTTTCGCTCATTAAAGTACATTCAATACTTGTTCTTTTATTTTTTCCAATTCATCCTTCATTTGCACCACAAGTTGTTGCATAGGTGCATAGTTGGATTTTGAGCCTATGGTGTTAATCTCTCTACCGATTTCTTGACCAATAAATCCTAATTTTTTCCCATTAGAATTTGCCGAATTTAATGCGTCTGTAAAATAGTCTAGATGATTTTTTAAGCGAACCTTTTCTTCTGTGATATCATACTTTTCGAGATAATATACCAATTCTTGTTCAAAGCGATTTTCGTCCAAATCAACTTTAAGATCTGCTACTGCTTTTTCAAGACGCACTTTTACTTCTGCTAACCTATCCGTATCCATTACTATAACATCTTCTAATAGTCTGGACAAATTACTTACGCGTAGTTCAAACTCTTTTTTTAAGGAAGCTCCTTCATCACTGCGGTAGGTGTTTATTTCGCGTAAAGCATTTTTTAGTCCATCAAGAATGGCTTTAAACTCTTCTTCATCTATTTCTTCACGCTCGGTTTTTAAGGAGTCAGGGAGTCGCATGGCAGTTTCTAGCAAATACTCATCGGCAACCTGAGCAATATCGTTTAACTCGCTCATATAGCTACGTACCACATCTTTGTTTATGGTTGTATTACTTTGATGCCCTGTTGACTCAATAAAAAGGCCGATATCAATCTTACCTCTAGAAAGCGATTTGGCTACTATTCCTCGCATCTCCAATTCCCGCTCGCGATAGGTTCCAGGAATTCTTGCGTTCAAGTCTAAATTTTTACTATTAAGCGACTTGACTTCTATAGTAATTTTTTTTTCGGGAATTTGAATCACACTCTTCCCAAAGCCTGTCATAGATTGTATCATGACTACAAAGATAACTTTTTGGTGCTAGACTTACTTCCGATTGCTACGCATATAGCTTCGTGTTTGTAAGTGAGCTATGGCTAAGCACAGAAACAACAGTCCATAGCCTAAATAGGAAGCATAGGGCCAGCCGAAGTGGTATAATACCCCACAAATTAGAGTAAGCGTCAATCCTAAACGGGCATACATTTTGACCAAATAGCAATAAGCATCGTTCCAGGTTTGTTCATCTTGTGCCCACCAATCTGGATTCTTTATTAAAAAGCTATTGCCCAAACTAGGAGGAAAGTATTTGGTAACTAGGGCAATTACAAATAAAATAAGTGCCGGTGCCAAGGCCGAAAGAATTTCATTCATGGTTTTTACGGTTTCCGTTTTTATCAAAATGTTTGTCAACATAGACGATAGTACTATAAATTGCCAAAAACAACCCCAACAATAACACAACCATGTGGATAATTATAGTATATGGAATATTAAAAATAATTAGCAAGGCACTTATGCCTGTCAAATAGAGCGCATATTTCCATAAATCTTGAGCGTTGCGTTTATTGGCGGCATCCCAAATATCTTGATTTGCCATGGAGCGCCTGGTCCTATATCCATAAAGTTCATTGATCTTTTTAGGAGGATACTTTTTATAATACCAAGATATGCCCAGCATTAAAGCACAGTCAAAAATTACAGCTATAACAATTTCTGTCTCCAATGTAAACCGTTTAAAATATTACCTCAAAGCTCTCGCAACCAAATGTTCCGATAACTCACCGTATTTCCATGATCTTGCAATTTTAAGACATCATCACCATGAGCTGGATTTTTAGGCGGACCTATATACTCTGTAGTGCCCAGAATCTCCACATGATCCTGAACTAAGACCCCATTATGAATTACAGTAAATGATCCTGACTTTGTTTTGTTTCCCGTAGCATCAAACTCTGGTGCGTGGAAAATAATATCATAGGTCTGCCATTCTTGTGGCGATTTCATCGCATTGACAAGCGGAGCATATTGCTTATAGATAGCAGTTGCCTGTCCATTAGCGTAAGTTCGATTTTGATAACTATCCAGAATCTGTACTTCATATTTGTTTTGAAAAAACACCCCACTATTACCACGCCCTTGGCCTTCACTTTCTACTTTTGAAGGAGCTTTCCATTCCAAATGCAATTGAATACTCCCAAATTTGGCTTTGGTTTGAATATCTCCTGTTCCCGGTTTTACGGTCATGGTACCATCACCATTAATGGTCCAAGCTGCGGAATTGGACTCTTCTTTTGTACTTAACCAGCTATCTAAATTACTCCCATCAAATAAAACAATTGCGTCACTTGGCACATTGTTTTCATTAAAAGAAAGTTCAGTAGGTTCTGGTTCCCAAACCTCAGTATCTTCTGGTTTCCAATCCTTTTTCTCCATGGGCTCTTTTGATTCAGCTTGTGGTGTAGATTCCTTTTTGGTAGTTTGCCCTTGACAAGCAAAAAGGAAAACACTTAGTGTACTAATTATTGTTACTTGTTTAATTCTTTTCACAGTCCGATAATTCTAATTTGTTACTTATAATCCCAATATTTTCTTCAAATATTCTTTATCAATTTTGGCTCCAGCGAAATCATCAAAACGCTTCTGTGTCGCTTCTATAATATGTTTTTGAATAAACGGTGCACCTTCTCGTGCTCCTTGTTCTGGGCTTTTAACACAGCACTCCCATTCCATCACAGCCCAAACATCGCATCCATATTCGGTAAGTTTGGTGAAGATGGTCTTAAAATCAATCTGTCCATCACCAGGTGAACGATACCGCCCTGCACGTTGTTGCCAATCACTATACCCTCCAAAAGCTCCGCGTTTTCCATCCGGTTTAAACTCTGAATCCTTCACATGAAAAGCTTTTATGAACTCATGATAATGATCTATATATTTTATATAATCCAATTGCTGTAATACAAAATGGCTGGGATCATATAGAATATTACATCGTTTGTGATTGCCTGTAGCTTCTAGAAAACGCTCAAAAGTGACTCCATCGTGCAGGTCTTCACCTGGGTGAATTTCATAACACACATCAACACCACATTCTTCGTGAACATCCAATAGGGGTTTCCACCGTTTTGCCAATTCTTCAAATCCCATTTCTACCAAACCGGCAGGGCGTTGTGGCCAGGGGTGCCAGGTGTGCCATAATAAGGCTCCACTAAAAGTTGCATGTGAGCTTAATCCTAAGTGTTGACTTGCTTTAGCGGCACTAATTACCTGCTGTCGAGCCCATTCTGTACGTTTTTTAGGATTGTTTTTGCAATCGTCTGGTGCAAAATTATCAAACATCAAATCATAGGCAGGATGTACCGCAACCAACTGTCCCTGCAAATGGGTAGATAGTTCTGTAATTTCCAAGCCATAGTCATTGATTTTACCTCTTAGCTCATCGCAATAGATCTTGCTTTCTCCTGCAAGTGATAAATTGATCAATCGATCTTCCCAGGTAGGAATTTGTATGCCTTTATAGCCTAAATCTGCTGCCCATTGGCACAGTCCATCTAATGAATTAAACGGTGCTTTGTCATCCATAAACTGGGCAAGAAAAACGGCTGGTCCTTTTATTGTTTTCATAGTCTTCTATATATCTCTCCAAAGGAGAGACTTTTATTTATTTCCGCGAAGGCGAATCCTGATAACTATCGGGGCTTTTCCAGGCAATCGCATTTGTCCTTAATTTTATAAGTTTCCCGTCTTTGCAGAAGTTATAGTGAAACCCATACATTCCCGTCTTTATGGGACTGTACGGCTTTTTCTATAAAATTCATCCCACGCA
>CAZDFA010000126.1:0-6656 GCA_964504555.1 uncultured Flavobacteriaceae bacterium | reverse complement strand
ATGGAAACTCATCAACTTGTCAAATTACTGTTTTTACAGACTTCTCCCTAAGCACCGACGATTTTGTCTTAGCTAATAGTATAAACCTTTACCCCAACCCTACAACAAGCGCAATTACTATAGAAAATACCAGTAGCGCGTCCTTAACCGAAGCTATTATTACAGATATCAATGGCCGTACTATTCAAACCATCGCACTAGCAGGTAATTTCAATAACCAGCAGTTGTTACTTGAGAACCTAAAAAGTGGACTTTATTTTATTCGTATCAATTCTGAAAATGCAAGTATCGTGAGACGTATTGTTAAGAATTAGTTCTCGTTAATGCTTGTTCCAAAAAAATTTAGTGGTATATCGTGCATATTGATTCCTATTAGTGACGCGTAAGACCTATAGACTACTAGAAAAGTCATACAAATTCTTCCTTCAAATTCGTACCTTTCTCATTCAATCGACACCTATGAGATTTCTTGTTTATTCCCTCTTAGTTTTTACTTTAATTCGCTGTGGATCCAGTGAAGAAAACCCAGACAATTTTGACTTCACTACTACCTTTGAAAAAAGTGAGGGCACGCAAACAGCCACCTATGAAGAAATCGTGCAATTCTATGAAAACCTTGGTAAAGCCTATACATCCATACGCACCTATGAGATAGATAAAACCGATAGTAATGAACCCTTAACACTTATTACCTTCAATCCTAATCGTAGTTTTGAAAGTGAGTTTTCGGCTAACTCAGATGTACGCCGAGTGTTAATTAATAATGGTATTCACCCGGGTGAATCTGATGGTATTGATGCAACGATGATGCTTATGCGAGACCTGGCACAAGGCAAAATCACCATTCCAGAAAATGTATGGGTTGGTGCCATTGCCATTTACAATATTGGTGGTGCTTTAAACAGAAATAGCACCTCGCGTACCAACCAAAATGGCCCTGAAGAATATGGTTTTCGCGGTAACGCAAAAAACTATGACCTCAACAGGGATTTTATAAAAGAAGACACCCAAAATGCTCGCGCATTTGCAAAAATATTCCACCTTGTAAAACCTGACGTTTTTATAGACACTCATGTGAGTAATGGTGCAGACTATCAATATACCCTCACCCACCTTTTTACGCAACATAACAAACTAGGAGGTGTACTTGGAGAGTACCTACATCAAGATTTTCAGCCACTAGTTGAACAAGAACTAAAAGACAAAGATTGGGAAATCACTCCTTACGTTAATGTATTCAATAGACCGCCTGATCAAGGCTTTAGTCAGTTTATGGATTCTCCCAGGTACTCTACAGGTTATGCAGCACTTTGGAACACGCTAGGCTTGATGATAGAAACACACATGCTCAAACCTTATAAACCTAGAGTAGAAGGGACTTATGCGTTGCTCCAAAGTGTTATTGACGTTACTGGCAAGCAAAGCGAAAAAATAAAGACACTTCGAGCAGATGCTTTTAACGCTTCCGCAAAAGCGGAAACCTACCCGATACAATTTGGGATAGACAGCTCAAAAACAACTACAAGACCATTCTTAGGTTATGAAGCAGTTTATGAGCCTAGTAAAATAACTGGCGCTACACGATTAAGATATGATTACAAGCAACCCTTTACAAAAGATATTACTTATTACGATTATTTTAAAGCGGAAAAGGAGGTGACAATTCCTAAAGCTTATGTAATACCTGGTGGCTATCGCGATTTGGCCATACAGCTACGTAGCAATGATATTGACTATCACTATTTAAAAAAGGACAGTACGCTAACAGTAGAAGTCTATCATATTGCAGATTATCAAACCCGCAGATCTCCTTATGAAGGGCACTATTTGCACTTTAATACCCAAGTTACATCCACTATAGAAACTATCACATTTAAGGCTGGAGATTATATAGTACCTACTGATCAAAAAGGGATTCGTTATTTACTAGAAACACTGGAACCGGAAGCTCCAGATAGTTTTTTTAATTGGAATTTCTTTGATACAATTCTACAGCAAAAAGAAGGTTTCTCCCCCTATGTTTGGGAAGAAAAAGCTGTAGCCTTATTGGAGCAAAATAGCCAATTAAAGCAACGATTTGAAAAAAAGAAACAAGAAAATCCAGCATTTGCACAAAACTGGTATGGCCAATTGGACTGGTTGCACAAACAATCAGAAAATTATGAGAAGGCGCATTTACGCTACCCGATCACTAGGGTGCGTCGTTAGGTACTCCTTTGGAAAGAGTAATTTGATATTTTCATAAGAATTTTGAAGCGCTTTTTGAGTCTTCTGAAAACCCTTCCATTTTACCTTTTCAATGCCTTCTTCAATCTGAGGTTGTAGTTCACCCTTATGATCTGATTGCATTTCGTACCAATAAGTTTCTTTCAATTTAAATTTACCTTGACGCTTAAAGACATGATAGGTCTTTGTAATAAATCGTTTAATGGTCAAATTGGTAATTCCTGTCTCCTCCTCCACTTCACGCAAAGCACAATCCTGAATACGTTCCCCCTTTTCTATTTTACCCTTGGGTAAATCCCATTTATCATTTCGATATATAAAAAGAATTTCACGTTTCTGGTTAAAAACCATTCCGCCACCAGCAACAACTACTGGTAATTTTTTCTTTAAATGCTTGAAGAGTTTTTCCTCTTTAGTATGATACAGATTTACAAATAGTTGTTCCCCTTCATAAATTTTTCTTATGATTTTCTTTAGTCGAGCTTGCTTTATAGGGATGGAGCGATACCGACTGCCTATTTCCTTCTCCGTTGAAAGAATTATAGGGATGTCATTCACAAAAACTTTATACATTTGCGTGTATGATTTTAGACAAGGAAACGGCAAAAAAAACTGCCGAATTGTTACTGCAAATTAATGCAATAAAATTACAACCACAAGAACCTTTTACTTGGGCCTCAGGTTGGCAATCTCCAATCTATTGTGATAACCGGGTTGCACTTTCATATCCGCAAGTACGTAACTTTATTCATCAGGAAATTGCCAGACAGCTAGAAGACATTTATGGCAAACCAGACGCCATAGCTGGTGTTGCTACTGGAGCCATAGGCATTGGAATGTTGGTGGCAGATTACCTCAATCTACCTTTTGTATATGTAAGACCAGAAGCAAAAAAACACGGCAGACAAAATAAAATAGAAGGATATATTGAAGAAGGCAGTTCGGTAGTAGTAATAGAAGACCTTATAAGTACAGGTAAAAGTAGTCTTGCCGCTGTAGAGGCACTTGAAGAAAACCAGATTAAAGTAAAGGGTATGTTTGCCATTTTTACCTATGGTTTTGCCAAAGCGCAACAAAACTTTGAAAATGCCCAAGTAGATTTGCATACTTTAAGTGACTATACCAACCTACTTGAACAAGCCGTATCAACAAAATACATTTCAGAAAATCAATTAGGACTATTGGAAAATTGGAGATCAGACCCAGCCAATTGGAGTGTTTAATTCGCAACAAATAATAACCGTATGCAACTAGAAAGCCCAACAAAAATCATTAATCAGTCGCAAGAAAGTGTCTATAACTTCTTGATGGATATTAAGAATTTTGAACAGCTTATGCCTGAAAATACGAGTAAGTTTGAATTACTTAATGAGAAACGTTTTCTGTTTGCACTAAAAGGTATGCCTGAAATTGTATTAGAACTAAAAGAAGGCATACCACATCATACTGTAGTTTTAGGAGCCGCAAGTGATAAACTCCCTTTTACCCTGACTGGTACTATAACCAAAATATCAAGTGATCAATCTGAAGTGCAATTGGTATTTGATGGAGAATTTAATCCAATGATGAGTATGATGATTAAAGGCCCTATCACTAAGTTTATTGAGACCCTAGTCTCCAATATGGATAGTATAACTTCCTAGGAATTTTATTGTTTACTATTTCTGCTTTTTAGTTAATAACCTGTAGCAATTACCATTGTTGAACGAAGCTAAAAGCCATACTTTTGGCCTATTCCAAAAATTGATATTATGGCAAATATTGCCGAATTAGAAGACCTAGTTACACAGGTAAGACGAGACATTTTAAGACAAGTTCATAAAGTAAATTCAGGGCATCCTGGAGGATCTTTAGGCTGTGCAGAGTTTTTTGTGGTACTCTATCAAGAGATCATGAAACACGATACAAGTTTTTCTATGGACGGTAAGGGGGAAGATATTTTCTTTCTTTCCAACGGCCATATTTCTCCAGTATATTACAGTGTTTTGGCCCGGTCTGGATATTTCCCTGTAGATGAACTGAACACCTTTAGACTTTTAGACTCCCGACTACAAGGACACCCCACTACGCACGAGGGTCTTCCTGGAATACGCATCGCTTCTGGTTCATTAGGGCAAGGGATGAGTGTTGCCCTAGGTGCTGCCCAAGCCAAAAACCTTAATAATGATAATCACTTAGTATATTCCTTGCATGGTGATGGTGAGTTACAAGAAGGGCAAAACTGGGAAGCCATTATGTATGCTGCTGCCAATAAAGTAGATAATATTATATGCACCATTGATCTTAACGGGCAACAAATTGACGGTAGCACCGATGATGTGCTGGCTATGGGAAGCGTACACGCCAAGTTTGAAGCATTTGGTTGGGAAGTTGTCAACATAAAAGAAGGGAATAATGTAGCAGCGATTATTGACGGTATGCAACAAGCAAAAACCCTCACGCGAAAAGAGAAACCTGTATGCGTTCTACTTCATACTGTAATGGGTAATGGAGTAGACTTTATGATGCATACCCACGCCTGGCACGGTAAAGCTCCTAATGATGAGCAATTAGCTATAGGTTTAGAGCAGAATGCCGAAACTTTAGGAGATTATTAAAAACAAGCTTTAGCCAAAAGCACTATTATACAACCCATGAAGGTATACGAAAACACAGGAAATAAAGATACACGCTCTGGTTTTGGAGCAGGATTAAGTGATCTCGGACGCACTAATGATCAAGTGGTAGCACTATGTGCCGATCTCACTGGATCACTTAAGATGGATGCTTTTAAAGCAGATCATCCAGAACGCTTTTTTCAAGTAGGTATCGCCGAGGCCAATATGATAGGCTTAGCAGCTGGAATGACTATAGGTGGGAAAATTCCATTTACCGGAACTTTTGCCAATTTTTCTACGGGACGTGTGTATGATCAGATTCGTCAAAGTGTTGCATATTCTGGAAAAAATGTAAAAATATGTGCTTCACACGCTGGATTGACCCTAGGGGAAGATGGAGCAACCCATCAGATATTAGAAGATATTGGATTGATGAAAATGCTACCAGGGATGACTGTTATTAATACATGCGACTACAATCAAACCAAAGCGGCTACGATAGCCATAGCAGCACATCAAGGCCCTGTATACCTACGGTTTGGCCGACCTAAAGTGGCTAATTTCACTCCTGAAAATCAAATTTTTGAAATTGGAAAAGCGGTGCAATTACAGGAAGGACAAGATGTTACTATTGTGGCAACTGGGCATCTGGTTTGGGAAGCACTAGAAGCAGCCAAAGAATTAAATAAACAAGGCATCACTGCAGATGTCATAAATATTCATACGATCAAACCTTTGGATAGTCAAGCCATTATTGCTTCGGTTAAAAAAACAGGTTGCATTGTAACTGCAGAAGAACATAATTATCATGGTGGTCTTGGAGAAAGTGTTGCAAGAGCATTAGCCACTTCAAACCCCACACCTCAGGAATTTGTGGCAACGCAGGATACTTTTGGAGAAAGTGGTACTCCAGCCCAACTAATGGAGAAGTATAAGCTCAATGCCTATGCCATTGCACGAGCAGCGGAAAAGGTAATACACAGGAAGTAATAAATTTAAGAAACCCTAATTATTTTATTAAAACTTTGATTTTTTCGTAACAAATATTTTGGATTCCTATATATAATTTAATCCAAAATGAATAATTATGAAAAAAATCATTTTGTTGTGCTTTTGCATAAGCACATCTACCCTTTTTAGTCAAGAGATAAGCATAGGTGTAAAAAGTGGACTTAGTTTTATTACTCCTGCAGATCAATCTTCTTTTTTCTTTAATATAACGAGTTTTGAAGATGGTCAAATTGTAAATTCTGACAGATTTAGAGGCACTTCAGATTTTGGATATCGCATAGGTACTTATGGAAGAATAGACTTTAAAAGATTTTTTGTACAATCAGAACTTCTATTTGTAAACATTAGTGGGTCATTTGATGATGGACCAAATGGATTTACTGGCGATTACAGTTTTTCGAGATTAGATATACCGCTTTACCTAGGACTAAAATTTTGGGGGCCTCTATATGTAAAGGGAGGACTTATTTTTCAATTTCCTATTAGCGATAGGCTAAGGAACACAAATCCTATGGTTGAGGAACCATTTGAATTTGAAGACAGTGCGAATGTTGGATGGCAAATTGGACTTGGTGCTCAATTTAAAAGATTTGGGGTTGAATTTTTTGTTGAAGACACCATCGACACAATTGATACCAGTCCAAGTTCAACCTCTGCAAATGCCAATGGAAATACATCATCAACTTCATTCGAAGGTCCTCAATTAGGAATTTCTGTATCCTATGACATTTTTAAGTTGAAAAAACGGGAGAATAAAGAATAGTGTATTTGATAGATAAATTTTCAGTTTTCTTTTCTTTAGCTTGCCTTACTGTTTAATGG
>CAZDFA010000125.1:0-6693 GCA_964504555.1 uncultured Flavobacteriaceae bacterium | reverse complement strand
TACCAATTAAAATTGCCATCAAGAAGCCATACCCATTGGTACACACCAGAGACCCTAAAGGCACTAAAATTAGATGCATTGCGCAAACCTAGTCCAAATTCCAAACGATTAGAATCAAAGATGGCCCGTTGGTAACTTATTTCTGTGCCAAAACCAGTATTTCCGCCAATTCGTAGACCAATAGCATTATCTGATATTTCTTGTGCAGTAGTAGCTGCAACTGTAAAAGCTAGCACACTAAGTAGGATAAGTGTCTTTTTCATAATTGAGATTTTAGTTATAGTACTTCAACTATAAAATTGCACTAAAATTTTATACTATTTTTGAATAATGTCTATGATTTTTGAACAACTTTCTAAACAACTAGATGGTGAATTGTTTTGGGATGATTTGCATAAAAAAATGTATGCAACAGATGCTTCGGTATATCAAATAGAGCCCCTAGCGGTTGCTTATCCCAAGCATAAGGAAGATATTCAGTCTTTAGTTATTTTTGCTAATAAACAGGCCATCTCACTCATTCCTCGAGCGGCGGGGACTTCACTAGCTGGGCAATGTGTTGGCAAAGGTATCGTAGTTGATGTGTCCAAACATTTAACGAAAATCATTCAGGTTAACGAAGCCAGTAAAACAGTTCGAGTTCAGCCTGGTGTTATTCGTGATGAACTTAATGCATATTTAGCCCTTTATGGCTTATTTTTTGGACCGAATACTTCGACTTCAAATCGTTGTATGATTGGCGGTATGGTGGGCAATAATTCTTCAGGAACAACTTCCATACAGTATGGGGTAACAAGAGACAAAGTACTCGAATTGGAGTGTATACTCAGTGATGCCAGTTGTGCAACTTTCGGGGCTATTGACAGTAGAAGCTTTCGCGAAAAGCGAAACTTACAAACTCAAGAAGGGTCAATCTATAGGACAATTCACGAAGTATTGCAACCCAAGAAAAATAGAGAGGAAATCGTTGCTCATTTTCCAAAACCTGAAATACACAGAAGGAATACTGGCTATGCACTAGATGTAATATTACAGCAAGAACCTTATACTAAAGAGGGAGATGCATTAAATTTATGCGCACTACTTACAGGTAGTGAGGGAACACTTGCTTTTACTACAGAAATCACCTTGCAACTCGACCAATTACCTCCTCCAGAAAAAGTGGTAGTAGCAGCACATTTTGCTTCCATCGAGCACTGTATGAAAGCTGTAACCGGAGTGATGAAGCACAACTTGTATACTTGTGAAATGATGGATAAGGTTATTTTGGACTGTACCAGTAATAACCATGCATACGAACCTTATCGTTTTTTTATTGAGGGTGATCCAGCCGCCATTTTATTACTAGAACTTAGAGATGAGACTCAAGAGCAGTTAAACCAACAACTTGAGGTACTATTAAAAACACTCAAAGAGGATAAACTCGCCTATGACTATCCAGTTTTAGAAGGAGATGAAATAGATAAAGCACTAGAACTGCGCAAGGCAGGTCTGGGTCTTTTAGGGAATATGATTGGAGATTCAAAAGCAGTGGCTTGTATTGAAGATACGGCAGTGGCTTTAGAAGACTTAGACGCCTACATTAATGATTTTACTACCTTAATGAAGCGACACAATCAAGAAGCGGTATACTATGCACATGCTGGTGCTGGCGAATTACATTTAAGACCAATCTTAAATTTAAAAAAATCAGAAGATGTAACACTTTTTAAAGCAATAACAAAAGAAGTTGCACTTTTAGTAAAAAGCTATGGAGGCAGTCTATCTGGTGAACACGGAGACGGGATTGTACGTAGTTCGTTATTGCCTGTAATGATTGGAAGCAAAAATTACAAATTGCTCAAACAATTAAAAGAAGCCTTTGATCCTGATGGGATTTTTAATCCTGGAAAGATAATAGAATCTTTACCTATTGCTGAAAATTTACGCTATCAACCCGATCGAGTAGAGCCTAAATTCAATACATTTTTAGATTTCGATAAAGAGCAGGGTATTCTGCGTTTGGCAGAGCAGTGTAATGGTAGTGGAGATTGTAGAAAAACAGCGACTAGCAGTGGCATGATGTGCCCAAGTTACAGAGCTACCTTGAATGAAAAAGATAGCACCCGTGCGAGAGCCAATGCCTTAAGAAGTGTTTTGACACAATCAACAACTCCAAATGCTTTTAGTAATGAATCTTTAAAAGAAGTTTTTGATTTATGCCTAAGTTGTAAAGCTTGCGCTTCAGAATGCCCTAGTAATGTAGACGTGGCAACGCTTAAGGCAGAATTTGAATTCCAATATTCAAAAAGTAACAAACCTTCTTTTTCAAGTTGGAGTTTCGCACATAGTACTAGGCTCAATAAAATGGCATCATATAGTCCGAAATTGACAAATTTCTTATTCACTAATAAACTCAGTTCGAAGCTTATTAAAAAAGGACTTGATATTCATCCTAAAAGATCACTACCAGAAATCAAGCCATATCGATTAGCCATTAGTAAACAGGAAGAACTGCAAGACAAAAGTGTCGTTTTATATATTGATGAATTCACCCAATTTTTAGATGGTCAGCTAGCGGAAGATGCATATTTTATTTTGGATAAATTAGGGTATAACATTAGTGTTGTTTCAGGCTTGAATAGTGGTAGGGCCCTTATTTCTAAAGGCTTTTTAGAACAGGCAAAAAAGAGTGCAGACAGGGCAATTAAAAAGTTGTCACCTTTTATAAAAATGAATATACCTATTTTGGGTATCGAGCCTTCTGCGATTTTAGGTTTTCGGGATGAATTTTTAAGACTTGCAACAAACAAAGAAGCGGCAGAACAATTAGCAAAATTTAGTTTTCTATTAGAAGAATTCCTTGATTACGAACGAGAGAAAGGAATAATTAGATCTGAACAGTTTACATCTCAGAACTTAGCATTAAAGATTCATAATCACTGCCACCAGAAGGCCTTATCTAACACCTCTCATACCTTTAACTTATTAAATTTACCAGAAAACTATAAACCCACTATTATTCCTTCAGGTTGCTGTGGTATGGCTGGTAGTTTTGGCTATGAGTCAAAAAACTATAAACTGAGTATGCAAATTGGTGAACAGAGTTTATTTAAACCAGTGCGAAAAGCCCCTACCGAAACTATTATTGTAGCCAATGGAACCAGTTGTAGGCACCAAATAAAAGATGGCACAGGTAAAAAGGCCTTGCACCCAATTACCGTTTTGAAAAATGCCTTGAAGGTTTAGTTGCTGTCTACATCAAAAGCAGTCAGGACTTGATCAGTAGTCGATTCTAAAGTTAATGGAAAAGGTAAATCAACTCCTAGATCTTCCAATTCATATTGAAAATGTACCCAAGATGCTACCATGCCCACATCCTGCGCATAGTGATTAGTAACACTGTAAATCTGTTGAGGTTCTAATAGAGTAAATGGAATCCCAGCTATTGCAACAGTAATTTCGGCGTCAACAGTAATATTGGCTTTAATAACATTAGGAAATACAAAAGCTCCAATGGTTACATCTGTCTGGTCATTATCCAATTGTGTAGTGATTAATGTGGTTTCAATGGTCAAAGGGAAACCCATAATGGTCTGCTCCATAGTTTGATTTATTTCTGATAGCACCGTACCACTTGCTTGCGCCGAATCATAAACGACGGCGTCGTTTATTTCTATCATTATAGATGTCATATCATCTAGTGGAAATTCTAATGCTCCAGAATAAACAAATGACGAGCCAACCTCCTGAGCCAATCCATTAGCTAATACTTGTGACATAAATCCAGTACTACCTGCCGATGTTTCAAAATCTGAAAATGATTCACCATCTATAACGACAGGATCAACAACGGTGATGATATCTTCAGACTCAAATTCACCATTTATCATTATGTCATAGGTCCAATTGTCACCAGGCACCAAACTAAAGAAAGAATTATTCCCTTCGGCTCCCTGCTCTTGATCGTTTGCTTCTGTATCCTGTGATGAAGTACTTTCAGCAGTAGCTGGAATATCAATTACTTCTTCCTCTATTTCAGAAAGATAATCTGTATTACAACTGTAGCAAAGAGTCATAATTAGTAAAACAAAAAAATAATTTTGGTAGTTCACGTCTGAATGATTTATCTATCAGCAAGATATTAAAATTGTGCTTAGGATATTATTTTAGTTTTTAGAAGTTTAATACAACTAGGTTTTTGAATGTCATATCACCAATAATCTAAAGTTTGGAAGTTGAAGTTAATTGTTTGAATCGCCATAGATTAGGTAAAATTTTATCGGTTTTTCCAATTAAACTATAAAACATAATAATTTTGAGAAAGTCAACCTTAAAAATATACCTTATGAAATCAACTATGATATTAATTGGTTTAACGTTTTTATTATTCTCTACATTAACCAATGCTCAAACACAATTAGGACAAACACTAATAGAAGAGGCATCAGGCGATGAATTCGGTGAATCTGTAGCTATGAATGTAGATGGTTCTATACTCGCAGTAGGCGCAATTCTCAATGATGGCAATGGCAATAATTCAGGATCTGTACAAGTATTTTCTTTTAATGAAAGTACAAGTGAGTGGGAACAATTAGGTCAAGATATTGATGGTCAAGGTCCAAATAATTTTTCGGGGACATCAGTTAGACTTAATGCTCAAGGAAATATAGTGGCTATAGGTGCTAATGGCCCTGCTGGAAACACTGGACAGGTAAGGGTTTATGAATTTGATGAAGGTGCTAATCAATGGGTGCAGTTAGGGCAAAACATTGATGGGATAAATGTTGGGGATAATTTTGGGTTTAGTATTGATTTAAATACTACAGGAGAAACTGTGTTAGTCAGTGCTTTTTTTGCAGATGCGGGTGGATTAAGTGATGCAGGTGAGATATCTGTATTTTCTTTTGATGGTACCAATTGGGTGCAACAAGGACAAACTATAGGAGGAGGAGGCGCAGGCCAAAATTTTGGTATATCAACGGCTATTAATGGTGATGGGTCTATTATAGCCGCATCAGAGCCAAATTCAAACGTAGGTATAACCAGAGTATTTTCATTTAATGATGCTTCAGAACAATGGGAACAACTTGGACAGAGCATTGTAGGACAAGGGACATTTGGTGCAGGATTTAGGATTGACTTAAATGAGAATGGCAACCGGTTAGCAGTTGGAGATCCATTCACAGGAGGTTCAGGATTAGTAAGTATATTTGAGTTTAACGAAAATAACAATCAATGGGCACTTTTAGGTGAAAGCATTCCAGGTGAGAACGACGGGGATACCTTCGGAACAAGGTTAGAACTAGACAGTACTGGGGACATATTAATATCAGGGACATCAGCTAATGATGATGGTGGAACAAATGCTGGTCAGGTGAGAATATTTATGTTTAATAATAATACTTCGCAATGGGAACAGGTAGGAGATGATATTAATGGCGATTTTGATAATGAGCTATCCAATGAAGTAGCCATTAGTGATGATGGATTTAGGATTGCAATTGGTTCTCCTTTTGCTGCCGAAGGCAGAGTACGTGTTTTTGAACTTTCTGATTTACTTTCAGTTGAGGAAAACCTAATTGATATAAGTTTAATTCAGGTATATCCGAATCCTGCTGTAAACAATTTTGTCATAAACAACTTGCAGATTCCTATTGAGAATATTAACATTACCGATATTCAAGGGCGAATTGTGAGGGTCTATAATGACATTGATACTTCTTATGATATTTCTGGCTTAAATTCTGGTTTGTATTTTGTTACTATATCAATAGGTGAGAACAGGATTACAAGAAAGTTAATTAAGAATTAAATTACAAATTTCTAGTCTAATGTAATATGTGGTTTGCTGTTTCATATTTAAAAAATTACATTTGTTTTAAGGGTGAGTGATAGAAAAATACTGGTTTTCGCGAAAGCATAAACACTCACTTTTAAAATAGATATGGCAGGAAATACTTTCGGTACATTATTTAAACTAACCACATTTGGAGAATCTCATGGACCAGCTATTGGTGGAATTATAGATGGGTGTCCTGCTGGATTAAAACTGGATATGGAGTTTATTCAAAAAGAGTTAGTGCGCCGTAAACCAGGTCAGTCTAAAATTGTTACCCAACGCAAAGAACCTGACGAGGTTCAATTTTTATCTGGAGTTTTTGAAGGAGTTACCATAGGTACCCCCATTGGTTTTCAAATTGTAAATACCAACCAAAAGTCTAAGGATTATTCACACATCAAGGACACCTATAGGCCTAGCCATGCAGACTATGTCTATGACAAAAAATATGGCAACAGAGATTACAGAGGTGGTGGTAGGTCTTCTGCTCGAGAAACTGCTAGTAGAGTAGTGGCGGGTGCTATCGCTAAACAATTATTAGGCACAATCACTATTGATGCTTACACGTCTTCTGTAGGAGACTTGTTTTTAGAAAAACCGTACCAAGAATTAGATTTTTCTTTAATAGAAAGTAATGAAGTAAGATGTCCAGATACGCGGGTTGCACAACAAATGATTGACACAATCAAGGTTGTTCGTAAGGATGGAGACACTATTGGAGGTACTATCACTTGTGTGATTAAAGGAGTACCTGTAGGCTGGGGAGAGCCTGTATTTGATAAACTTCATGCAGAATTAGGCAAGGCCATGTTATCGATTAATGCAGTCAAAGGCTTTGAATACGGCAGCGGATTTTGTGGCGCCAAAATGCT
>CAZDFA010000124.1:0-6751 GCA_964504555.1 uncultured Flavobacteriaceae bacterium | reverse complement strand
AGAATATACGAAAATTAATTCACTTTAGGACTACTTGCGGATATACAAATTATTTTATATCAAATCCTTTAATTTTTTGAAAATTTTGCAAAGATTTGCCATCAGTCATTACTGATACTGTTTTACAAAGACTAAGTACTTCTTGATATAATGATAGGCTACCCGCATCTTCATGTAGATCAAGCAATTGCCGTATTAATTGATTGTAATGCCCTTTTTTATCCAAAATCGCATTGCAACCTATATTCAAAAGTGTTTTGAGAATTTCATAACCCACTAATTCCTTTTCTATAACCTCAGTGCTTTGATAGACATTGGAAATACTAATCTTTAAAATATCATTTATCTGGGCTTCGTATTTGCATTTATCCAAAAGACCGGTTGTAAAATTGCCTTGTAAAATCGCTTCTTCATTTTCCATAAACATATCTACCGCCTCGTTTATTAATGTATTAATAGCAAGTGCTCGTAAATAACCAACTCGCGCTGCTTTTGTATTTAAAGCATAATACTTATCTCTATTTATGTTAGGTACTAGTTTTATTAAATATTCCAAAGCATATTCTTCTGGGATGAGTCCTAAGTTGATACCGTCTTCAAAATCAATAAGGGTATAGCACATGTCATCTGCCGCTTCTACTAAATAAGTTAGCGGGTGTCTAGCATAACTAGTGGTAGATCCAGATCTAGTTTGAATAAGCCCTAATTCATCGGCAATTTCCACGAAAGCGAGTTTGTCTTCTTGAAAAAAACCGTATTTCTTATCGGCAATATGATTTGTGGGTTTTACGGGCAAGGACTCCTTGGGGTATTTCATAAAAGCTCCTAGCGTGGCATAAGATAATCGCAGACCACCTTCGGCGCCTGGAGTCGTAGCTGTCAAAATATGAAAGCCATTGGCATTTCCTTCAAAAGTGCATAGATCCTGGTATTCTTTTTCGGTAAGTTGGGATTTGAAACGTTGCCCATTACCCGTGGCAAAATAATCGCCAATCGCTTTTTCTCCAGAATGCCCAAAGGGAGGATTGCCAATATCATGAGCCAAAGCCGCCGCGGCTACAATAGCACCAAAATCATTAAAGTGATAGCCGTGCGTTGTTGCCAGATGGGGGTGGCGTTTAAGCACTTGCTGTCCAACAAGCCGTCCTAATGATCGCCCCACAACAGCCACCTCTAAACTATGGGTAAGACGGGTATGTACAAAGTCTGTTTTGGAAAGGGGAATAACCTGTGTTTTATCCTGTAAACTCCTAAAAGCGGCAGAAAAAATAACCCGATCATAGTCTACTTCAAAGCCCAAACGGGTTTCATCTTGTTCTTTACGTAGGCGTTTATTAGTATCTCCATATCGTTTTAAAGACAGGAGATTTTCCCATTGCATCATAGCTTATTCTTAATGAAAGCAAGATAAGTTTTTAATTGAAAAGAATTTCCCGATGCTTTGCGTCGGGCGTTCCGCTAAAATGTCATTCCCGTGATAACGGGAATCTAAATAACAGAATTTCGGTTTTTGACCTTTAGGTCAAAACAAAGCCAGCGTAATACCCCTGTGGTTTGCCCTGAGGATAGTTGGCTTTGAGAAATTCTTTATTGGCAAACGTGTGGATGTTAAGAGTGTCTTTACGAGTTAATATTAAGGTAACTTTTGATTGGCTTTTTGTTTACGCAAGCATAACAAATCAGTAACCAGTTTAGAAATACGATATGATTTCTTTGCAGTATAAATGAAACTGAAATAAAATTTATAAATCTAAAACAAATGAAAAAAATATTTTTTACTTCTTTAATGGCTTTAGCAGTATCAAGTCTAGTTCTTGTAAGCTGCAGTGATGATGAACCAGACATAGTCGTAGTAGATGGAAACGGAAATAATAATGAAGGAGCAAGCCTTTCTGCTAATATTTCTTCAGATATGACATTAACGGCAGATACGGTGTGGAACTTAAATGGCCGTATCACTGTTGAACCAGGAGCTACATTAACTATAGAAGCTGGAGCGGTTTTGAAGTTTGCCGTAGGAAATGGTGCTAATGCTTCATCACTAGTTGTTGCTCGTGGTGGTACTTTGAATGCAATGGGAACAGCAGATGCCCCAATAATCATGACATCACAAGCAGATCTAATAGGTCTTGGCGCTTTATCCAGCCCTAACCTAGATCAAAATGATAGAGGACTTTGGGGAGGTTTGATTCTTTTAGGAAATGCTCCTATTTCTGCAGATGCTGATGAGCAACAAATTGAAGGTATTCCTGCTAGTGATACTAATGGTTTATATGGTGGAGACGATCCTAATGATAGTTCAGGCACAATACGCTATGTATCTATCCGTCATGCAGGTACTGAACTTGCTCCAGGAAACGAATTAAATGGTCTTACCCTTGGTGGTGTAGGTAGCGGTACGACGATTGAATTTATTGAAGTAGTGGCAAATTCTGATGATGCGATTGAGTTTTTTGGGGGCAATGTAAATGCTTCGAATTTGATTGTTTGGGCACAGGGTGATGATGGGATTGACATTGACCAGGCCTATAGTGGCACTGTTTCCAACGCTGCTGTAGTTTTAGGTGTAGAATCTGACCACGCTCTTGAAATTGATGGGCCTGAAGGGGCATTGGACGGTGCTTTCATACTAGATGGCATTACGTTAATAGGTAATCAAGAAGCAAGCGGTGGTGAGTATGCAGACTATCGTGATGGTGCACAGGGCGCAACCAACAATGTTTTTGCTAGAGGATTTGTTCTTGGTTCTTCTGATGTTGAATTAAGTGCTAATAACACCGCGCAAAGTTTTCTTGATGGTACACTTTCTTTTGACAATTGGGTCATTGGAGATAATGCTCCAGATCCTGCTAACTTAATCTTTGTTGAAGATCCAGATGATGATGATGGTGAAGTGGCTCTTATTTTAAACCCTGATTTTACAACTCAGGCAGCTACATGGACAAGTGCAGGTACTGATGGAGGGGCTAACCTTGATGCCTTTTCAGGTTGGTCTATTACAGCATTAAGTGGAGCACTTAAATTTTAAATATATATACAATCCTTTATTGCTCGCCTTTTTAAGGCGAGCAATACTATTTTTTAATGAGACACTTATTTTCGATGAAAAAATTACTATTACCAGTATTGTTAAGTCTACTTTGTTTAACCACCTTAGCCCAAACGGGTAGCATAAGTGGTACTGTAAATGATGGACAACTCAATGATATCTTGCCTTTTGCCAATGTTGTTATTCAAGGCACAGACAAAGGGACTACCTCAGACTTTGATGGCAAATACAACCTTACTGTTGCACCAGGAACTTATGCCTTAGAATTTTCTTTTGTAGGCTACAACAAACAGGTTATTACTGATGTTGTTGTAAAAGAAAATCAAACAACTATTGTAGATGTGACCCTTTCTGGAGCTTCTTTAGAAGAAATTGTGATTACAACAACCGTGCGTCAGAATTCAGAAAAGTCAGTACTATTATTGCAAAAAAATGCTCCACAATTAGTAGATGCGCTTTCTCTAGATGCTATAAAAAAAGCTGGCGCAAGTAATATCGCAGCGGCAATTAAAAATGTCACAGGGGTGTCTGTACAAGGAGGTAAATTTGTTTTTGTGAGAGGTCTTGGTGATCGCTATACCAAATCTATTCTCAATGGTGTAGATGTACCTGGTTTAGACCCTGATCGTAATACCTTGCAATTGGATATTTTTCCTACCTCTATTATTGAAAATATTCAGGTCTCTAAATCCTTTACTGCAGATCAACCTGCAGATTTTACTGGAGGTGTTGTTGATATTGTTACTAAAGACATTCCTGCTCGCGCAGAGTATACTTTAAATGTAGGGACCAACTATAATCCCGACTTTCATTTTAATAGCGACTTTATTCTAGACAGGAGAAGTAGTACTGACTTTTTAGGCTTTGACGATGGGCTGCGAGATAACCCTATAAACTCGGCACAGGTTATTCCTATTATTCAGGAAAGTGGTGAAGCTGTTCAATTACTAACTGAACGCTTTAATAGTAATCTAGGTATTCAAAACAGATCTAGTTTTACCGATTTTAACTTAGGCTTTACGGCGGGTAATTCCTATGACGTAGGTGATGATAAAATAGGGTATGTGGCTTCTGTTAATTATAGAAATCAAACCCAGTTTTTTGATGATATAGTAACCAACCAGCAATTTGAAGTATTTCTTCAAGATGCTTCGGTACTGGAGTTAGAACCTAACCGCCTACAGTCTGGTTCTTTAGGAACAAATAATGTATTACTCAACGGCTTACTAGGACTATCTTATAAAAGAGGTAATTCTAAGTACAATCTTAATGTACTGCACATTCAAAATGGGGAGTCACGAGCATCCATACAAACACAGATAAATTCTGGAGATGTTTTTAGTACCAGTATTAGAAACAATATTGCCTTTACCGAACGTGCTATTACCAATATTTTATTTGCTGGAAAAAACAGCTTTAAAGAAGGAAAATGGATACTAGAATATAAAGCTTCTCCTACCTTTTCTAGTGTAAATGATCGTGATTTGCGCTCTACTCCTTTTTTGGTTGATGAAAATAACAATGGTGATGTAAGTTTGGTACTTGATGATGCAGAAGCAGGAGATGTCACCCGCATTTTCAGAACACTGCAAGATGTTACATTAGTTGGAAAAGCAGATGTAACTAATAAACACGAGCTTTTTAGTCGTGATGCTAAATTAAAATTTGGTATAGCGGCTAATTATAAAACCAGAGAATTTACTCAGCCTCAATTTACGTTTCAACCAGAAAATATAGATACGTCTATTTTTAATGGAGACCCTGATCAAGTATTGGCACCAGAAAATATTTTTGATGCCGAAACAGAATCTGGAATTGCTATACGTGATAATACCAGTCAAAATGATGCATTTGATAGCAACTCCAGTACATTTGCTGCCTATGTTTCGGAAGATTTTAAAGCAACGCCTTGGTGGACTTGGGTACTTGGGTTACGCTTAGAGAACTTTAACCTAAACTATACTGGTTTTGGCCAAATAGATGGGGTAAACACCGCATTTAACAATGCCCGTTTTATAGAGGAGACCAATTTGTTTCCTTCTGTCAATACAATTTTTGATTTAGATGAAGACGCCAACCATAAGATACGTGCTGCGTATACCAGAACTACGGCGCGTCCTTCTTTTAAGGAAGCCTCTACGATAGCACTTTTTGATCCTATTGAGTTAACCTTCTTTATCGGAAATCAGGATATTCAACCAACATTCATCAATAATTTTGATTTACGCTTAGAGAAGTATGGTGAAAATGGAGATTTCTACGCATTAAGTGGGTTTTACAAAACCTTTGTAGATCCTATTGAGCGTACGTTTTTTGCCGCGGCTTCTAACCAATTTACTGTAGTAAACCTTGGTAATTCTGATGGTGGGGTAGATGCAACAGTGGTAGGTCTTGAACTAGAATTGAGAAAGAACCTTGGCTTTATTGGTTTAAATGATTTTAGTTTCAATTTTAATTGGTCGTTGATTGACTCGGAACAGACACTTAATGCAGATGAAGCAGAATTAAGAACCAATGCCTTAAGAACTGGAGAAACATTGCCAGACAACAGAGCTTTACAAGGTCAATCGCCATTTATTGTAAATGCGGGTCTTAATTATGACAACCAAGATTTAGGGATAAAAGCTGGACTATTCTATAACGTACAGGGAACCACACTCGAAATTGTAGGTGGTGGTTCTAACCCTGATGTGTTTACTAGCCCTTTTAATAGTTTGAACTTTAACGTCTCTAAGGATTTTGGAAAAGACGACAAGTCCAAAATAAGCTTACGAGTGCGCAACCTTTTAGATGATGATATTGAGAGTGTATTTTCTTCCTTTGGAGCACAAGATCAAATTTTTGCTACCAGAAGTCCAGGACAAAGTTTTAGCCTAAGCTACAGCTATAGCTTCTAATTCTAATAATTAGTTTTGCTTATATAGAAAACCCTGGAACAAAGAATATTGTTTCGGGGTTCATTTTTTAAAATGAAAGAATTTTTGAAGGTAACTTTATTAAAATCTAATTTCTGAAGAATTTAGCTGTATTAATTTTAACTCAAAAATCAAAATTCTATTATTTTCCCCTCTCCCGAAACTGTGATACAGTTTCGACCTCTCCCCAAGGAGAGGTAAAAAAGAACCCCAGTCGCAAAGCATCAGGGAATTATTTTGATTAACCAAGTTGACCTTAGACCACTATTTATTACTCACTACCTGTGTCCCATCATTGACCCAAGTATTTACTACGGCAATTTTTGAGTTTTTATAATCTACTTCACGGAGTACTTCCTTTTCCCAGAAAAACCATTTTCCTACTTTTTGATTATTTTCATAATTTCCAACAGCAGTTTTATTACCCACTCTGTCAAAACTAGTCCAAGTTCCAGTTAATGTACCATCTTTAGCAAAAGAACCTGTCTGAGCAATTGTACCATTGTCATGATATAATGTAGCTTCAATTATATCTCCTTTTACTATATACGTATCTTTTTTTTCTTGTGCCTGTGCTATAGTTCCCATACTCACAGCAATCAAAATCATTATTATCTTTCTCATAATGGTGTGTTTTTGTTAATTATATACCAAACTTAACAAAAATTTTACGGTAAAAAAACTTTTAGCTAACTTTTTATTTACGTTAAATTTACATTGGAGCTTTAATTCATTGTTATCCACTATATTATATAATAATAAATATTATATATACTTAATATAAAGT
>CAZDFA010000123.1:0-6876 GCA_964504555.1 uncultured Flavobacteriaceae bacterium | reverse complement strand
TCTTTTGTTCCTTATAATTTAGTTAACAGGAAATCAGTGTCATTCCGTGATAACTTATGCCTCTAAACTACTTAATACAGAGGATTAATTATGTCGCTGCGAATAAACGATCAAGCACCAAATTTTCAAGCTGAAACGACTCAAGGAAAAATCGATTTTCATGAATGGATAGGAGACGGCTGGGCTGTCTTGTTTTCGCATCCTAAAAATTTCACGCCAGTCTGTACGACAGAGCTTGGCTACATGGCGAGCATTCAAGAAGAGTTCGATAAACGTAATACTAAAATTATCGGGCTTAGCATTGATCCTGTAGAAGAACACCACGAATGGTTGAAGGACGTCGAAGACGTTGGTGGCTCCAATGTTAGTTACCCTGTCATTGCCGACACTGATTTAAACGTTGCCAAACTCTATAACATGTTCGCGGCTGATGAGTCTGGGAGTGCTGAAGGCCGCACCGCCATGACTAATGCCACCGTTCGATCGGTCTTCGTAATTGGGCCAGACAAAAATATAAAATTGATGATTGTATATCCTATGACCACTGGCCGGAACTTTGATGAGATATTAAGGGTTATAGATTCAATGCAGCTCACTGTTCAACACAAAGTTGCCACGCCTGTGAATTGGAAAGACGGTGATGATGTCATTATTGTGCCAGCTGTTAGTAATGAGGAAGCTGAGAAAGTTTATCCTGAAGGGTGGGAGACGGTTAAACCGTACCTACGTAAAGTTAAACAACCAAGTTAAATATTGACTCCCCAAAGGCTGGCATTAAGTCGGTGAATAAGCTGTTAGGAATACGAGAAAACCAATGAATAAAAAATTTTTGACGATCGCTATAGGAATCCTATTTTTTTTTGGAGCAAAGTATGGCGTAGAATATTGGCAAGACCAAGATAGATATTCAGAAGCGCAAGAAGAAGCAAGAGACGCATTCAATGAATTAAAAGAAGTTGCATCTGACCGAAAGGAAGGTGAGTTAGAATCTGAAGCAATCAAAAGAGCAGCAACAGACAAGGTTAATGATTTGATTCAAAGTCAGGAAACTCTGTTAGAACAGAAGAAAGCTGCGGCATCGACTTTTATGGGGTTTTATCTAGTAAACTCGCGTGAACGCAGCAAATTTTGTGATCAACATAATATTGATATCGCTAGCTTTACAACTAAATTTGATAATCTACATAAGGCTGAGTACGAATTAGCCAGTAAATATCTATTTACCAAGTCATTTTCACTAGAAGATTTATACCAATTGATAAATGAACAATTGGAAGAGGTCATAAAAACAGATATGAGGGATATTGCGAATACGTACACGAATGGATCTTTTTCAGAAGCATGCGTTTTGATTAAAGATCAGGGCGATGTTTTTGTTGAAAGCATTCATGTCGCCAAGGTGCTGCCGAAAATTTATGAAACTTTGCATAAGGAAGAATAGAATTAAGGGGCCGGAGCACTTTTGTTCCCAATGATGGAAATTAAAAGACCAGTCAATATACATAAGGCTTATCATGCTCATGTATATTTTGATGAGATATCAAAACAGATGGCGGAAAAGTTGTGTTTGGACGCAGGAGAAAAATTTGGCTTAAAGGTTGGCCATTTTCACGAAAGGCTGGTGGGGCCTCATCCTTGTTGGAGTTGCCAAATTACTTTCGATATAAGGGATTTTGAAAGCTTTATACCTTGGCTTGAAGAACAAAGGCAGAATTTAACTATTTTAGTTCATGGTCTCACAGGTAATGATTTGCAAGACCATACAGAGTTTGCTTATTGGCTTGGACAGCCAGTAGAATTGAACTTGGATATGTTTAAATAAAACCTAACAAGTCATCGCGCCTACGGCGTAAAACACGCTAAAAGAGTATGTTGAGCACAAGAGGTCGAATTAGTGCAAAAGATCATAACTGGAGTAGTTATACAAGGCCATAGAATCGCCTCGGGGCTTTCTGATATAAGCCCGTACCCAAAAGGGTCGTTGGAAATGCAGGCGCCACATTTTCGTGAGAAAGGTCTTGATCTTGAGAAGTATCACTTGGGTACTCTCAATATTGATATCTCACCACGCCAATTTAAGATCCTGGATGCTACTTATAAATTCGTTGATGTAGAGTGGGCAGAAGGTTTTCCTGCAGAAACGTTTTCATTCGTAGAATGTGAGGTTTGTTTTGATGGGAAGACATTCAATGCCTTGATTTACTATCCTCATCCAGAAACAAAGATAGGTCATTTCCAAAGCTCAGCAACCATTGAAGTGATGGCATCAAAGATTGATAGAATATCATATGGCTCTAGTGTGGATCTAATAATTGACGATTGTGCTATCGAAGCAATCTAACAAGTTGATGCTGTTAGTATTGGTCCTTCGGGCACTATCAGCAGCCTGCCATAAAAAACGGCCGAGCTGAGCTCGGCCGATACATAAAAAACTATGTTTAACTTTATGTCATGTGGAAGAAGCAAAGCTTGTTGCCATCTGGGTCATAAACGTATGAGCCATAGAAGAAGTCTAAGCGTTGACCAGGCTCACCAGCGTCGGTTGCGCCTAGTTCGATTGCTTTGTTGTAAAGCGCTGCAGCACCTTCAGGAGAACCACCAGGAATAGCAACCATTTGGCCATTTCCAGTGCTTTGTGGACCTTCGTCCGCTGGAGTACAAACCGCTAACATAGCACCGCCAGCTTCTGTGCCGTAGAACTTAATGCGGTCTAGTTCCATTAATCGCTTACCGCCTACTAGGCTTAGTAGCTCATCGTAAAAAGAAACGGCTTTATCGAGGTCTTTTGAACCAATTGTAGTATATCCAATCATTTGTATTACCTATTGTTTGTTAGTTAACGTAATTAAAAATGCCAATAAAACTAGCATAAGCGGCTTGGCTTTATCGTGTGGATATATAATACCTACCTACTGATAGGTATTCAATTAATTTTATGAAATTATTTGTTTTTTTGTCTTTCTTCTAGAAAGCTAAGCTCTGAAGTTTAAGATATTGATCAGGCAATAGGCGAGGGCGGTGGCTATTTTCTACAGGGCTAGAAATTGTTTAATCGGGAAATTTGATTTCCCACATCCGTTAAATGGCCAGTTTTTAGCCATACTCTTGAGCCTTGCTTTCCTGCCTTTGCATTAATGGCACTATTTACCGGTGTTCTAAGCCAGCTGTGTTTTACTAACTGGTCCGACTGCGCATTTAAAGTGCCTTCAAGTACTAATAGTTCTGCTCCGCCTTTGGTGTTTAGCGAGATTTCTGCATCGGCTTCAAAGTACAGCATGCTGACTTCTTCAAAGGCGTCTTTATATAGGGGAGTAACCGCTACATCAGTAAATTGAGGGTGTGGCACGCTTGCCATAAAATCAGGCTGTAGAAGAACATGGGTTCTATCCTCTGGTTGGAATTGCCAGAGTTTTACAAAAATGACGCAACCTTTTTCAGAGCCGGGTTTATGTTTTGATTTGGGCGGGTTTCTTATGTAAGAGCCTGTTGGGAAGTCGCCATGCTCGTCTTGAAACACGCCATCGAGCACTAAAAATTCTTCCCCGCCAGTGTGGACATGTGGTGAGAATTCGCTTCCTGGTGCGTAGCGCACAATGCTTGTTGCGCGCGCAACTTCGTCACCAACGCGGTCGAGCATTCTTCTTTCTACGCCGGGCATAGGTGATTTTAGCCACTCGATTGATTCGCTGTGAATAACAACACGCTGGTCGAAATTTGCTAAGGATTCCATATTTGGTTCATATATAAGGCTTTATTTATGTATTAAAGCGGGTTGTTAACGCTATTTGTTGGTTCTGTCTTATAAAATACTTTGAAATAAGATAGACTATCTACTGATAGGTATTTATATTATTTGTACGAGAATAAGTCAAATACAAAAATAGAGAATATGTAAAAATAAAGTCTTTGTTGAGATAGAAAAATTTATAGGTCTTTGACTTTATTAGATTGATGAAAATTATTAGGAACTGTTGTGATGACCAAAAAAGAAGCTCTACTAAAAGTAGCTGAAGATAAAGTACGACTTGGAGGCTACGATAATTTCAGTTTTAGAGAACTAGCTGAGGAAGTAGGCATTAAAAGTGCCAGTGTGCATTACCATTTTCCGACAAAAGCCGATTTAGGCGCTGAGCTCGCGCACCAATATACCGATAATTTTTTAACGGCACTAGGTGACCCTTTAGCTATTCAATCTGAAGGAAAAAACCCTATTGATGTCTACACGCAGTTTTTTAGAAACGCCTTATTAACCGACAATAAAATGTGTTTGTGTGGTTTATTAGGTGCTCAGGGTGAAAGCCTGCCGGATAAAGTGCGCAATGAAGTAAAACGGTTTTTTACTAAAAACATTGAGTGGTTGAAAGAAGCGCATGCAGCCAATGGAGAAAGCGATCCAAATCAGGCGGCTATCACAACAGTCAGCTTGCTTGAAGGCGCAATGATGATAAGTAAAGCCCTAGATGATAGCAGCCATTTTGAATTGGCGACTCAGTAAGCTAAGTTCGTATTCGTAATTTTACCTAACGAATGTTCTCTGAAAATTTGTATTTTTATTAGAACAAAACTGTCATGACTTTTGATTCGGTTAAAAAAATCGATGTAGAAAGCGGATGCGTTAACAGGCTTTGCTGCTTTGTGTGTCATAGGTGCTTAATAAATAAATAGGTCGGGTTATGGAATATTTTCTTGAGTTTCATTGGTGGTATGTATTGGTCGGCCTAGTTTTTATTATGGCATTGACAGGTAAAGGTGGAAGAGTTGTAAAAAGGTATTCTGCAAATCTTAAAATTCTTGACGAACGTTTTAAGGATTGCGTGCCCGAAGCAGAGTACAAGGTTTTCAAAGAAGGTCATCCTGATAAAATTGAGATTGAAATAGAGAATTTGCCTCTTAAAACCGATGAAACGCTAGATGTTTTAATTAACGGTGTTTTGCTTTCAAAAATAAGTGTTGAAAGGGATAAGGAAGCAGAGTTTGAGTATTGGAGTGATGAAGCTGATTTCCCCAAAATTAAAGAAGGGGATGTAGTAGTGATAAACTATTTAGGCATAAAAATTCTAGAAGGTGTCTTTGAGATAAGTTGACATATAACAAGTCAATTAAGGAAGCTGCTTTCGCTGTGGACGTTTTGCAGCCTTGTTGTTGAGGCGTAATGTGTATTACGTTAGATTCGTATATCAATATATCGTAAAAGAGAATACAAAATGGGGTTTAGTGATTTAGGTAAAAAAAGCATTCTTAAGCGAACCAAAATCGAATACTCAGAGGCTGAGCCTTTAGCTCAAAAGATCGCTTCCTATCCAATAACAATCGATCTTATTGATGATTTATTCGAGATAAATGATAAGTTGCTACTAGATAGCAATTTCATAAAGAAGATTGAAAAACAATTCCCCACAGATAACGATCTATTAGAAAAGATATTCCTCAATTACTTAAATGATACGGGCGGAGCGTTACCTAAGGTCACATCAAAAAGAAGTTTTTCTGCTTTATGTGAAGCTTATATTTCCTTCAATCAATCTCTCATTGAAGAAAATAGATCGTTGTATTTTCTACAAAAGTTAACGAATTTATATGTCTTTGGGCAATACAAAGATATTTCGACGGATAATGCGTTGTTAGATTCCCAAGATATTTTCACTGACCGTTTAAAAGTGATCTCTCAATGTGACAAGTACGCTGCGATTCCTTATATGATCGACAAAAAGCAAAAATTTTCTGCTTTTGCCACCTATGACAATGCTCTGAGAGCCTATACCACCATCATCAATTCTGAAGGTACAGATGATGACCAAATTTGTCTTTTATATTGGGGTTTGGTATTCATCGCTCTGTTGAACAAGGAAATCAACCCGAAAATACGAGAATATTTTTTAACGCTATCTGATGAAACTCATATAAAAACTAAAGAATTATTTCTTCGATATGAAGAGGCAACTATAGAAACTAACAACACATAGCAAATCACTTAAGATTGACCTCAAAAGCCCCGATTAATTTGGGCATTTTGCTGCGCTCCATTTTATGTCAAAATCAACCTTTACTTTTAGCGTAATTTAGCGCGGCGTTAGGTATGCCAGAGAAGTTAAAAAGATGAACCAAGCAAACAAGAAAGGGTTTATGACACTTGCTCTATCAAGTCAGGTTTTATTTAGCGCCCTAAAAGTATCGGTTATTGTTGGTACTTTGCTAGTGCTTATTAACCATGGAGACAAATTGATATCAATGTCATTTCTCTCTGCGGATATTCTGAAAATTCTTCTGACATACTTGGTTCCTTATGGCGTATCTACTTGGTCTGCTGTTAAGGCAATCCAAGCCCATGAGAATTAATGCTCATAACAAGTTGGTGTTGCTCACCGCTATGCGGTTAGGACAAGCTGCTGAGTTTCGGCTGTTCCAAAGCAAAGCGTTATGCATATGGAATAATATATAGGAGAAGAGATTGGAATTTGAAAGCAGAGAAGAGATAACCTACGTTATTCAAACCAAGGATTTGGCGAAAGAACTATCGATTGAAGAATGTGATGATTTTCCTGAGGTTTTTGCAACATCAAGAATGATTGCACTAATGGAATTAGCCGCTGCACGTTTAATGAAGTCATTGCTTAGTGATGGTGAGTTGTCAGTTGGAATTGATGTAAATGTTATTCATTCTGCAGCTACGCCTAAAGGTGAAGAGGTTAAGGCAGTTGCTATATATAAAGGTATGGAAGAAAAGTTGTATAAATTCGAAGTTGAACTACATGATAAAGGTGGCAAAGCAGGCAGTGGGACTCATACAAGGGCTATTGTTAAAACAGATCGCTTGATAGAGGGTGCAATTAATCGGGTGAAAACATAACAAGAACCACTATTCGTCTATAGCTCGGA
>CAZDFA010000122.1:0-6975 GCA_964504555.1 uncultured Flavobacteriaceae bacterium | reverse complement strand
ATTACTGGAGAATTCTATAATTATTCTCCCAAAGATTCTATTTCTAATATTAGTATTTATGTTGATGACTATGTGACCAAGCAGGTAGTCAATACGCAAAAGGAAATAGACTCTTTTGGGCAATTTAGGTTTGAATTTGATCTTACCCAGCAGCAAGATATTTGGCTGCTTCATGAAAACATGATAAAACTAATTGTTGAATCTGGAGATAGTTTACATATTAAGCTAGATGCTAAAGCGAAAACTGATGAAGAAATTTTTAATGGCATTGAAGTTACAGGGAACAGTGCTGTGACTATTAATAAACATGTTTTGAACTTTATGGCTAATAATCCTATTGATTATGATGCATATCATCAAAAAAGGTCAGAATTAAATCCAGCAGGGTTTTATAGTTATAGGGATAGTATTTATAAATCTGAATCAAAATATATAGATAGCTTGCTCGCTAATCATTCATTTTCCAAACCTTTTATTAATTGGCTAAAGGCGCAAAAACAGTTTGCATTTCCTAATAGTTTTAGCTTTTTTGAATTGACTTATTCTGATGGCAAAAATGATCTAGAAGATAATGATTCTGCAAGTAGAAAAGTAAATACAACTAAATATGATACTAGCAATATTCCCGAGTTAAAACCAGATTATTATATAAATACATTAGCTTCAACTAGAATAGCTAAAACTACTCTTGACTATACTGTAATATCCTCTCAAAATGAACTAGCTGGGACATCATATGATCAAAAATTGGATTTTTATATTCAGAAATTAGTACAAAACTACTCCAACAATCCCGAACTAGTTAAACTGGCTATTAATGATTTGGTCAAAGATCAATTCAACCAAGAAAGACTATCTATTTATGAAAATAATAGAAGCGTTATAGATAGTATATTAGGGAATACCGTTTTTGAAAAATCTTTGAAGGAAGCATACATAAATCTTAAAGAACGACTAGATAACCCTGAACTTTCAGAAAGCATTAACCTTAAGGAGTATACAGGCGCAGATGTACAGGTTCTCTTTGATGAGATTATCGCAGAAGCAGATGGAAAACCAATATATATAGATCATTGGGGAACATGGTGCAAACCATGTATTCAAGAGTTCCAGGAAAGCACACCTGAATTTACTGCTAAGTTTAAAGACCAAGTGAGTTTTGTGTATCTATGTTATCAATCCCAAAAAGAACAGTGGCGATCTGCAATTTCAAAATATAATTTAGAAGGTAACCATTACTTTGTTGAAGAAAATCAAGCTGATGATTTAATCAACCTGTTTTCAATTAAGGGATATCCTACCTACACAATTATTGATAAAAATGCTAAAATTGTTAAAAGCAATGGTGTGTATAGACCAAGTAATTCAGGAACTGTAAAATTACTAGATAGCCTCATTAAAAGTTAAAAATTACCTACCAACACTATAGTACCCATCTTTAGGAATATCTATATAGTATTGCTTTCTGGATTTATTATTTAGGTGGGGTTCGCGCAACCAAGGGTTGTGTATTTTTAAGATTTTATAGTTAATCCCAAATTGCTCCGCAAATTTTACAAAATCAGTTACAACAGTATCTACACCAACTTTATAGGTAGGAATATGGCTATACAAATCTTGGTCTCTAAAGTTAAAACCATACTGCTTGGGATTGGTCATAATTTCTTTAAGGGCTAAAATCCGAAAAACATAACGCCCCGTTTCTTCACCTAATAGTAAGTCATAATAATCATATACATTCTGACTTTCAAATCGTCTGGAAATACCAGCAGGGCCAGCATTATAGGCTGCAGCGGCTGCCGTCCAACTACCAAAACGTTCTTTTGCTTTTTTAAGATACAGGCAAGCTACTCGGGTAGCCATTTCTATATTGTAGCGTTCATCTACATTATCATTGACTTCCAAGCCATATTCTTTGCCTGTATCTTTTAGTATTTGCCAAAACCCAGTAGCCCTGGCTGGAGATACAGCTTGAGTCAACCCACTTTCTATAACCGCCAAGTATTTAAAATCATCAGGAACACCTTCTTGTTGGAGAATAGGTTCAATAACGGGAAAGAACTTATTTGCTCGTTTAAAAAGCAGCAAGGCATTAGATTGCCAGTACGTATTTACGAGAAGTTCTCTATCTAATCGTTCTTTAATATCAGGATTCTCCAAAGGCACACCTTCACCGGCAAAATCAATAGTGGCTGGCAGCGGTAAGGCATATACATTGTAATCGTTTACTAATTTTGATTTTAAATTCTCATCAGTAGGAGGATCTTGTACTGCGTTAATATTCAAACCAATTACTAACCCTATTAAGCAGAGTATACCTAGTTTGATGTAGTTTTTCATAAGTAGGGTAATTTTAAAAACTAAATTAATTATTTTCAATGAGTTTAGGTAGGTTTTTATTGAACCATTTGTATTTGGTTAAAATCATGACATGAGAGCCACCTTTTATTGGTATGTAATCTGTTAAATGCTGACAAGGAAAAACACGATCAGCATCGCCATGGATATGAATAAGATTTTTGGGTGGTTGCTCTTGATCCCAACATATCATTTCGCGCAAAGCCCAGTTCAAATACCGCCTATCATTCATAGATAAATAACGTTGATATATGGCCAGCCGATCTTTTACTGTTGCTCCAAAGGCATATTTGGCAAGTTTGTCAACATCTTCAAGTAGTCTAGTAGGTAGAACCTTGTAGAGTTTAAGTTTACGCGAAATTTTAAGACGTCGGGGTAGTTCTTTTTTTGATTTAACACTACTGATGATAATGCATTTGCAGTTGGGTATCAATTTTGCCATCTCTTGAACCAAAACCCCTCCAAAACTCACACCTATTAATACAGGTTTGACATGTGTTATAAGCGATGTCATGCGTTGGGCATAGGCTGCTAAGGATTCCTCTGAACTTAGAGGTAGTTGCCAGGTTAAATAATGAAACGTATATTTTTTTTCATCCAATTGAATATGTTCAAAAATCGAAGGATTGGCGGCCATTCCAGGCATAAAATACAAGTGCTTCATAAATTGAATATTATGCTAAAATTTTATAATACACTAGCCCGATCAGACAATTTTTTGTACTTTTGCATTAATAAAATGTTAAGAAAAATTTGCTTACCTCAACAACTCCTTTTAAGCATAGGAATTTCTTCAAATTTAAAGAGATTTAATAATCTCCTCAAGCAATGTATTTAATTATCCTCTAATATAATATGTAGTATATGGAAGCTATCACAGCAATTGAATTGACAGATAATGAATTTCTTAGGCAGTTTGAAACTACTATTGACGACAAGCTTGCTAAAATTGAATATTCATTACAGGAAAGAAAGATCTTCCTTACCAAGATTGAAATGCCTGAAGGTACAGAAAGTCAAATGAATGATTTTATTGTTGCAGTTTTTAAAGAAGTAGAAGACCGCAATATAAGCTTAGTTCCTACTAGTCCTGAAATAGCTCGCTTTATGCGATCTAATAGAAGGAAGTATAAAAGGTTACTTCCAGTAGGGATTAATATCTAGAAGACAATTTTCAATCAAAAAATATTAGGCCGTTTTAATAAACGGCTTTTTTTATGCGCTTAGATGAGGTAATCTTCGACTTTAAGAATTCAAAACGTACTAAACCATCTTCATCAATAGTAGTCAATTCAACTATTTGTATGGTATTCACCAACTCGGGATTCCAAGGAGCTTTAACTTTCACATAATTTTCAGTGAAGCCGTGAATGTAGCCTTCTTTGTTTTCTCCTTCAAAAAGTACCTGATGTACCCGACCTAATTGCCCTTCATAAAAAGCGCGCCTTTTTTTCACCGAAAGCCCCCTTAACATTTTACTTCGCTTGGCACGGATAGCTTTTGGCACTGCGTTGTCCATTTGCGCAGCAGCGGTATTATCTCGTTCGGAATATGTAAATACATGCAAATAGGAGATATCCAATTCATTTAGAAAATGATAGGTGTCTAGAAAATGCTCATCAGTTTCACCTGGAAATCCTACAATAACATCTACGCCAATACAAGCATTTGGCATTTGCTTTTTAATATAAGACACCCGATCGTGATAAAGTTCCCGTTGATACCTTCGGCGCATGCGACCTAAAATCTCATTGTTTCCACTTTGTAATGGAATATGAAAATGTGGTACAAAACTATTGGAATTGGCCACTAGATCTATAGTCTCATTCTTTAACAAATTGGGTTCTATGGAAGAAATACGTAGGCGCTCAATTCCTGGAACTTGGTCTAGTGCTTTGACTAAATCCAAAAAGGTATGCTCATGTTTTTTATTGCCAAATTCACCTTTGCCATAATCACCGATGTTCACTCCCGTGAGGACAATTTCTTTAATGTTCTGTTCTGCAATTTCAGCTGCATTTTTTAACACATTTACTAAGGTGTCGCTTCTGGATATACCGCGGGCCAATGGTATCGTACAGTAGGTGCATTTGTAATCGCAACCGTCTTGCACCTTTAAGAATGCACGAGTACGATCGCCTATGGCATAGGAGCCTACATAAAAATCGGCTTCTGAAATTTCACAAGAATGTACTTCCCCAAAATCATTTTTAGACAAATCATTGAGATAGTCTGTGATTTTAAATTTTTCTGTAGCTCCAAGGACAAGATCTACACCATCTACAGCAGCCAGTTCTTTGGATTTTAATTGAGCGTAACATCCAATAGCAGCCACAAAGGCCTCAGGGTTTCCTTTTTGAGCCTGTTTCACTATGGTTTTGAAGCGTTTGTCAGCATTTTCGGTAACACTACAGGTATTAATCACATAGATATCTGCTACTTCATTAAAATCAACACGATCAAAACCTTCATTATTAAAACCTCTAGCAATGGTAGATGTTTCTGAAAAATTGAGTTTACAACCTAAAGTATAAAAAGCGACTTTTTTGCGATTCATTGCAAGGGTATCAGCTATCTTGTTATTTTTGTGATAAAGACTGTCTTAGTAGCTAAACGCGCGATATGTTAGCTCCAAAAACACGACAAAGGTAGGTATAAAATTGACGCTCATAAAATTGAAACTCACACTACAACGTATAGGTTCTTTAGTGGTTTTAACCATGCTCTTTAGCCTGGTAGGATGTACATCATCTAGGGATAACGATCAGGATCATTTGGTGTTTCGATATAATGAACATTACCAGATTGCTACTTTAGATCCTGCTTTTGCACGAAATCCACAAATCATTTGGCCAGTAAACCAGTTGTTTAATGGCTTAGTGCAACTAGATGATGAATTGGCCATACAGCCTGACATAGCTAAGTCCTGGACAATTTCTAAAGATGCGCTTACCTATACCTTTACACTACGTGATGATGTCTTTTTTCATAAGCACGAGCAGTTCCAGACACCAGATAGTACTAGGAAGGTAGTAGCTCAAGACTTTGTGTATAGTTTTGATAGATTGACTGATGACCAGGTCGCTTCTCCCGGAAGTTGGGTAATGAGTAATGTAGCTGGTTATAAAGCAGTAGATAATTTTACTTTTAAGATTACCCTAAAAAATTCATTTCCTGCATTTTTGGGTTTATTAAGTATGCGTTACTGTTCAGTTGTACCAAAAGAGATTGTTGATTTTTATCGCAGTGACTTTAGATCACATCCAATAGGTACGGGGCCTTTTAAATTTAAACGATGGGAAGAAGGGGTAAAGCTAGTTTTTCGGCGAAATGAAAAATACCACGAACGCGATGAACATGGTGTGCAATTACCGTACTTGGAAGCTGTGGCTATAACTTTTTTACCCGATAAGCAAAGCGAGTTTTTGCAATTTGCACAAGGCAATATTGATTTTTTAAACAGCTTAGATCCTTCTTATACAAATGAATTGTTAACTGCCTCGGGCAAGCTACGCGACAAGTACAAAGAAACAGTAAACCTGACCACCGCTCCTTTTTTAAATACCGAATACATTGGCTTTTTTCTGAGTAGCGAAACACCTGAAGTACAATCAGAGATGCTTCGCAAAGCTGTGAATTATGGTTTTGATCGCGAGAAAATGATTACCTATTTGCGCAACGGGATTGGAGAACCAGCCAAACATGGCGTTATTCCAATGGGACTACCTGGTTTTGATTATATAGAAGGCTTTAGTTTTCAGCAAGAAAAAGCACGTCAATTGGTTGAACGATATATACAAGAAAGTGGAAATGATAATCCAAGTATAACCATTGGGACCAATAGTCAATACTTGGATATTTGCGAGTACATACAACGCGAGTTAGAAAAAGTAGGTCTTGCCGTAAACATTGAAGTGATGCCACCATCCACACTAAGACAGCGTAAAAGTAGTGGAGGGTTGGATGCTTTTCGCGCGAGTTGGATCGCAGATTATCCGGATGCAGAAAATTACCTTAGCCTTTTTTATAGCGGGAATTTTACACCAAACGGACCTAATTACACACATTTTAAGAACGTTACTTTCGATTCTTTATATACCAAAAGTCTTTCAGTAATGGATATTGGTGTTCGAAAAGATTTGTATCGAAAAATGGATTCTTTAGTTATTGAAAAAGCCCCAATAATACCTTTGTATTATGATCAAGTAGTACGCTTTACGCGAAAAAATATACAAGGATTCACTGCCAATCCTCAAAATTTTTTGGTTCTTAAACGAGTTAAAAAGTTACCAGCCAAGAGTTAAATTTTCTGGAGGTGCAAAGCCATAATTTGATGCTTGGCAATAAATACTTCCTCTTAGTGCTTGGCGATTAGGAGAGCAAATTTGACAATATCTCCATAAATTTTCAGCCTTTATCTTATTGACTTATAGTAAGGGAGTTAGCCTATCTACATTGTTCTAATTGTAACAAAATATAATTTTAGTATACGCATAAGTATCACTAAAACATAAGCTTATGGGGTTTGGAGGAAGTGCACTTGCAGCAATACAAATATTGCGTAATTGTATATCCGTTTAATGTCCATTAGCTGTAATGCTAGCTATTACTAGTCTA
>CAZDFA010000121.1:0-7130 GCA_964504555.1 uncultured Flavobacteriaceae bacterium | reverse complement strand
AATGGTTTTATTATTAACAAGCTTTGAAGCGCGATAACGGCGCTCACCAGATACTAGTTGAAATTTATTGAATCCTAATTTTCTTACGGTAATAGGTTGTATTACCCCTAATTCTTTGATGGAGGAAGCAAGTTCTTGCAGGGCTTCTTCATTAAAACTGGTACGAGGTTGAAAGGGATTTACGTCAATACTGTCAATATCCAATTCAACAATATTGCCTACTACTTTTTCGGCATTCTTATCAGAAGCCTGCTTAATATCATTTTCTGGGTCTTTCAACAGGGCCGAAAGGCCTCGCCCTAGTGCTTGTTTTTTAGTTGCCTTCGCCATAATCAACTCTCATTTTTAGTAATGAGTTCTTGTGCCAAACTTAAGTAATTTGATGCACCTTTACTGCCTGCATCATAATTAATAATGCTCTCTCCATAACTAGGAGCTTCACTAAGTTTTACATTACGCTGTATAATGGTTTCAAAAACCATTTCATCAAAATGCTTGCGTACCTCTTCTACAACCTGATTAGAAAGCCGTAACCTGGAATCATACATAGTGAGGAGTAAGCCTTCTATGTCTAATTCTGGATTATGAATTTTTTGAACACTTTTTATAGTGTTGAGCAATTTCCCTAAGCCTTCCAAAGCAAAATACTCACATTGTATAGGGATAATTACTGCATCTGAAGCCGTAAGTGCATTTAGAGTAAGCAGCCCCAAAGAAGGAGCACAATCTATAATAACATAATCATAGTCATTCTTAAGGTGCCTAATGGCTTTTTTCATCATATACTCTCGCTCATCTTTATCAACCAATTCTATTTCAATAGCAACTAGGTCAATATGGGCTGGTATCAAATCTAGATTTGGAGAATCTGTTTTTACACTCGCTTCCTCAGTAGTATTGGTGTGCTCTAGTAATTGATAGGTACCTATCTTAACACTATCTACATCTATACCCAAGCCAGAAGTAGCATTTGCCTGCGGATCTGCATCTATGAGAAGTACTTTTTTTTCCAATACACCTAAAGATGCAGCAAGATTGACGGAAGTAGTGGTTTTTCCAACACCTCCTTTTTGATTGGCTATAGCTATAATTTTACCCATAAAATTTTGCGCACATTACAAAGGTAAAAATACAACTAATAATGTGTATTCAAAATGCACCTGGGCGAAAACAGATATAGACATTGCAGTAATGCAATTATACGTTATGCTTATCATATATTGGACAATAAAAAAGGCAGAAATCTAAGCGATACTGCCTTAATAATCTTGTTTGTAAATAATACGCTACTCTTGAGGCATTAAAATACCAAGGAAATAATTTTCATCAAGATATTTTTGAGCCGCCTGTTGCAAATCTTCTATTGTTAGCGCATTTACACGGTCTTCATAAGAGATTAGAGATTTGTTAAAATTTCTGTCTTCTTCATCAGCCCTGCGAAGACTATTTAACCAAAATCTATTGGTCTTCTTAGCTTCTTTGCGATCAAGAAGATATGCCTGTTTTACTTTGGCTAGGTCTTCTGGTGTTGGCCCATTTTGCTTTATTTTTTCAACTTCTTTGAGCGCAACATCTATTAAACGATCAACATTTTCAGGTCCGCATGGAAAGGAAATGGAAAAGGTAATACTACTAAAAGAAATTTTTGATAAGCTACCATTTGCACCACCAGTATAAACACCACCTTCCTCTTCTCGTAACTTTTCAATAAGTTTTATTGATAATGCTTCACCAAGAGCATCAATTACCAAAGCTTCCTTTTCACTATAGGGTATTTCTTCTTCCCATGTAATATTTACTTGACTTTTAGGGTCTTTTCCTCTCCGTACAACTTCTTTTCGATAAGTATCTTTGCGCCTAAAAGTAGTTGGGTTGAATGACTCGTTGCTATTGGTGCCAGGTAATGATGCTAAATATTTTTTAGCATATGCTTTGATTTGTCTTTCATCTATATTTCCAACGAAATAATAGTTAAAGTCCCCAGCATCGGCAAACCGTTCTTGATACTTTCTATAAGCTAGATTATAATCTGCCTTATCCATCATTTCTGGAGTAGGAAAGCCAATATATCTTGGGTTGCCTGCATTTCTAAGTTGACCAATTTGATCCTGATAGAAAAATTGAGGGTTAGCCATTAGATTTCCTAAAAATCCTTTTTGCTTTGTTATGTAAGATTGAAAGGCGGCATCGTCTTTATTAAGTGAGGTAAAATAGAGATGTACAAGCTGGAAGAGGGTTTCAATATCTTTTGGAGAAGACTGCCCATTAAATCCTTCACTGAATAATCCTATTTGAGGACCTACATTTACAATCTTACCACTCATAAACTTACCCATATCAGTTAAGGTAAGACCACCTACACCTGCTTGCGAAAGTCCTCCATTGGCCATGCTCGTTGCATGAAGTTCTTCAGTTGAATATAAACTAGTACCACCTGGACTATATGCCGTAAACAAGATTTCGTCATTTTTGAAATCGGTTTTTTTATAAGTAACTGTTGCTCCATTTCTTAGTGTAAATTTTGTAATACCTAACTCATCATTTACTTCCGTAGTTGTAATACTACCTTCATTTGGCAAGTTTTCTACTAATGATGAGCGCACGGCTTCATCTTGGTATGATTTTATCTCAGCAGATTTTACTTCATTAAGTACTGATAGAACTTCAGCCTCTGTTACCACAGGGGTATTCTCATTTTCAGGCCCTGTTAATACAATTACTCTATTATCATCATGGATAAACGCATTAATAAGATCTCCTACTTCTTGCAATTCTATGGTAGGTAAAATTTGTTTAGTAAAATCGTATTGCCACTCAATACCAGGTATGGTTTGGTCATCTAGGTAGTTGGCAACATACTGTCCTACGATACGACCACTTTCTTGCTTATCTCTATCATTATAGCGACGTTCTATTCCTGCCAAGAGTGATTTTTTAGCGCGCTCAAACTCTCCTTCTTGAAATCCATAACGCTTTACCCTTTCGTTTTCTTCTAATAAGCTACGTAAGGCTCTTAATTGTCCATCGGGAGGTGTAGTAGCAGAAGATTGGTAAGCATTTTTAGTGCGTGCAAAGGTGCCTCCGTAAAAAGAAAACCCAAATACAAAGGGCGGGTTAGGACTATTGCGTAATTCATTTAATCGGTTATTAATTAGTGTTGAAAAGAGATTTCTAACAATACTTTCTCGATAATCTTCAACGGTTTTTATCTTTTTGGCATTCTTACGGTCTTTATACATTACCTGAACACGGCTAAAAGCTGCCTCTTTGTCTGATGCAATAGCTACAAATGTTTCCTTGTGATTAGGTAGCTCATAACTTTGACGTTTTATTGGATTGGTTGCTGCTGGGATAGATCCAAAGTGATCCTTAATTTTTCGCTCCATAGTAGCGATATCAAGGTCACCTACAGCTACAACAGCCATTAGATCTGGTCTGTACCATTCTCTATAATAGCTCCGTACATCTTCATAAGTAAAGTTTTCTATATTCTCTTTGGTACCAATGGGCAATCTATTTGCATACCTTGATCCATACATTAACTTAGGAAGTGTTTTTTGAAGCATGCGTTGATCAGCACCTAAGCGTAAACGTAATTCTTCTAGCACAACTCCACGTTCTCCATCAATAGCTTCTTCAGATAAGGTTGTATTATGTGCCCAGTCTTCAATGATTTGAAATCCTTTTTCTAGTTTTTCAGGATCATCGCTAGGAATTGGGAGTATGTAAACCGTTTCGTCAAAACTAGTATACGCATTAAGGTCAGCACCAAATTTTACACCAATGCTTTGCAGATAATCCACAAGATCATTTTTTTCAAAATTTTTAGTTCCATTAAAATTCATGTGTTCCATTAGATGTGCTAGTCCTAATTGGCGCTCTGTTTCCATAATAGAACCAGCATTCACCGCAAGACGCAGTTCTACTTTATCTTCTGGTTTTCCATTATTTCTAATATAATACGTAAGCCCATTGTCAAGTTTGCCAACTTTAACATTGGGGTCAATAGGAACCTTGCCAGAAGGTATAGTTACACTAGTGTTTAGATCTTTGTTTTGGGCTATGGTAATTGATACCATAAATAGTAGACCCATTAAAAAAAGGTTGTGTTTTTTCATTTGATGAATGGAATTAGTGATTAATTATTCCCCTAAAGTGTGTTACTAAATAAAAAGATTTTTACCTAAAAACATGTGTATTTAACAATATTTTGTCCAAAATATTGTCTATTATCGCTATTAATCCAAGAAAATACGTACTATCCTTTAAGTTGCCTGGAAAGAATGTCCACTAAACTAATTGCCGCTTCACTTATTTTGGTGCCTGGGCCAAAGACTGCTGCTGCTCCAGCATTAAATAAAAAGTCATAGTCTTGTTGCGGAATGACACCGCCAACAATAACCATAATATCAGGTCTTCCCAGTTTTTCTAACTCTTCAATGACTTTTGGAACTAAAGTTTTGTGTCCTGCTGCGAGGGATGATACGCCAAGAATATGCACATCATTTTCCATTGCTTGCTTGGCAGCTTCCTTTGGTGTTTGAAAAAGTGGACCAATGTCTACATCAAAACCAATATCGGCATAAGCAGTTGCTACAACTTTGGCACCACGATCATGACCGTCTTGTCCCATTTTGGCAATCATAATACGAGGTCGTCGTCCATCCAATTGCGCAAATTGATTTGCTGCTTCTTGCGCTTTCGCGAAAGCGGGGTCTTTTTTTATTTCTTTTGAATACACACCACTAAAGGATTTTATTTGTGCTTTATGCCTGCCGAAAACAGTTTCGAGCGCATCTGAAATTTCACCTAAGGTCGCTCGTTCTCTAGCCGCATTTACTGCTAAAGCTAACAAGTTTTTATTAGTCGCTTTGGCTCCAGCGGTTAGAGTAGCCAAAGCGTCATCAACTTTTTGAGAATTCCTACTCGCCTTTAACTCCTTGAGGCGTTGCAACTGGCCTTCACGTACTTTTGTATTGTCTACCTCTAAAATATCTAGATACTCTTCTTCATCCAACTGATACTCATTGACACCTATAATACTGTCTTGGCCACTATCGATACGGGCTTGCTTTCTAGCTGCAGCTTCTTCTATACGCAATTTAGGAATACCTGCTTCAATGGCTTTAGTCATACCGCCTAACTCTTCAACTTCTTGAATTAGCGCCCAAGCTTTATGGGCAATTTCATGAGTCAATGATTCTACATAGTAACTGCCCGCCCAAGGATCTACGGTACGTGTGATTTGTGTTTCTTCTTGTAAATAGATTTGTGTATTTCTAGCGATACGAGCTGAAAAATCTGTAGGCAAGGCAATAGCTTCGTCTAGTGCATTAGTATGCAAGCTTTGCGTGCCTCCAAAAGCTGCGGCCGTTGCTTCAATACAAGTTCGAGCCACATTATTAAATGGATCCTGTTCGGTAAGGCTCCAACCGCTAGTTTGGCAATGTGTCCGAAGTGCCAAGGATTTTGGATTTTGAGGATTGAACTGCTTTACAATTTTTGCCCAGAGCATTCTGGCTGCTCTCATTTTGGCAATTTCCATAAAGTGATTCATACCAATAGCCCAAAAGAAAGATAATCTAGGTGCAAATTGATCTATTTGCATACCCGCATTTATTCCTGTTCTTAAGTATTCTAAACCATCGGCTAGGGTGTATGCCAGTTCAATATCACAAGTCGCTCCGGCTTCCTGCATATGATAGCCAGATATGGATATGGAATTGAACTTGGGCATTTGCTTAGCTGTATATTCAAATATATCAGAGATGATACGCATAGATGGCGTTGGTGGGTAGATATATGTATTGCGTACCATAAACTCTTTGAGAATATCATTCTGTATGGTGCCCGCTAATTTTTCGGGTGGCACGCCTTGTTCTTCAGCAGCAACAATATAAAAGGCCATAATAGGCAAAACGGCTCCATTCATAGTCATAGAAACTGACATTTGATCCAACGGAATTTGATCAAAGAGCAGTTTCATATCTTCTACTGTATCTATGGCGACTCCTGCTTTACCAACATCACCAACCACACGCTCGTGATCACTGTCATAACCGCGATGAGTAGCGAGATCGAAGGCTACAGATAGTCCTTTTTGACCAGCAGCAAGATTACGACGGTAAAAGGCGTTGCTATCTTGGGCGGTGGAAAAACCAGCATATTGTCTGATTGTCCAAGGTCTACGTACATACATGGTGCTGTAAGGCCCTCTCAAATAGGGAGGAAGTCCCGCAACAAAATCAAGGTGCTCCTGATTGTGAATGTCTTCAGGAACGTACTGCTTTTTTATAGGTATACCTTCAGCGGTTTGGGTGTCTGTTGTTATACGCTTTCGCGGAAGCGTACTTTTAAGGGTAATATGTTGTACATTCTTTCTATTCAAGATTCACCAAATTTTGATAATATGCGTCTAGCGCTACATAAGCCGCTTTGTTTGGACTATTTGCCATTGTTGATCCTGCATTGCGAAGTCGGTCATTAAAGAGTGCTGGATCCATACCATCTATACTAATTAGAGCTTGTATGGTACGTTTGAGGTCCGGATCTTCAATATTGTCAATAATACAAGCTACATCTGGATGCTGGTAATTGAGATTACTTTTTCCACCAGAATTGGAGAGAATCCCCTTAGCCAATAGCGCGTCTTTAATCTGCAAACTGTGGGGGTTTGCTATACTTTTATAATCTTCAGTTCCCGAAATACCGTTATAAATAAATCTGGCATAGGCAGCACTAGACCTTTTGTTTGTGGAATCGTATTTTGTTAAAATATCTTCTTCAAAACTATATAGTGCTTCGTTGAGTAAAGCATCTGTTGCTGTATTACATTCTATTTTAGCGGGTTTGTCTGAAAATTTATATGTGATTTTACCAAATTGAGTACAACTTGCTAAAATGATAATTAACATTAATAAAATGACAGGTTTCATTTTTGGTACATAAATTAAAATTATTCTTCTTGTTTAAGACGTTCTTGTTCTACTTCTTGAGCTAGTCGTTTTGGGATGATGGGTTCTATGACTGTTTTTCTCGTTTTTACTTTAACAAAAGGATAGAGTTCAAGATTTTCTTTCATTCGGTCATCAGAGTTGGGGTGTTTATTAGTTCCTAAAAGGATGCGTTTG
>CAZDFA010000120.1:0-7153 GCA_964504555.1 uncultured Flavobacteriaceae bacterium | reverse complement strand
CAATGTGGCTATTGTCAACCGGGTTTTATGATGGCTACAGCAGCGCTACTCGCCAAAAACCCCAATCCTACAGATACCGAGATTGATCAAAATATTGTGAATGTATGCCGTTGTGCAACATACTACCGCCTACGTAAGGCTATTCATCGTGCGGCCGAACTTACACAGTCGAAAAATCCCAAAAACGAAAAGGTATGAGTGCAAAAAAAGGAACCAAAAAGAAAATCTCCCGCCGTAAATTTCTCCTGCGTGCAGGATTAGGAATGGTAGGGACAGTAGCATTGGGCACTTATATCTTTAGAGGAACTCTTCGCCGGGGCTTTGCAGGCTTTGCCAATACGGTTGAACTGGACTATGTGGGCAATACAGATTCGCCCATTATCTGGTTTGAAGTGATGCCTGATAATACCATTTGTTTTCACTCCCCTAAGGTTGAGATGGGTCAAGGATCTTTTACCGGTCTGGCGCAAATTGCCGCCGATGAATTGAATATTCATATCAATCAGATCCAGATGATCCATGCCGAAACAGCTACCGGTAATATTGACGGTTTTAGTACCGGAGGCAGCACTTCCATTTCTAGTCTTTGGCAACCCTTGCGTGAGCTTGCTGCTACTATGCGGGACATGCTAAAAATTGAAGCAGCTAAACAACTGGGCGTTGCTGCAAGCACCCTTACGGTAGACAATGGAGTAATTAGTGATGGTTTTCAGTCTCGCAGCTATGCTCAGGTCGCTCAAGAGGTAACCAAATGGAATATCCCAGATACTCCACCTTTAAAAAACATCAAGGACTACCGTTTTGTGGGAAGACCCATTCCTCGGGTGGATCTGGCAGACAAAGTCTATGGTGCACCCATCTTTGGGATGGATGCCAGCCTGCCCAATATGGCCTATGGTGCTATTGTACGACCTACTAAAATTGGAGCAACTTTTAAAAGTGCCAATACTGCTAAAGCGAAAAACATGCCCGGCGTGATTGCTGTAGTTGAAGAAGCTGATTTTGTAGGTGTTATTGCAGAAAGTTATACCCAAGCTGAACAGGCCAAACAAGTAATTACCACCGAATGGTCTACCGAAACTGAATGGGATACCGAAGCCATTGAAGCTATGCTTAAAGTAGGTCAGGGAAAACCTATCGAAATTCAGAAGCAAGGCAAGGCTAAGAAAATACTGGAGGATACTGAGACCTTCATCACTGCTGAATACACCAGCCCTATAGGCGCACATGCTCAGATGGAACCCAACGGTGCGGTAGCTTTTGTAGAAGGTAACCAAGCCACTATTCTACTTTCGACACAGGTTATCGACTTTACGCGTAAGGAGGTGGCCAATCGTATTGGTTTAGATAAAGAGCAGGTAAACATTATTCCTACCTATTTAGGTGGTGGCTTTGGTAGGCGGTTGCATACCCCACATGCCATGCACACCGCTGTATTGTCAAAAGCAGTAGGGCGTCCTGTAAAATGTTTTTTTACCCGCAAAGAAGAGTTTCAGCACGATACATTTAGACCCCCAACACATCACATACTCAAAGCTAGTCTTACAGCCAATAATCGCATTGAAGCCATAGAGCACCAGGTATCTAGCGGTGATGTGATGTTTGGTTCCGCGCTGGTGCCCAGGATTACTCATAACCTTATTGGCGCCGATGTTGGAGCCTGGCGTGGGGGAATGATTCAATATGGTGGCATTCCTAATTACCGAGCCGTATCATGGCGGGTCAAACTCCCGTTTGCAACCAGCTGGTGGCGCAGCTTGGGACTGCTAGCCAACACCTTTGCCATTGAGAGTTTTATGGATGAGTTAGCTCAAAAAGCTGGGAAAGACCCGATACAATTTCGTCTGGACCATATTCAGAATGATGATCGGGGATATCGTCTTAAGGAAGTGATTAAAGCCGTCGCAAAACGGGCCAACTGGAAACCCGGTGTTCATAACGGATGTGCCATGGGATTTGCTGCCTCAACCGATGTCAATACACCCTGTGCGCAAATAGCCGAAGTGTCTATCGTTAAAAATAAGATTAAAGTGCATAAAGTAAGCTGCGCAATTGATCCTGGGCTAGCGGTCAATCCTGATCAGATAAAAGCACAATGTGAAGGTGCTATTATAATGGGTATGAGTGCTGCCATGTTTGAGCAGATGGAAATCAAAAACAGTGAATTGCGTCCTGTTATCTATGGTCCTTATAAAATGGCTTTACTCAAAGATGCCCCTAAAGAAATTGATGTCATCATCCTGGAAAATGCCGACGCTCCTGGGGCAGTAGGCGAACCCCCTCTAGGTCCTATCGGAGCCGCCATTGCCAATGCCGTTTTTCAACTATCAGGTAAGCGGCTCCGGAAGATGCCACTGGATTTAGGATAATCAAATCCCTGGATGTTTTAGTAGTTGAACCTGCCCTAAACAAAGTCATAATTTTGGGAAGGGTCTTATTTAAAGTTAGGCAAGTCCTCCTCCCTTAAATACAAAAACCTCTGATTTCTCAGAGGTTTTGTGCGGCTGAAGGGAGTCGAACCCCCACGCCTTGCGGCACTAGATCCTAAGTCTAGCATGTCTACCAATTCCATCACAGCCGCCTGTGTTATTTGGTAACGGGCTGCAAATATAGCTATTATTTTCAATTGCAATATTCTTTTCTAGTGAAAAAACAACTCTGAAAAATTCCTATTTTTGATAGAAATTCAACATCTATGACATCTATTACTGATTATATAAACAACCACAAAGACCGTTTTATTAACGAACTGATCGAACTACTCAAAATACCGAGTGTGAGCGCAGATTCTGCTTTCGCGAAAGCGGTAGCTCAAACGGCAGATGTTATAGCCGAAAGTCTCAAACAGGCAGGATGTGATACGGTAGAAATTTGCGACACCCCCGGACACCCTATTGTGTATGGAGAAAAGATAATTGATCCCGCCCTACCTACTGTATTGGTCTATGGACATTATGATGTACAACCGCCAGATCCATTAGATTTATGGGATTCACCGCCATTTGAACCTGTGATCAAAACAACTGAAAAGCATCCTGACGGAGCCATTTTTGCGCGTGGTGCCTGTGATGACAAAGGCCAACTCTATATGCACGTGAAAGCATTAGAGTATATGACTGCCAATTACAAATTGCCTTGTAATGTCAAATTTATGATCGAAGGTGAAGAGGAAGTGGGGAGTAAAAACTTGGCTTGGTTTGTAGCGCGCAATCACGATAAGTTAGTCAATGATGTGATTCTTATTTCAGATACCGGGCTCATTGCCAATGATATCCCCAGTATTACCACTGGATTACGTGGCTTGAGTTATGTTGAAGTAGAAGTCACCGGACCCAATCGCGATTTGCATAGTGGTTTGTATGGTGGTGCAGTAGCCAACCCGATTAATGTGCTCACCAAAATGATTGCTTCCTTGCATGATGACAATAATCACATAACCATTCCCGGATTTTACGATAAGGTAGAAGAACTCACGGCAGCAGAACGCGCAAAAATGGCGGAAGCACCTTTTGATCTGGAGGCATATAAAGCGGCATTGGATATAGATGCTGTTTATGGGGAAGAAGGTTATTTGACTAATGAACGTAACGCCATTCGCCCAACTCTGGACGTAAACGGTATTTGGGGAGGCTATACTGGCGAAGGAGCCAAAACGGTGATTGCCAGTAAAGCATACGCAAAAATAAGCATGCGCCTCGTCCCTCATCAAGATTGGGAAGAGATTACGCAACTCTTCAAAAACCATTTTGAAAGCATTGCACCCACAGGAGTACGGGTAAAGGTAACACCACATCACGGCGGCCAGGGTTATGTCACCCCGATTGACAATATTGGTTATCAAGCAGCCGAAAAAGCCTATAATCAGACTTTTGGAAAAACACCCATCCCGCAACGTAGTGGAGGCAGCATTCCCATTGTCGCCCTTTTTGAAAAAGAATTAAAAAGCAAGACGATCTTAATGGGCTTTGGCTTGGATAGCGATGCTATACACTCACCCAATGAACACTTTGGTATATGGAATTACCTAAAAGGTATTGAGACCATTCCTTATTTTTATGAATATTTCACTGAATTAAGTGATAAATAAAGGATCCCACTATTCTTCATAAGTAACAATTAAATAATCTGATCCTTAGGCTGCTAGGTTAAATTTATCCTAAAACCTCTCTGTAATTTCTGTATTACCTTGAATCCAACCTATCTTAGCAAGCCACCCTTAAAATAGATTTAAAAACGCTTACAGATAATGACAATATTCTCAAACTAAGAAAGATTATGGAAAATTTTAAAAACAAAACAGCTTTAATTATAGGCGGAACAAGCGGAATAGGGTTAGCAACAGCTCAATCACTATTGACCCAAGGTGCTCAGGTACACATTGCGGGACGTAATCCTCAAAAAGTAGCTGATGCTATAGGCTTGACCAAACACCAACTAGATATCATAGATCAGACAGCAGTCACTAATTTTATTAATGAGGTAGGTTCTTGGGATAATCTAGACTATCTCGTAAATGCATCAGGAATTTTTGGCCCTAAAGCTTTCTTAGATCATACTATGGAGGATTATGATTCCTATTTAAATCTAAATCGTGGTTTCTTCTTTTTAACGCAAGCGGCGGCCAATAAAATGAAGGACACTGCTGGTGGTGCTATTGTTAATGTAGGATCAATGTGGGCAAAACAAGCTGTAAAAGCAACTCCATCTTCTGCTTATTCTATGCAAAAAGCAGGTCTACATTCACTAACCCAACACCTGGCTATGGAATTAGGTGATCACAATATACGGGTAAATGCCGTTTCTCCAGCGGTGGTAGAAACCCCTGTTTACCATAGTGTTTTTGGTGGTGCAGAAGAAGCCGAAAAAGCCCTAGAAGGCTTTCATGGATTTCACCCTATAGGCCGTAATGGCAATGCACAAGATGTAGCAGAGAGCATTACTTTTCTACTATCTGACAAGGCTTCCTGGGTCACGGGAGCTATTTGGGACGTAGATGGCGGAGTGCGCGCTGGACGAAATTAAAAGAGTATAATATTCATATTACATAAAACTCATCTTTCTATATTAATTAGATATGATGAGTTTTTTAATTTAAGTCAAAACAAGTTTTGGCCTGTTCCAAACAATCTTCAATCATATCCATCGCCCGATCTTTGATGAGTTTAATTTAAGCGGTTACCCTTCCTATCTCTTCTTTGATCTCCAAGGCAAGTATAAAGAAGGTGTTGTGCAAGGGATAAGTTCAATAGATGTGGAGGGCTTAAAAGGAATAATCAAATAGTTTGATTCAAATAGCAGTAGATTTAAAATAGACTTTCGCCTGTTCCAAACAATCAGTAATCATATCCATAGCCCGATCTACGGTTTCTTGTTTTGTTCTAAAAGAGAGAATTGCCATACGAATAACAAAACGATCGTGAAGTATGGTCGAACTCAAAAATACCCGACCATCTTGATGGATCAACTCCATCAGCTTTTGATTGAAGGCATGTTCATCTAACCCATTAATGGGATACCAAAAATAACTCACTGATAAATCAGGTTCTGGTCCTAAAGCAAAACCCAGTACTTTTAGTCGTTCTCTAAAATATTGAGTAAGGACCAGTTTTTCTTGCAGGCAGGCAATAAAGGGTGCTGTGCCGTGCAATTGTAAAGGCAACCACAAGCGAAGTCCTCGAAAGTGCTTTGTCAGTTCTGGAGAGACATCGGCTGGGCTCACCTGCGCATCATTCACTGCATCTTGCATATAGTTAGCCGAATAGTGGTTGGACTGTAAAACCGCTTCCTTATCCTTAACGAGCACCGCTCCTAGACCATAGGGCAAAAACAAACTTTTATGTGGGTCGATGACTAGGGAATCGGCTGTTTCAATACCGGCAAACTTCGCTTTCTTCTCTGGGCATAAAATGAAAAACCCCCCATAGGCGCCATCGATATGATACCATAGGTTGTGTTCTTTAGTAATCGCACCTATCTTGGCTAGCGGATCGATTGCTCCTGTATCGGTTGTTCCGGCAGATGCAATCACCATAAAGGGGTTTAGTCCGTCAGACATATCCTTTTCTATGGCCGCTTTTAGGGTCACCGTTTGAATTCTAGAATGGTCATCCAGTGCTAAGAGCCGTATTTGAATATCTCCCAACCCGATAATACGCAGCGCCTTATGAATACAATGGTGTACCTGTGCACTTGTATAGATGACACTTAAAGCTATTTTTTCATTTTTGATGCCGTGCTTATCCCGCGCCGCGGTGAGTGCAATTAAATTGGCAATAGAGCCTCCGGAAGTGAGATTCCCTACGGCAGTTGCAGGGAAACCAAATACGCCTTTCATCCAGTCCAGTAATTTATTTTCTATGGTTACAGCTCCTGGTGAACCAAAATACACCCCGGCATACTCATTGGTAAAAGCCGCAATATAGTCGGCAAGTGCAGCGGTATAAATACCGCCACCGGGAATATATCCCAAATGACCTCCAGATGCAGGCTTTAAACCCTGATCAATCACCTGATCCTTATAAATAGTAAGAAGACTGTCTAGGCTTGTTTGCCCGGTTTGCACCTCAAGTTTATTGGCGTCAATATGCTCGGTACGAAATGCAGGCTCTTGTGATAAGTCGGCAATAAATTGATGTGCATAGGCCTGTATTGCTCTTAACAATTGGTCGCGTTCTTCTGGAGAAGGTTCCAGTTGAGCTGATTGTTTTGCTAAGGCATTCAGTTTGCTTATAAGTTCGTCCATACCCGATCAAAGGTACTTTATAGAATACAAATTATAAAGATTGACTGCCAGTTTTATATTCGATCAATTTTGTTAAAATATTCTTCTACAGTCGTAGAATTAAATTTTTATTCTACATTTGTAGAGTTAATTCTAATCTTGTAGAAATATGACACTCTCAACTGCCGAAGAACAATTGATGCAATTACTCTGGAAAAAAGAAAAAGCCTTTATGAAAGAGCTTGTTGAAGCCTATCCTGATCCTAAACCTGCACCTACTACAGTGGCAACACTTTTAAAACGCATGCAAGACAAAAAATTTGTTGCTTACAAGCAGTATGGGCGTTCAAGAGAATACTTCCCCTTGGTCAAAAAAACAGACTATTTCTCTAAGCATGTGAATGGGTTAATCAAGAATTTCTTTAATGATTC
>CAZDFA010000119.1:0-7247 GCA_964504555.1 uncultured Flavobacteriaceae bacterium | reverse complement strand
AGTCATGTCTATAGATGAAAACTCATAAGTTGTAGGAGATCTTTCTAATTTAAAATCCTTGAAAGCAAAAGTTTTTCGAAAATCGATGTGGGATTGGTAATCGGGATCTGATGAATCTCCGTCAAACATAGGTTCACAAATATCCACTCCTTCGGCAGCAAGGGCAATATCAAAGCTATCGGTAGCGCTGCACATGGCAAACATAAAACCTCCACCAACAACATAGTTTCTAATTTTGAGTGCTACATCTCGTTTGGCTTCAGAAACCTTACTATATCCCAATTTTGCGGCCAAAGCTTCAGCATCTTGTTTCTCCTTAATATACCAAGGCGCTGCTCTGTAATTACCATAAAACTTACCATACTGCCCTGTAAAATCTTCATGATGCAAGTGTAACCAATCATATAAAATAAGTTCATCGCCTAATACGGCCTCATCATAAACAGTTTCATAAGGAATTTCGGCATAGGTCAATACCATTGTCACTGCATCATCCCAAGGTACTTTACTCTCTGGAGTGTATACCGCAATTTTAGGTGCTTTTTCCAACACAACGGCTTCCATATTTTGAGAAGGGCTGCTTATTTCTGTAAGTATTTGCTCTGTTTTACCATCAGAAAGCACTTCATAGATAACACCTCTAATGGTGCACTCTCTTCGCAATTCTTCGGTATCCGGGAATAAAAAAGAACCACCTCTATAATTTAATAACCACTTGACTTTGATTTGCTTTTGCAATGTCCAATAGGTAATGCCGTATGCTTTGAGGTGTTCACGCTGCGTTTCGGCATCCATAGGGACTAGGAGATAAGACGCTTGTGCAAAAAGCGAAAAAGCCATAAAACAAAGTATAAGCAGGGTTTTCTTCATAGTCAATCGTTCTTTGGGTTTGTCAATCTAAAAGATGTATTAGAACGTCTAAAAATACAGATTTGTTATGACAAAAGCCATTCCATAAATCCTAATTGTATGCTAAAGAGGTGTGTGGTTTGAGATTTGAAGTCTGAGGGTTATGCCTAGAAAGGAATCCCATCATCACCAGAGGCTTCATCAGGAGAAGGGAGATCTCCTGGCTTAAAAGTATCATCATTAGCAGCGGCATTCATACCACTATTCATACTACTTTCAAACTGGTAAGGTGTAGTAAAGTCATCTAGGTTATCAAACTTACCAAGTTTGCCGATAAACTTAAGACGAATATTATCCAGACCTCCATTACGGTGCTTAGCAATAATAAACTCGGCTTGACCTTCCGTCGGTGAACGCTCCTCATCATCCCACTCTTCAATTTTATAGTATTCAGGACGATAGATAAAGGAAACAATATCGGCATCCTGCTCAATTGCGCCAGATTCCCTAAGGTCAGAAAGCAAAGGCCGCTTACTACCACCACGTGTTTCTACTGCACGAGATAACTGTGATAAGGCAATTACAGGAACATTTAATTCTTTGGCTAGTGCTTTTAGGTTACGGGAAATGGTAGATATTTCCTGTTCTCTGTTACCACTTTTATTGTTTGTAGCCGCTGTCATTAATTGCAAATAGTCAATCATTATGATTTTAATACCATATTGAGAGGCCAGACGTCTTGCCTTAGCGCGTAAATCAAAAATGGATAGAGATGGCGTATCATCAATATACAAAGGTGCTTTTTCTAGTCCCTTTACTTTTACATTGAGTTGCTCCCATTCGTGTTTTTCAAGTCTACCTGTACGTAATTTTTCTGAAGCCAATCCTGTTTCAGCAGAAATTAAACGCGTGATCAGCTGTACAGACGACATTTCTAAGGAGAAAAATGCCACTGGAATATCTTGCTCAACCGCCATATTACGAGCCATAGTAAGCGTCATAGCCGTTTTACCCATACCAGGTCTGGCCGCCAGGATGACCAAATCACTTGGTTGCCATCCCGAGGTGAGGGCATCTACTTTGTTAAATCCTGAAGGTATCCCTGAAAGGCCTTCTTTATTTGAGATTTCTTCAATCTTCTTTTTGGCTTGAAGCACTAAATTTTGAGCGGTCTCACTACTACGTTTTATATTGCCTTGTGTAACCTCATATAATTTTGTTTCGGCAGCATCCAGAAGATCAAAAACATCGGTTGTTTCATCGTAAGCATCTTCAATAATTTCATTAGAAATCTTAATCAAAGATCGTTGAATGAATTTCTGTAAAATAATACGCGCGTGAAACTCAATATGTGCAGAAGATGCTACTTTTTGGGTCAGTTGTATCAGATAATAGTCACCACCTACTAGTTCTAACTTGGATAATTTCTTAAGTTGCTCCGAAACCGTTAATAAGTCAATTGGCTGACCTTCTTTGAATAATATTTGAATTGCTTCAAATATATGTTGATGTCCTTCTTTATAGAAAACCTCTGGTGACAATAAATCTATTACTTCATCAACACCTTTTTTATCAATCATCATTGCTCCCAACACAACAGACTCTAAATCAAGGGCTTGTGGGGGTATTTTTCCTTTCTCTAAAGGAATTATCTGTCCTTTAGAGGATTGATAATTTAAGTCGGGCTGCAGTTTTTTCATTGGAAGCTAAATTAAATAAATTGTGTAGCCGTGTTGGTTGAGCAAGAAATGTTATCTCCACCAGTCATTAACAAAGCAACTGTTGATAACTATGTTTTTTTGTTGAAAACCGAAAATTATTGATAATAGAAAAATCAACAAATTTGCTAGCAAGTGATTTTTTAGGCACTAGCCTTTATAGACACCCATGCTGTCATATTTTTGCATGCGTTTTTCTACCAATTCATCTGGTGATAAGTTTCTAAATTCTTTGTAAGAATTTAAAATCTGTGTTTTTACAGTTTCAAAAGTGGTACGCTTATCGGTATGTGCGCCTCCCAAAGGTTCTTTAACTATCTCATCAATGAGCTTCATCTTTTTCATATCGGTGGCGGTTAGTTTTAATGCATCAGCGGCTTGTTCCTTATATTCCCAGCTTCTCCATAATATAGATGAGCATGACTCTGGTGAGATTACCGAGTACCAGGTGTTTTCTAACATCAGTACTTTATCTCCAACACCAATACCCAAAGCACCTCCACTAGCACCTTCCCCTATGATAACAACAGTAATAGGCACTTGCAGTCTTGTCATCTCCAAAATATTTCGAGCAATAGCTTCTCCTTGACCACGTTCTTCTGCTTCCAAGCCTGGATATGCTCCTGGCGTATCTATAAAGGATACTACGGGGATGCCGAATTTCTCGGCACTTTTCATTAAGCGTAAGGCTTTGCGGTATCCCTCTGGGTTAGCCATGCCAAAATTGCGGTATTGCCTAGTTTTGGTATTGTATCCTTTTTGCTGACCAATAAACATAAACGTTTGGTCTCCTATTTTTCCTAAACCACCAATCATCGCCTTATCATCTTTGACATTGCGATCACCGTGTAATTCAAGAAAGGTATCACCACATATAGCCTGAATATATTCTAAAGTATAGGGTCTATTGGGGTGTCTTGATAATTGTACTCTTTGCCAGGCAGTAAGGTTTTTATAAATATCCTTACGTGTTTGAACGAGTTTTTTTTCTATTTGTTTGCAGGTCTGGCTTACATCTACATCACTTTCTTCACCTATAAGTGCGCATTTGTCCAGTTGTTCTTCAAGTTCTTTGATAGGGAGTTCAAAATCTAAATATTCCATAAGTAATTATTGAGACTATCAGCTATTCATATGGTTGGCTACAAATATACTTTTTTCAAGTTGTTTTCCACTGCATCCCGTATTAATTGGATTTTTTATATTTTAAGATTCCATTGAGCAGTACCACAGCAAGAATCCCTGCCGCTCCATAATAAAATTGAGGATTCATTTTTTCTGAATCGCCCAAAATAAAGTAAGCCAATGCTATTCCATACACCGGCTCTAAATTAATAGTGAGCATTAAGGTATAAGGACTCAAATGTTTCATCACTTTTACCGAAACAATAAAAGCATAGGCTGTGCAGATTGAAGCTAAAATTGCTATATACATCCAATCAATACCTGAAGGTACTATCGAATCAAAATCTGATAGCCATGTTACATCAAATGCTTTCGCGGAAGCATACGCCACACCAATAAAGGCCGTACCTACTAACAATTCATAAAACGAAATAGTAGTTGGGTTGTGTTTATGGGCAAATTTTCCGTTGACCAACGTAAAAACAGCAGAAAGTAGTGCAGATATCAGGGCTAAGCCTATGCCTAAATAGAAAGATGTATTCACCTCAAAAATTAAATAGAGTCCTCCAATAACTATAAGACCGAAAAGTAGTTCATACCAAATTAATTTCCGTTTATAAAAGATCGGTTCCAGTATTGCTGTAAAAAAAGCTCCAGTGCTCATCACCGCCAATGTAACCGAAACATTTGCAGTCTTTATCGCTCCAAAGAAAGTTAACCAATGTAAGGCAATAAGTATACCCGCCAAGGCAAACCCTCTAAATGCTCTTTTAGGCACTCTAAGTTTGGTTCTTTTTATTCTGAGATAGCCATAAATAATGATGCTCGCAATAGCCATTCTATACCAAACCAATGGTAAAGCTTCCAAGGAAATTAGCGCACCCAAAATGGCAGTAAAACCCCAAATAAAAACAATAAAATGATAGTGGATTAAGCTTTTGAGTCTAGCGTTTTGCATTTTGTAGCAGATAGGCTGCTAAGATAGCAAAGAGGATATTGGGCAACCAAACTGCCAACAACGGTGGGAAATCTGATTGCTCTGCGAGTGTGGCAAAAATCTTATCAAAAAAGATAAATATAAAAGCCAGTAGAATACCAAAAGCCAAGTTTATACCCATACCACCTCTACGCTTCATTGCCGAAACAGCTACCGCAATTATAGTAAGTATGTAGGCAGAGACTGGTAAGCTGTATCGTTTTTGCAACTCTACCTCATATCTATTAATATAAGAAGAGCCTCTTGTTTTCTCTTTGTCTATAAATCGAGTGAGTTCTGGTGTATTTAGGGTCTCTGCGATATACGAAACTGGTGTAAGGTCATCTAAATCAAACTCAAAAACGGTATCTAGTTTACTTTTACTTATAAGGATATCTTCTTCTTCTCCAATAATGCGCTTTTTATAAGTAAACAGACTATAGGTTGTGTCTTCTGGATTAAAGCGTAATTGTCTGGCCTGTATCTTATAGGTAAGTTTATTTCCTTCAAAATGCTCCAGTGTAAAATCCCTTCCTGTGGCTGTAGAAGGTGCAAAATTACTCACATAGATATAGTCATTTTCATTTAACTGTCGGTACACCTCCTTGGTATCTCGGTCTTTACCTTTCTTCTTTAAATATTGATAGGTAAACTCATTAAACCCTTGACTTGCTTTTGGCGCTAAGTAGGTTCCTAGTACATAAGCTCCAAGACAAACAATAGTCGCCCCAATAAAATATGGTCGTAAAAAGCGCCAAAAGGAAACACCACTACTCAAAAATGCAATTACCTCAGTATTATTAGCAAGTTTGGATGTAAACCAGATTACCGATAGAAATAAAAACAGCGGGAAAAGAAGATTTGCATAGTAGACTGTAAAATGCAGATAATATTCTGCTACTTCCAAAAAAGGCACCTCATTCTCTAATATTTTATCAATCTTTTCAGAAAGATTGACAATGATTCCAATGGGTATAAATAGCCCTAACATGGCCACAAAGGTGCCGATATAACGCTTTAAAATATACCAATCCAAAATCTTCATTACAGCCTAGTATCCAATTGTTTTACCATTTTATTTTTCCATGTAGCAAATGTACCCGCCAAAATTTGTCTTCTTGCTTCTCTCACAAGCCAAAGATAAAATCCTAAATTATGAATAGTAGCAATTTGCATGCCTAACAATTCATTGGCTTTAAATAAATGTCTCAAATATGCTTTGCTATATTCGGTGTCAACCCAAGTAATACCCATCTCATCAATTGGAGAAAAGTCTTGTTCCCACTTCACATTTTTAATGTTTATAGTGCCTTTTGCAGTAAATAGCATCCCATTGCGGGCATTGCGTGTAGGCATTACACAGTCAAACATATCTATACCAAGAGCAATATTTTCTAGGATATTAGCTGGCGTGCCTACCCCCATCAAATATCGGGGTTTTTCTTTAGGAAGTATAGCCGTGACCACTTCGGTCATAGCATACATTTCTTCGGCAGGCTCACCTACTGAAAGTCCGCCAATGGCATTTCCGAAAGCATTGGCATTGGCTATATATTCGGCAGATTGTTGTCTTAAGTCAGTATATGTACTTCCCTGTACTATTGGAAACAAAACTTGTTCGTGCTCATACAAGGGTTTCGTTTGTTCATTAAAATGAGTTATGCATCTATCCAGCCATCTATGGGTCATATGCATGGATTTTTTCGCGTACCCATAATCACAAGGATAAGGCGTACACTCATCAAATGCCATAATTATATCGGCACCTATTTGCCGTTGAATGTCTATAGCACGCTCTGGCGAAAAGGTGTGTAACGAGCCATCAATATGCGATTTAAACGTGACTCCTTCTTCTTTAATTTTTCGGTTGTCGGAAAGTGAGTAGACTTGATACCCACCACTGTCTGTAAGGATAGGCTTATCCCAACCCATAAAACGATGCAAACCACCGGCTTTTTGCATAGTATCCATACCTGGACGCAGGTATAAATGATAGGTATTCCCTAAAATGATATCAGGTTTGATATCTTCTCGTAACTCCCGTTGATGCACAGCTTTAACGGTTGCTGCAGTACCCACAGGCATAAAAATTGGGGTTTCAATCACCCCGTTATCGGTATGTAAACTGCCCGCTCTTGCTTGGGTAGCTGTATCGGTATGCAGTAGGTCAAAACGCATGGGGGCAAATATAATGTAATGGCAGATTAAGGCGTTTGATGTTGGGGATTAGTTAACAGATGCAAGATATGTAGTCAGTAAAATATCTTTTATATCCTAAAATTAACTGAAATGACTTGATGTTTATAGCTCTTATCCTATATCTATTTCAAAAAATAAAATATCCTCTTCATTTGGAATATGAGGTGCTTTCTCATCTACCTGTTGTTCTTTTTTAAGATCGGTCTTTTTGGTCTTCTCTTGTACCTATTTACAGCTAAAAAAGAACATTGACCCCATAATGCAAATAATAATTCTCCTTAATCTCATCACTAAACTATTTCATATACAATTTACTTCATTTTTAACAGAAGATTTATAGGGATGTTCCCAAGGATCACTGCTTGGTATTTTATTGGACC
>CAZDFA010000118.1:0-7479 GCA_964504555.1 uncultured Flavobacteriaceae bacterium | reverse complement strand
CAGTTTGCCGAACATGGTCTCCAGTTTCTAGCTAATGTTATCAAAGGGCATAAAACAGGTTACTTTCTAGATCATCGCCATAATAGGAAACGAGTAGGAGCTATGGCAACTGGAAAAACTGTTTTGGATGTATTTAGTTATGCTGGAGGGTTTTCGGTGCATGCATTGGTAGGTGGAGCAAGGGAGGTAACTAGTCTTGATATTTCGCGTCAAGCGTTAGAAATAGCCCAAGCCAACGCACAATTAAATAGTTTTTCAGGGATACATCATGTATTATGCGGTGATGCTTTTGATGTTTTAACAAGATTATTACAGGAAAACAAAAAATATGATCTTGTTGTAGTAGACCCGCCAAGTTTTGCTAAAAGATCTAGTGAGATAGAAGGGGCTCTTAAAGCATATAGCAGATTGGTCAGACTTGCAAGTAAATTAACTGCTAATAAAGGGGTTTTTGTAATGGCATCTTGTTCTTCCAGAATACCATCTGATGAATTTTTCAAGCTAGTTGATAGCTTACTTCAAAATCAGGATAAAAATTGGATTCCTTTAGAGCGGACATATCATGACATAGATCATCCAATTGGCTTTAAAGAAGGGGCGTATTTAAAATGTGGATATTATAAGTTGGATTAATGATTTATGCCGACTTTTTATTCTTACCCTGTACCCATTTTATTGCCTCTGTAAGGTTTTCAAAGTGTTTAAGTTTAGATCTAAAAAAGAACTTTTCTAAAGCAGCACTAGTATAGCTTGATTTGGTATAAGTAACTACACCATATTGCTCTAAGTTGTGATTTTGAGTGAAGAATTTAATCCAGTCTTGCGGCTTAACAGAGTAATTGTTTATACGATTGGAGATATAGGCCAACTTAGTGTCTCTGCTATAATGTGCATAAGCCAACTCAATGACTTCTTTGGCAGATTCCCAGGTAAAATGATAACCTTCTTTCACTTCTCCTATGATAAATCCATCACAGAAATAAAAGATGCCAGAATCTGGAATATAGACATCTTGAATTAAATGTTCAATATTGTAATTAGGAACCTCCACAGGACAAAATTAGCACAAAACCTTTTGGATCATCTTGTTATGCATACGCAACACTAGTCATTCGACAAAAGGTGTGTTTAGTCGGTTAAAATACACAATTTATTCCTTATTCACAATCATTTGTAAATACTGCTGCATGAAATCCAGTTTAAACAACTCCTTGATGATTGCCATCAAACGCTTGTATAATGTATTTATATCACTTCTGTCCCGTTTTGGGCTACAGTACGCAAAAAAGTAATAACTATTGGTTTTTCCAGAAACATTCTCAGAAGCTTAATTATAAACCGCTTCTAGTCCTCAAGCATAATTCTCAAAAACATTACTGCTTATGCCAATATTAGATAAGGTCTCTTCATCTATTTTCCTACCAATTCCTATAACAAAAATACTCACACTTTCGTCTACATTTTCAACCAGATCTAAGACTTTTTCTTAGGTATATCAAGCCACTTGACCCCTCCCATCGGTAAACAAAACAATAGAGGATGTCGCATAAATACCCGCCGCTTCAAATACACTAATTGTGATATTAACCAATCCCCGTAGCTTGGATTACAGTACCAAATAGATAGATAGGTAGAAGAAAGGTCGTTTCTAATATTGGAGTAATGTTATTATTGCCTCAACTAGAAGCTCAAGATTCGGTGAGTGGGTGAAGTTCATTAAACGTTTCTCTAGCATCAAACCTGAAATTAGACCCAAACAGTCATCATTACGCCCTCGCTCAAAAATTCTAAAATTACTAGAAACTAGATTTGGTACTGGATCACCATCATTTTTAATTACAAAAAAAAACAGAAATTCTAGTAGGTAAACTTGTAAAAGATTCTTGGATGATCAATGATAATTGGCTTTAACCAAAATAAAGACATTCATCCACCCCACCTGAGCAGGAATCATCATTTTTGGAGTCGCACGAGGTTATCAGAATTAGGGTAATTACTAGCAAAATTGTTTTAATAATATTAGATTTTTGTTGATAAAACAAGAGCGAACAATAAATCACATTATTTTAAGTAGTTGTAAAGCCGCCTTGCTCTAACCGACAACTATTGTGGCATGGTAATTGCAATTTAAGATTACGTTAAATAAATATAGGGTCAAAAATATGTATCTTTACTACAATTAAGTACCATGAATTATACAACTTATCAAAACTTTTACATTGTTATAGCACTGAGTTTGTTTTGTAGTGTAACGGCTTTTGCACAGCTGGATTCACAAAAAAAATCAATTAGTATTGGCAGTGAAAATAAAAATGAACTACCCGATGCTTTTAAAGTTTCTCCAGAGGTTTCGTCTGGGACTATAAATTCTGGAACCTTATCTATAAAAAAACCCATAACACTTAATGATCCAGAAAAAGCATCAAAAAAGAAAGAGGTGCGTTTTGGTGAAGGTGAAAGATTTGCAAAAGACGACTACACGGCTATAGAACAGCGATTAAATGAGCAATTCAATAAAACCAAAGATGATGGTTTAAAACCAGAGTTTTACAACAATCAATTTCTTGGAGAATTTAATAGCGGTAGTAAGTTTGTGAAATTCGTGTACAGAGATCATCAGTTTGTTGATGGAGACCGAGTTAGGGTATTGGTAAATGATATTGAAGTAATTCCCAGTATTCTCCTTACAGGACAATTTGAAGCCTTCTATATTGATTTAAAAACAGGTTTTAATAAGGTAGATATACAAGCCTTAAATCAAGGGTCTTCCGGGCCCAATACAGCACAATTCATTATGTATGATGATAACAAGCAAGTTATATCTTCTAATATTTGGAATCTGGCTACTGGTGTTAAAGCTACGGTAATAATTGTAAAAGACTAATATGCTAGTCTTACATTTTATAAAACTTGTTTAATAAAGTTATATCTATGAAGAAGTACATATTCATTATTCTATTTAGTTTTTTAGGTTTTACCTTGAGTGCACAACAAGAAAAATTAAGCCGAAAAGAAAAAAAGGAGCAACAAAGGAATAAAGATTTTCAAGACATTAAAACACTTGTCGATAGTGGTGAATTTGAGTTTAATGCTACTTGGGCCTTACCTCGTGAAGGCACACGTATCAATTTAGTTACCAATCGTGGATTTTTAAATTATGAAGCCGAGCATTTAAGATTTTACTTTCCTTTTTTTGGTGAAACGCATATTTCAACAAGTACAAACGGACGTATTAGTTATGATTATGAAGGGCAGTGGGAAAATTATCAAGTGAGTTATGATGATGACAAACGCAAGATTACTATTACTGGTGAGGCTACGCATAATGAAAGTGAACATTTACAGTTTATCCTTAAAGTAAGTTATAGCGGTTACTCTACGCTTAGTATTGTGAGTAGTTTTAGAGCAAGAATACGCTATGAGGGCTTTCTAGAAGCGCTTAAAGTAGAAAACAAATTAGTCAATAAATAATGAAAAATATCTACTATTACTGCATGGCATTGGGGCTTATCTTTTCTATGCAGAGTCAAGCACAAGAAACAGAGCAAGAGCTATTGCTAGCAATTGAAGATAATTGGCGTAGTGAGCGATTATCATTTCCTATTTCATTTGCACCATCCTTGGACTATAAAGGATATGAAGAGGTGCGTTTTGCCAAAGGATGGAGTAAAAAAGACAGTGATGAGTTTTGGACGTATGCTTTTGTCTGGTATTTGGACGAAGACCCAGAACTCGATGCCAATCAACTAAATCTTGATATAGCAGCATATTTTGATGGGCTAATGTCCAGAATTTCTCAGGGAAAATCAAAAGACTTTCCTTCTAAAGTTGATATGAGTTGGTCTGAAGAAGAAGGCGAATATAAAGGTGTTGCAAACATCTATGACGCTTTTTTTACAAAAGGGACTATTCCGCTAAAGGTTACTATAGAAGAAGAAGATTGCCCATTGCTTGAAAAGCATACCGTACTTTTTCGCTTCACCTTAAAAGATTGGGGAGATCCTATATGGGATACACTTAATGCTATCCAGCTTAATTTTGAGTGTCAATAATCAAACTGGCATCTAGCTGCTGTATCTAATAAAACACTAGGATTGCTTTCCGGTTTTGTATGCTGATATTGTAGTACTATGCGAACTCGATCAAGTAGACCTCCCGCTTATTTTTTTATGCGTACCGATCCTGAGCTAAATGCTTTGGTAGTGCGCAGCCAACCTAAAAATTTAGAAGAAGCCAAAGAATTTCTAGATGCACATAAAATGGCCTTTACCAATAAAGAAGCTATATATTGGACAATAGCCAAAAGTGATACCCCCAAAAAAGGAATTAGTTTTATTTCCCTTTGGAATTTTACAAAAGATTATAAAACAGCAGAATTAGGCTATGAATTACATCCCGATTTTCATCGTAAAGGTATTATGCAAAAATGTGTTGCCGAAGTAATTAATTATGGCTTTAAGAAATTAGGATTAAAGACTATAGAAGCACATATACATCATAAGAACCTTTCTTTACTTGGATTATTAAAGAAAACAGGTTTTGAAATAATGCCAAATAGAAAAGATACTGCTTTTCCGCACAACATCATACTTTGTTTAGATAGCTAAAAGTTAGTATCTATTTAAACTAATTATTCACTTTATTACGCACTCATCCTCAATTTGTATAGTTTTACACTATGGCATTAGCAAAAGAGAAAAAACCTATTGATAAGGTTACCATAGGTAAAGCGTTTAAGACTATAATATGGCCCCGACGTATTTTGGTATTCATAGGATTAATTCTTATTGTAATAAGTAGGTTAGCAAGCTTAGTGCTACCCTGGAAATCTAAAGCTTTGCTGGATGAAATTATTCCAAATAACGATATACATGGTTTGTATGCCTTACTTTGGTTTGTGGGGATTGCACTTTTAGTTCAAGCAATTACGTCATTTTTACTCACTAGAATTTTGAGTGTACAAGCGCAATTTCTGATCTCAGAACTGCGCGCGCAGGTACAAAAGAAAGTACTTTCTTTACCCATTAGTTTTTTTGACAACACCAAATCAGGAGCTTTAGTTTCTCGTATAATGACAGATGTTGAAGGTGTTCGCAATCTTATAGGTACAGGTTTAGTGCAGCTCATTGGCGGAACAATTACCACTGTAGTCTCCTTAATTCTTCTTATCAAAATAAATCCTTGGATGACCCTATTTGTATTCTTGCCAGTTTCCATATTTGGATATGTCGCCTTGCGAGCATTTAAGTATATCCGTCCAATTTTTCGCGCACGCGGAAAAATAAACGCCGAAGTACAAGGCAGACTCACCGAAACATTAGCTGGAGTACGTGTTATAAAAGGCTTCAATGCCGAAGCGCAAGAAAATAAATCCTTTGAGTTGGGAGTAGATAGGCTTTTTCAGAATGTAAAAAAGAGTCTTACGGCTACCGCTGCCATTACTAGTTCCTCTACTTTTTTGTTGGGACTGGCTTCTGTGGGTATTATGGGAATCGGCGGTTATTTTATGATTCTAGGGGAGATGAGTACTGGTGACTTCTTATCATTTACCTTATTGCTTGGGTTTATGATTGCACCTATTGTACAAATGAGTAATATTGGGAGTCAGTTGACCGAGGCACTTGCTGGTCTGGATCGTACGCAAGAGCTTATGAATATGACTCCCGAAGAAGAGTTAGAAAACCGAACTGTAATACTCGATACATTTAGCGGTCATCTAGAATTTAAAAATGTGTCCTTTGCTTACGAAACCGAAAAAGATGTTTTACACGATATAAACTTTCAGGCCAAGGCTGGTGAAATGATCGCTTTAGTAGGGAGCTCAGGTTCAGGCAAATCAACCATAGCAGGGCTTTCGGCTTCTTTCTTAAACCCTAAGGCAGGTGCGGTTTGTATTGATGGTAAAGACCTGTCTAACATTAAATTGAGTAGTTACCGGCAATACCTTGGTGTTGTTTTACAAGATGAATTTTTGTTTGAAGGTAGCATACGCGAAAACATTCTTTTCCCCAGACCCAAAGCAACAGACAGTCAATTGCAGGAAGCAGTAAAGGCGGCGCACGTTAATGAATTTACCGACCGTTTTGAAGATGGTTTAGATACCTTGATAGGGGAGCGTGGAGTAAAACTATCTGGTGGACAACGCCAGCGTATCGCTATCGCTCGCGCTATTTTGGCAGATCCTAAATTGATAATTCTGGATGAAGCAACTTCCAATCTGGATACTGAAAGTGAAGCATTGATACAAAAATCATTGGGGCAATTAATAAAAAATAGAACAACAATTGTTATTGCTCATCGATTAAGTACCATAAAAGCTGCAAATCAGATATTAGTGATAGAAGCAGGGCGCGTCGCCGAAAGAGGGACTCACGACCAACTTATTGAAAGTAAAGGGCGCTATTACGACTTATATACGTATCAGGCAAAAATCTGATACCGCTATGAAAGATTGGTTAAAATCACTGTTTATCGGAGTATTTCCCGTGCTTGCCCTTATGGCTAGTATAGTTGCCATTTGGCAGTTTGTAAGAACTGGGTTTTCTTTTTCTTATTACCTCGGCTTATTCATTGTGAGTATTAGCATACTTGCCTTTTTCGGGAAGCTCAGTATAAAGCCTGTAGCTAGAACCAAAGCAAATCCAATCCTATATTCTGTAGGTGTTGGCATTGGAGTGGTAGTTGTAGTTGTTTTGTTAATTACCGTGGAGAAGGACATTGCGATACTATGGCTCACAATGGTTCTTGCTTTGGGATGGTTACTTTATTTGAAGTGGTATTCCGTTTATGATAATAGATCAGCTAATGACAAACTGCAAGTAGGCAAAGTCTTGCCATCCTTTCAATTAGAAGATGCGAAAGCTAACACTATTGATAGTAGTTCATTTCTTGGAAATCCAACTATATACTTATTCTACAGAGGCAATTGGTGCCCACTCTGTATGGCACAGATTAAGGAAATTACAGCTCAGTACAAAGAATTGGAGAAACTAAAAGTAAATACAGTTTTAGTAAGTCCACAACCACATAAGTATACCGAACAATTAGCAAAAAAATATAAACTCAATTTTAATTTTCTGGTGGACACAAAAAATAGAGTTGCACAACAACTAGGCATAATGGCCAAAAATGGGCTCCCAATGGGATTTCAGGCATTAGGTTATGATAGTGATTCGGTAATGCCTACTGTATTAATTACGGATAGAACGGGTAAACTACTTTTTGTTGACTTAACCGATAATTATCGGGTACGTCCAGAACCAGAAACCTTTCTAAAAGTTTTGGAGAACAATGCAGCAGCTTGATTAAAAGCATCTCCTATTTCTAAATGTTTAGTCTATTGTAAAGTTGAGCGAGGTTAGATAGTCTTCCTGGCTATTATTTTGAGAGTCTTCATCAAATAATCGTTTCAGATTGTTGCCAGAAATATCTTCAAGTTTTGAATTAAATAAAACTGTATAGTATCCTTTATTCCATAAT
>CAZDFA010000117.1:0-8072 GCA_964504555.1 uncultured Flavobacteriaceae bacterium | reverse complement strand
CCAAAGCCTGTTAAATTCATAGCCAGCATGGCAAAAACATATACATAGCCTATTTTTACATGCAACCGTGTTCCTTTAATAGTGATTAAAATGTACGTCCCTGTAAGTAAGGAAATACAAGCAAAAATGGTATGTACAAGTCCAATTGTGCTGTGTATCATGATTTACTTTTCTTTATCGAGACACCTTCCTTCCACACCACCTCAATTGTATTTAGATGGGTGATATCATCAATAGGGCTCTTTTTCAATAATAACATATCAGCTATATATCCAGACTTAATATATCCTACCTTACCAATTGGAAATTTATCTGCAGGCAAAGAGGTTGCAGATTTCAATACAGCTATAGCGGATATCCCAGCATCCCTAAAATATGCGAGCTCCTTATATAAGTCTGTCCCCATATTAATATTGGCATTTGGTGGATCAGTACCTGCAAGAATAGGCACTCCAGCATCATACAGTCGCTTTACTTCAGACTGTAATTGATTTGTTATAGCTTGAATTTCTTCTTCGGCTTTATTGCCCCGCACTTGTTGGATTAATACATTAGTTAGTACTGTGGGTATTACAAAAAAAGACCTATTGGTAATCAAATCTTGAAAACGATCTTCAGGCATAACCTTATCTCGCCAAATATGAACCAATCCATCAGCATCGCTGGTAAGCACTTCATACGCATCTTCTTCATTAGAAACATGTACAACAGCTACTTTTTCAGCTTTATGGGCTTCAACAATAACAGCTTTTGCCGTAGAATAATCAATCGTGGTTTTCCAGGGTTCTACTATAATCTTAATATAATCTGCGCTAGCGGCTACCCGTTCTGCAACCCATTGCGGAGCATCTTCTGGTTTTTCTATGGTTGGTACTGGAAATCTAAATTGTGTTCCATGTCCTCCAGCAGCAGTTGCTGCATAACCTGCGGTATACAATCGCGCATTTATTTCACTTTCTCCGAGGGTTTTTAGGCCTTCTTGAATTGTTTCCGCTCCATGCATGTCTAGTAAATTAAGTACTCCAGCTTGCGCGGCCTCCTGCAGCTGCAAAGGCGACCATAAATGCACATGGCAATTGGTAAGTGCAGGCATCAAAAACTTGTCTTTTGCTTTAATGACTTTGTACTTGCCCTTAATACGTTTTGCCACTTTAGTAATGTAACCGTCTTCTACAAGTACACTCGTTTTTTCAATAAGCTGTTCTCCATCAAATACCGTCACATCCTTAATAACAAAGGCTTCTTGGGCAAAGAATAACCGTTGCACTCCTAAAAGGAGTACTAAAAATAATGTCTTCATATTTGGATGTTTTGTGCTTTTTAAATATTGTTTTAATCACCTACCTTATTCCCAACGATCGAAATTAGGGGGTACATCATCGTTCATTAGTTCTCGTATCTTACGCTCCTCCCACTTTTTAAATATTCGTTTTAGAAGATGGCCTTTATATACATAAACCCCGTGAACTATTAAAGACACGCCCCAAAAGAAAGGTGTTGTAAAGCGTACCCAATAGGGCATATAAGAAGTGAAAGATCCGTTATCAAAAAAACCACTATAAAAAAATTGAAGTAGTGTATTTATAATTAGGTAAATAATTAGATGATTATACCATCCTTTAATATTTTTTACTCGATTTAATGCCCGTTCGTATTTTGATTGATTTACTTGATTTGGTTTCATAGCACTTAAATTTTTATTCCCAACGGCTGTGCGAAGAGACTTTCTGGTCATCTTCATCCATTAATTCTTTGATTTTTCTAGCTTCCCAGTTTTTACCAAGCAAGGCTTGAAGACCAAATACTTTACCTGCCTCTATGATCAGACCAATCCCCCAGAAAAAAGTGATCCATAAAAACCACATATTATCCCATTGGTTACCATAATAATTAAGTCCAGCTAAGAAGGCATTAAAAAATAAGTACGAAGCTATTTTACCATAAAATCGTTTTAGCAAGCGCACACGCTCTCGTGCTCTAAAATATTTATCTTCTTTGCTTTCCTTAGAACTTCCTGATTCTAATAAATTCTTCATAACAATCGATTTTAAAATCGTAAATGATCTTCTTCTCGCATATACTCTTTTATCTTGCGCTCTTCCCAATTTTTACCAAAAAATGGTAAGTTCCATTGGTGAGTTTCATAGGCATGACCTAATACACCCATACCCCAACCTGCTATTGGAAAAATAGCCCAAGGAAAATGAGTAGATCGTACATTAAGCCATATAAAAATAGGCACCATTATTAAATAAATACCAAAATGAATATAGAATCCTTTTAACTCATCTACTCGCTTTTTAGCTCTTTGATATCTTTCGTTGTGATTAGCTGTTGGTTCCATTTTCTTGTTTTTTAATTACAAGGTAAAAGTCTCATTTTCTATCTTTCGCGAAAAAAACAACTACCCAATTGTAGCATTTTAAGAGCGAATTGTAGATTTAATACCCAATCTTTTATTCATCAAGACACTTATCATCTTCCCCAATAAACTGTTCAATCTTTTTGGCCTCCCAGCGTCTTAAGAAAGGAATCTTGCCAAAAGCAACCAACCCTTGAATGCAGAGGATAACTAACCAGGGCAGAAAACCTACAAAGTTGATCATAGCTCCACCGTCAAAACAGACAAGGCATACACTATACCCTAAAAGATAAAATACTCCAATAACAAGCATCACGCTTAAAAAGATTAAGAGGTGTGTATAAAATCCTTTAATGCGTTTTATTTGATTTAAAGCGCGCTCACGTTTAAGCTGTTTATTGTCCATAATCCAGTTTGTTTTTGGTTAATTCTTAAAAAGAATCATCATCCATAAATTCACGCATTTTGCGTTCTTCCCACTTTTTATTTAAGATCGGGTGCCAATCAAAAGCTTCTGTTGCGTGACCAAAAACACCCATACCCCAACCAAAGATTGGAAATATAGCCCAAGGGAAAGAAGTCGATTTTGTATTAAGCCAAATAAATACGGGAACCATAATCAGGTAAATACCTAAGTGTACGTAAAAGCCTTTTATCTTCTCTACTCGTTCTTTGGCTAGATTGTATTTCTTATCTTCAATATATACTTCTTGAACCTCGCCAAAACTCTTTTGCTTAGTGAGCATTGGGATAGCAACATTAAAATCGCTAACCCCATCATTAACTTGCACTTGTCTATCGGTCAATAAATAATAACGTTGCTTAATATTTTGTAACCCTACCCCGCTACTCTTTTTTACAACTTGCTTCAATTGCTTGTTATTTTTTACAACAAGTGTTCCCGTTTCTTCATAAATGCGAATGTGTAATTTTTTAGTAGGTGTTACCATGTTGTGCTTTACCGCATTTTCTAACAATAGCTGTAAAGAAAGTGGCACTACCTTGGCATCTGGATTGCTAATGCTTTCCGGCATTTCAAAAACAATACTGTCTTCAAATCGCATTTTAATTAAGTTCATATAGGTTTTGGCAAAAGTTAACTCCTCTTCTACAGAGACCAATTCTTTATTCTTTTGTTCCAAAACATAGCGATATACTTTAGAAAGCGATGTGGTAAATTTTTGCGCTTGATTGGGGTTTTCGTCTATGAGACTAGTTAATACATTGAGGCTATTGAATAAAAAGTGTGGATCCAGCTGATTTTTTAAAGCATCAAATTGAGCAGAAGCTGTCCCAGCTATAATTCTTGATTCAGTAACTTTCTTATCCTGCTTCTTTTTCCAAAGAACAAAGGCATAAAAAACACTCATTACAAGAGCCGTAATAAGTAAAGCCAACCAATATTGTTCAAAACTTTGTGTTTCTATGAACTCTTGGATGAGCTGTCCATAAATACCAACAGCCAAAAACATATTAATCAAAAAGATGGTTATAATGGTAATCACTATGCCACAAAAAACAGCTAGTACCAAATTTTTTAATTGAAACAAACGCTCTCCATAAGTTTGCCTCATATAGTTAATAACATAATTGTTAGCCATATAAAGGGATACTGAAAAGAGTTGATTTACAACAAAATCTCGAAGTAATTCTTCTTGAGTCCAACGATTGCCATTAAAATAAGATACCAATATTACTGCCAGAAAAATTAGTATCCCGATGGCAAAAGCAGTGATTATGTCTTTAAATAACTTCTTCAAAATACAGCTATGTATCGTTTCGGTGGCATTCTAGTCTCTGCTAAAAATAACAAAAAGAACCTGCGCAGTAAATATGCTTTACTTTTCGCTTTCGCGGAAGAACATCGTTCCCAATTGTCAAATTCCACTACTGAAGTGTAAAAACACGAGTCTTATCCCTAAATAATAATGTTAAACTTGGAGTAAAATCGCCCTGTTTTTGCAATAATTTGTAAAATAGAGCGTCCTAATAAAAAAAATAGCTATGAATACTTCAAAAATCACTGCGATGTTAATCGCTCTTGTGAGCAGCACGTTTCTTTTTTCGCAACAGCGAACTCAAGGCAATGACCAAACTGTAGAATTGGGTAAAGTAAGTTGGTATAGAGATTATGATGCCGCTTTGGAGCTTGCCCAGCAAAAAGACAAGCCGGTATTGATTCTCTTTCAAGAAATTCCAGGTTGTGCTACTTGTAGAAATTACGGGCAAAACGTATTGAGTAATCCACTTTTGGTTGAAGCTATTGAGGATCAATTTGTGCCACTGGTAATTCATAATAATAAAGGCGGTAAAGACCGTGAAATTTTGAAAAAGTACAATGAACCTACCTGGAATAATCCAGTGGTGCGTATAGTTGATGCTAAAGGTGAAAATTTGGTTAATCGTGTTGCAGGCAATTACTCTGCTCTTGGATTGTATGATGCTATGGAAACCGCATTAAATAAAACGTATCGAGAAGTGCCTGAGTACATGAATTTACTGGGCGAAGAATTGAGTGCCGTAAAAGGTCGCAAACTCAAAGAAAAGTACTTTAGCATGTACTGCTTCTGGACAGGCGAAAAAGAATTAGGTGCTACAGAAGGTGTTTTGGTAACCGAAGCTGGCTTTATGAAAGGTCGTGAAGTGGTAAAAGTGACTTATGATGAAAGCAAAATAAGTGAACTAGAATTAGAAACTCAGGCACAGCAGCACAATTTCAAACCCATTTCTAAGGATAAATCTTATAGTTGGGCACAGCGTGATGAAGATTACTTTCTCAATAGAAGTTCATTTAAGTACTTGCCTTTAAGTGATACCCAAAAAACCAAAATAAATAGTGCACTTGGTAAGCGCCAAAATGCCGAAAAATACTTAAGTCCTTCGCAATACTTATGGCTGCAAGAAATTAAAGCTGACAAGGGCACCAAGAAAGAAGTGCTGAGTAGCCAAGCGTTTGCACAAGCCTGGGGACAAAAGGCGCATTGTCCTTGATTGCTCTGTTTTCAAGTTTAAAATCTTGAATCGAGAGTATTGATTGGTGCAGAAATTGTTACATAAAAAATGACTTTTTAAAATTTTTGGAGTCAAGAAGTATTCTGCTTTCTTAGGAGTAATTTTCCTCATCCAATACGCAATATAAAATCCTCCAATCACTCCTGGCAGCAACCAGTTTAACTAGAAATACAATACCTCATTCACGACTATAAAAGCAGTAAATGCCCAAAGTTCAATATCGAATCTACGTCGTAGAATTATCCAAACGGGTATATTCTGAACATAGGCGATTTCGTGAAGCGAATCCACAGTTTAACGGAGTTTTACAATGTCTCTATATAGGTATGACCAGTAAAACGCCTAAAGAACGGTTTTTACAACATAAAACGGGATATAGAAATAAAAAAGGACATAAACTATCTTCAAACCTTGTTCAAAAATATGGGCTGTATTTACGACCTAGTTTGTACAATCATATTGATCCACTTCCCACACGAGCAGAAGCACTACGATGGGAAGAAAAACTGGCACTTGAATTGCGAAGGCAGCGATATGCGGTATGGTTCAATTAAATTGAATCATAGTGTTCAAATATTATTTTGGGGTTATAATTTTCTATGGGGTATTGTCCTTACCTTCACAAGGAAAGAATCTCACAATAAAAATATAACTTTTATATGGCAACTGAAGCATTAAAAGAATTGTTCACTAGAGACTTATTAAGATTAAAAAAGGAAATTGAACTTTACAAAACCGATGAGAACTTATGGAAAATAGAAAATTCAATTAAAAACTCTGGTGGTAATCTGTGCCTTCATTTAATAGGCAATCTAAAAACCTTTATCGGCAATGGATTGGCTCAAGTAGGATATGTAAGACAAAGAGAATTTGAATTTGCGGGTAAAAATGTCGACAGAAATACATTGTATAAACAACTAGATGAAACCATACAAATCGTAAATGAAGGTTTAAGCCAAGTCACAGTTAAACAGCTGGGAGAAAATTTCCCCGTGAAAATCTGGAAAGAAGAAACTGGCATGGTATTTACGCTTATTCACCTCCATTCGCATTTGAATTATCACCGAGGGCAGATTAATTACCACCGAAGAATGCTTGAAAAAGAGTAAATTAATGAAGAAGAATTATAGAGAATGATGTCAATCAAAATAGGAATACTTACGGTAAGCGATCGTGCCCACGCAGGTACATACGAAGACATTAGCGGAAGAGCCATCATAAACACACTCAATGACTACCTCACTTCAGACTGGTCGTCCATTTATGAGATCGTACCAGATGAACATAACCTAATTGAGCAGGCGTTAATCAAGATGGTTGACACCAACCAATGCTGCTTAGTCATCACCACTGGGGGTACAGGTCCAGCCAAACGTGATGTCACCCCCGAAGCAACGGAAGCGGTTTGTGATAGAATGATGCCGGGCTTTGGCGAACTTATGCGAGCAGAATCCTTAAAATATGTACCCACAGCCATTCTTTCCAGACAAACGGCTGGGCTTAGAAAAAGCAGCTTAATCATTAACCTACCTGGAAAACCAAAGTCCATACGAGAATGCCTGGACGCCGTTTTCCCCGCAGTCCCTTATTGTATCGATCTTATGGATGGACCCTTTCTAGAGTGTAATGAAGCAGTCCTGAAACCCTTTAGGCCTAAGAAAAAGTAATTGCCAATACTATTATTAAAACCATAACTAAATAAAAATATCCAACTGTGAACACAGTCATCATCTTAGGAAGCTCCAGAAGCGACGGTGACTCCAAGCAAGTCGTTGATGCCCTGATTCAAAAAACCAATAAAGCAATCAACAAATTTTGTCCACGTTCTGGAAGACCCGTTTCTAATGATTCACTCACCGAATATCGAGGGGTTAGTGTAGGGTTTTGTAATCCCGGTTGCCGGGACGAATTTGCTAGCAATATAAAAGGCAATCCTAGCGATTCTAACTATTTTGACGTGGTCATCAAAGAAATCAATCTATCATAAAGGAAAACCAGCTACCAGTACTCATATGACGGAAGGCGGTAAAAAAGACATAACCACCACTACTCCACCATTAGATAGTTTTTCAGCTATGTTCCATATACAGTCTATTTGCATCAATTTGAGAAAAAAATAGTTTTCGTAATTTTTCTATTTATTAAAAATAAAAGCTTACTTTTACCCCGTTCAAGAAGAACACCTTTTTAATTGTAAGGTATTATTTAGTAATTAGTTAAAGATTTTATTCTTCTTTCCTTTTTTATTTCATCATTACTTTAATTTTTTAGGGATTAAACTTCACTTGTTGTTGTGGTATAGATTTCGATAATAAACCATATCCAAGTGTTAGTCAATCATTCTAATTGAACGAAATATATTTTAATTAAAATTTAAAAAAATGCAAGAAGGCACAGTAAAATTTTTTAACGACTCAAAAGGATTTGGGTTTATTACATCAAAAGAATCAGGACAAGACATCTTTGTACACTCTACTGGATTAATCGATAACATTAGAGAAGACGACAAGGTTCAGTTCAGAACTACAGAAGGAAAAAAAGGATTAAATGCTATTGATGTTGAGGTTATTTCCTAATTGGAACCAGTAACTATAAAATCATTAAAAAAGAGACTGTCTAAAAAGGCGGTCTTTTTTGTTTTACAAATTCAATAAGATTAATAGTAACCCGTAGTGCATTTAAAAAAAGTTGTGCAATC
>CAZDFA010000116.1:0-8096 GCA_964504555.1 uncultured Flavobacteriaceae bacterium | reverse complement strand
CTTTGTCATCGGCACCTAAAAGGGTAGTGCCATCTGTAGTAATTAGGGTTTGACCTTTGTATAATTTTAGATCTTCAAAGTAATCTGGTGATAGTACTATATTTTCTTTCGCATTAAGCGTAATATCACCACCATCATAATTATCTATGCGCTGGGGATTGACATTAGCTCCTGTAAAATCTGGTGTAGTGTCAAAATGCGCAATAAAACCAATAGTTGGTACCTCGTGAGTCACTGTGGCGGGTAGGGTAGCCATCACATAGGCATTGCCGTCTATACTTACATCCTGCATTCCCATTTCATCAAGTTGGGTAGCTAATTTTTTGGCCAAAACCCATTGCTTATCAGAACTAGGTGTGGTATCGCTATTGGGATCACTTTCAGTATCTATAGTAACGTAGCTTATAAAACGTTCAATCAATTGTTCTTTATCAATCATTGTATTGGAGTTTACAGAACAAAATTATCCAATTTAAACTACTTTTGCAGCAGTTTTATCCGCCACTATGTACACCTTTATTCTTAGGCCTCTTCTTTTCCTGTTTGATCCTGAAAAAGTGCATCATTTTACATTCAAAATGATTAGAATTCTGACAAAAATTGGGTTTGGATTTGTCTTTAGATCCTTATGGCAGGTGAATTCACCTAAATTGGAACGAGAGGTTTTTGGATTGACTTTTAAAAACCCAGTTGGCTTAGCGGCAGGTTTTGATAAAGATGCCAAGTTATATAAGGAATTGGACAATGTAGGTTTTGGCTTTATTGAGATAGGCACCGTGACCCCAAAGCCCCAAGAAGGGAATCCTAAAAAGCGATTGTTTCGTCTCAAGGCAGATCAGGCCATAATTAATAGAATGGGGTTTAACAATGGTGGTGTTCAAGCCACTTTGGAACGATTAAAAAAGAATAAAAACGTACTTATTGGCGGCAATATTGGTAAGAATAAAGTGACTCCTAATGACCAAGCTTTAAAAGATTACATTATTTGTTTTAATACTCTTTTTGATGAGGTGGATTATTTTGTGGTAAATGTGAGTTCTCCCAATACGCCTGGTTTAAGAGAGCTTCAAGATAAGGAGCCACTTACAGCCTTGCTTAATGCCTTGCAAGATGAAAATACAAAACAGGATATACAAAAGCCTATTCTTTTAAAAATTGCTCCAGATCTTACCGATGAACAATTATTGGATATCATTCAAATTGTTCAGGATACTAAACTTGATGGTGTTATCGCTACAAATACTACAATTTCACGAGATGGTCTTCAAGATATTAATAAGGAAGAAGTAGGAGGTTTAAGTGGTAAACCATTGACTGATAGGTCAACTTTAGTTATTCGTTTTTTATCAGAAAAAAGTAATAGAGCCTTTCCGATAATTGGTGTAGGCGGCATTCATTCAGCTAAGGATGCGCTTGAAAAGTTAGATGCTGGAGCAAGTTTGATACAACTATATACTGGTTTTGTATATAAAGGCCCGCAGTTAATCAAAAACATAAATAAGGCTATTTTAAATCAAAAGGTCTCATAATATTCAGATATGCGTGGCTCTATAAAAATGTTTTTGGCTTCTATAATGATGTTGGTGTTTAGCCTACGTGCTGATGTTGCTGCGTTCATACCACAATGGATTAAGATAGGAGTTGCTGTTGTATTATTTATTATAGGTTTGGTTCTTCTTTGGCGAGAACAACAGTGGAGAGGGTAGTTGGAAATGCGAATTATGAATTGCGTAATTGGTAGTGTGAAGTGCAGCTAATGCCATACATTAAATTGTTGAATAACAATTCTCTGTGTACTTTGAAGTCCATTTTCTGCAGTAAGTCGTATTAAATAGAGGCCTTCTATTAAATAAAAAAGGTCTATTTCTACTTGATTGCTTAAGTTGTTCAGTTGTCCTACCTGTTTACCTATAAGATCATAAATACTGGCAGATACTTGGTTCAAGCTTTTATTAATTGAAACTGTAAATTGACCAGAAGTAAGATTTGGATAGATGGTAAAATCAATTAGTTCATCATCGGTTATACCCAATACTGTTTCTAGAGTAATGGTAAGCATTGCAACTGGCAAATTGGAGAATAGCACAATATTCTGAAGACTCTATACCAACTCACGAGGTCGCGTATCTGCATTAGCCGAAACGTAGTCCGGACCACTATCTGTCCTTGTATCATAAGGATAAAGAGGTATGACTAATTCTTTAATGAAATTACCTTGATCATCGGCTAGCAATATATTGGCAGCGGCAATTATCCTATCAGGACTGGGAGTAATCATAGAAAATATACTCAATAGGTGAAGTTTTGTGCTCACATCAACGCCATTAGTTACCAATGAGCCTGAATTACTATTTGGTAAATCTTCCCTACTATAAAAACTGCTAGGCTGTACCAGCTTGAATCGCATTGACAACATCAATCTCAAATAGACCAAAAACGCCGCGCTCTGCAATATCTTCTATTGCTGTATCCAATTGCTCTCAAAAGTTATTGCATAGAAGGCTTCCTGACTCTTCAAACTAAAACCAACAACTACACTGAGGTATATAAAAATGAAAATTCTATTAGTCATATTTCTGTTATAGCTACCTTGGATATACAACACAAATTTATATCGAATTGTCAATACTAATTTTTTAACGATTTTTACCTATGCTTTCTACACTAGTTTCATTTTTAGCAGCTTCAACGCTATTGGCAATTTCACCAGGACCTGACAATATATATGTTCTCACGCAAAGTATAGTAAATGGTACCAGATCAGGTATAGCTACAACAGCGGGTTTGGTAGCAGGATGTATAGTACACACATCACTTGTTGCTTTTGGTGTTTCGGCACTAATTGTTGCGTCTCCAAGACTATTTTTTGCAATAAAATTGTTAGGTATAGGCTATCTACTTTATTTGGCATTTAAAGTTTTTAAAAGTTCAACAACCATCACAACACACGAAGTAGCACCGAAAAAATCATATTTCGACTTGTTTAAACAAGGTATTCTCATGAATGTGTTAAACCCAAAAGCAGGGTTGTTTTTTCTGGCATTTTTCCCCTGGTTTTCTCTGGTTGCCAGACCATTATACCGTTTTGCAATTTTATATTTTGGGTAGCTTATTTATGATTCAGGCTTTTGTGATTTTTAGTGCAATTGCTTTTATGTCAGGTACTATTTCTTCAGTGTTAAGAGAATCTAAATCTATAGGTGTAGTGTTTAAATGGATTCAAATTATCGTTTTTTTGGTATTGCCCTGTATATTTTAGTTGAATAAGCGACTACTTAATAAAGCGTTTAGATATCGTTAATATGCTTTTACGAAAGCTGAATTAACCCTATTTTTAGCCAGTGAACGACTTAATTAAAATAATTGAATGTCCTCGTGACGCCATGCAGGGCATAAAAGATTGGATTCCTACCGAAGCCAAAGTACAATATATCCAATCCTTATTACGATGCGGCTTTGATACGATTGATGTTGGCAGCTTCGTATCACCTAAGGCCATACCTCAAATGCAAGATACTTCAGAAGTCTTGGCTCAACTGGATTTAAGTAATACCACAAGTAAATTGTTGGGGATTGTAGCCAATGTTCGTGGGGCAAAGGCCGCAGTTGATGAAGATGTACTAGATTATTTGGGCTATCCCTTTTCTATTTCTGAAAATTTTCAAATGCGTAATACGCACAAAACAATTACTCAGTCTGTAGGAATATTACATGAGATATTGGATCTAGCTTTTTCAAAAAATAAAGAAGTAGTGGTCTATATTTCAATGGGATTTGGCAATCCGTATGGAGATCCTTGGAATGTTGATATCGTAGGAGAATGGGCCGAAAAGTTGGCTGCCATGGGTGTGAAAGTACTCTCTCTTAGTGATACTGTTGGCACTTCTAATCCTGAAACAATCGATTATCTTTTTGCTAATCTTATCCCTAGGTATCCTAAAGTAGAGTTTGGTGCGCATTTACACACTACGCCTACATCTTGGTTTGAAAAGGTTGATGCGGCTTATAAAGCGGGTTGCAGACGTTTTGATGGAGCCATTCAAGGTTTTGGCGGTTGTCCCATGGCTAAGGATGAACTTACAGGTAATATGCCTACTGAAAAATTGATCTCCTATTTTTCAAGCGCTCATGCAGATTCTGGAATTAATACGATGAGTTTTGAGAGTAGTTATAATGAGGCTTTCAAAGTGTTTCAAAAGTATCATTAACTAAAGTTTAAACTGCAACGTGGTATAAAATGTTCTAGGTTCAGAAGGAATAATACCTGGACCAGGGTAACCTGTTGCACGTCTAACGAAGAAGCTTTCATCCAACGCATTATTTATTCCTGCTTCTAACTTCCATTTTTTGTAGGAATAAGAAGTAGAAAAATCTAAAATGCTGTAGGCAGGTATTTCACCAATGATTCCTGGTCTACCACTAGTTAAATTGTCATCTGTTACCGCTCGTGCATTGGTGGCGTCAGTAAATTGCTCTGATACATAGGTGTATTGTAGACTTGCTAGAAAATTTTTATATCCAAAACTAACACCTGCCTTTAGATTGATATCTGGTATAAACTCTACATTATTGCCTATTATTTCGTTAATAGGATCTATCTCCGTTAAATCACCCTGAATTAGCGCATCACTAAAATCATCTGCTCTCGTGTATTCTGATCGTGTAATGGCTAGGTTTAAGAAAGTGTTGAGTTTAAAATTGGTTAACTGAGGAAAAAAAGTTTCTTTAATGTTCCAATCTGCAAAACTCTCTAACCCGTATATAAAAGCATCGCCAATATTACTACGCAATCTAAAAAATTGATCATTAAATGGGCCAATATCAGCTAAAGCACTTACTTCTCCTAACCGATCTCTATAAGAAAGGCCAAATATGCTCACATCATAAGACAGTTTATTTTTATATTGACCTCTGGCGCCAATATCTGCTGAAAAACCTTGTTCATCAGTAATATTAGAGTCTACTTGAAAGGATACATTATCTATAAAAATATCACTGAAGGTTACAGAGCGATAGTTCTCGGAAATATTACCATAAAACTCTACACTATTATTTAATTTGTATGTTGTCCCTATACCCAACAAAACAAAGTTTCGAACAAAAGACCTATCTTCTTCTATGGCTTCATTGAGGATAGCATTACCAGCTATGTCTAAGTTTATATTTCGAAATTCTCCTTCAGTATCAGTTTGTATGTGTTCAAAACGAAAACCTGGTACGACGCGCCATTTATCTGTAATATTAAAAATATTTTCTCCAAAAACGGCAATATTCAAATTTGGTGTTTCAAACTCCGCTTGTCTTTGAAAATTTGGGAATTCGTCAAAAGCAAATTCAAAAGAAGGGCCAAGTGTGCTATTATCTCCTGGGCCTTGTCTTTGGTTGTTATCAGATTGGTAGTACTTAGACCCGATTAAAAATATAGCTTCTTGACCTTTTATTTTATAACGAGAAAGCAGTCGGGCTTCTGCACTCCAATTTCTAAAATTATCAATAAGTAATTCTCTAGGTTCTTCTAGATTATCATCAGAGGTAATTGTAAAATCTCTATTCCCTAGAGCAGATCGAGAGGCATCTAGCGTGGTTAGGCTTAAGCTAAAATCGGTATTGTCTGAAAAGGCGTGTTCTAGTTTTAGATTAAAAAGATTCCAATCGACATCAAACCAATTCCGTGTTCGATTACTAAATGTTGGATCTTCAAGAAATTGCTCATCAGAAAGGCCACCTGCTTGTTGCGCAAGATAATTTTGAAAAGTAGCTTCAAAGGTGAGTTTGGTCTTGTCTGTAATTTGATATCCAAAACTCCCAAAATAGTTACGGGAATTAAAATCTGAATTAGGTCTAAAGCTACTTCCTTCTTTATAGTTAAAATAAGTGTAGTAGCTAAACTTGCCAAGCGTGCCGCTTATACTGTTAAATGTGGTAAGCAAACCAAAAGAACCTGCAGATTGTCTGGAGACCCATTCAATGGGTTTATTGGCAGGAGGTTTTTTGAATACAAAATTCAACAAGCCACCAAATTGGGTGCCGTATTGCAATGATGCCGCACCACGTACAACCTGAATTTCACTTAATGCCTCAGCGGGTGGGGTATAATAACTTTCTGGATAACCTAATACATCTGCGCTAATATCATAACCGTTTTGGCGGGTATTAAAGTTTGTGGTACGGTTAGGATCTAAGCCTCGTCCACCAATGTTGAGTTGTAAACCGGCATCGCCATTTTCATAAATATTAAGACCTACTACCTGACTATAAATTTGTCTCGGGCTATTAGCAGCTAGATTACCAGTGATTTTATCAATTAGAACCACTTCACTTTTTTTGCCAGCATAAATAGCAGTACCTTCAACAGGACGAAGTTGTTTTAGCGCAAATAACTTTTCGCGTTGTTGAGTAAGAACAACTTCATTAAGATTTTCACCAAGATCTTCAACAGTAATAGTTACCGTAACATCACTTTGATCAATAGTAACTTCTTTTTCTTTGAGATCATACCCTAAAACAAATACAAGTAAGGTATAGGTGTCATTCTTTAGGTTATTAAAATAAAAACTCCCATCAGATTCTGAAAGCTGTAAACGTTGTAGAGAACTTATGTACACTTCTGCACCCTCAATAGCTTGTCCAGCAGAGTTTTTTACAAAGCCAGAAATGCTGTGTTGTCCATAACACAAGCTTGTTATGCTAACTAATACTAATAAACTAAATACCTTTAATTTCATCTTTAAATGGGGTAACCCAAGTTTTGTGTTTAAATGACTCTTTTTGTTTGGTTAAATCAGTATTAAGATCAATAAGCGGTGCGCTTAAGCGACCATTTAGGGTAACGTGACTATCTACATATATTTCTATTTCTTTATGTCCTTTTTTAGTAAAATGGGTTTCCAAAAATTTAGCGTATTGCAAGATGAAATCAGGCTGTGTTGCCATTTGTTTTTCCTGAAATCGGGTAAGAAACTCAGTATTATTAACATAAAACCACTTGCCAGTTTCTCCATTGACTACTTTAAATTGTGTATAACCTGTTTTTTCCATAAGCATTACCCTCCAGGAAAAGCGATAGCCTTCTTCCGACCAAAATAGTTCGCCAGGGTATAACACATACCTAAAAGGTATGGTTAATTGTAAAACAAAAAACAAGATTAGCACAACATAACTAAGCTTTGCAAATTTAGGGGTATGTCGGTTAATACCCGTGTTAAATGCTGTGTAGTTTATCTTAAAAATCCTGGCTATAATTTGAAGGATTTTTTCGTGGATCTTGGCATTTAAGAAAATGAGAGATGCTACAATCATAATAAATGGAAAGATACCAATAGGAGGGAAGAGCACTTTTGTCATTACGTGAAAAAATAGTACAAGCGCAAAAGCAAACCACCTTGTTTTTTTATAAAGGAGTAAAAAAGGAATAACTAGATCATAAGCTGCGCCACCCCAACTAAAAGCATAATGCATCCATTCTTGATGGAAATAGTCGCCAAAGATGGGAACATCAAATTTGGTGGGTAACCATATTTTTAAGGGCATAGCGCGTACTAACCAGTCTGAATTAAGTTTGGCTAAGCCTGCATAAAAATAAACGATCCCTAAAAGTAACTTTATACTATCTACCGTCCATTTGGGTACATATTGAAACGCCTTTTGCTTATTTCGATAAGCATCTATAGAAAAGTAGGAACCCGCGGGTAAAAAAATAAGTAAAAAACTTAGGATACTTACAAAATAGTAGTGATTGAGATAGGTGGTTTTATCCATCAATTCTATATAGGTGAAGCTAATAAAAAAGGTAATTATTGCTAACCTATATTTAAAACCTAAGGTTATAAAAACTGCTGAAAGCATACATATCAAAAAAATAATATAGGTATACTGTCCAATAGGCTTTACCCATTCAAAACCGTAATAGGAAAAGAAAAATTTAGGTTGTACGTATAAGGAATCTATCCAACCATAGCTCCAAAACCGTATAAGGCTCACTAGCATAAGAAGCCCAAAAAAAATACGATAGACCGCTAGAGGAGCGGTCTTTGTATTTTGATTAATATAGTTTTGTATTCTTGACATGTAGTCTACGAAGTTCTTCTATTTTGTGG
>CAZDFA010000115.1:0-8228 GCA_964504555.1 uncultured Flavobacteriaceae bacterium | reverse complement strand
TGATAAGAGAAGTGCCTAGCAGCAGTTACATTGCCAAAGCAAAGCTAAAAAAAGCCTTAATTTATGACAATGATAATCAATCAGACCAGGCGCTTACCCTTTTAAAAAGTGTAGCGACAGATTTCCCTGGCACATCAGAATCGCTTCAGGCAGTTACCACTGCTAAACTAATTTATATAGACCTAGGTCGCGTTAATGAATATGGGCAGTGGGTGAGCAGACTTGATTTTATTGATGTTGACCAAGCAGAATTGGATGACGCAGCATATAGCGCCGCAGAAGGACAATATTTGGATAATAATACAAAACGTGCAAAACGTCTTTTTGAAGAATATCTCAAAGATTATCCTAATGGGCAACACGCTATAAATGCCCACTTTTATTCCGGTCAAATCGCTTACGTGGAAGGAGATTTTGAGCCTGCCCTTCCTCATTATCAATTTGTAATAGATAAGCCAAACTCAGAATTTACCGAGCAAGCCCTTTCTCGACTAGGAGAAGTATTATTAGCATCACAAAATTATGAAGCTGCCATTCCTGTCTTAAGTAGGTTGGAAAATGAAGCAGACTTTGCACAAAATGTAATTTTTGCGCAAACCAATTTAATGAAATCCTACTATGATTTAGAAAATCTTCAGGCGGCTATACAGTATGCGGAAAAGGTGCTGCAAAACGAAAAAATAGATAATAAAATAAAGAGTGACGCACAACTAATAATTGCCCGTGCAGCCATTATTACTGAAGACTTGGATAAGGCAAAGACTGCATATGCACGTTTGGGTGAAACCGCAACAGGTATTCTGGCAGCAGAAGCCCTTTTCTATGAGGCCTTCTTTAAGAATAAAGATAAAGCCTATGAAGGTTCAAATGAGTCAGTACAGAAACTTGCTAGGGATTATAATGGCTATAAAGAATTTGGCGCAAAAGGATTGCTGCTTATGGCACGAAATTTTTATGCTCTGGAAGATGGTTTTCAAGCTACCTATATTCTTGAAAGCGTCATTTCTAATTTTAGCGATTATCCTGAAATAACCCAAGAAGCTCAAGTACTTTTAAATACTATTAAAATTGAAGCCGCCAAAACAAACACTTCTATAGAAACACAAGAAAATGGTAATGAATAAGTGTTCAATTTTTGGTTATTCTAAGTATTCAACAATGAAGTTTAAAATTCAAAAAATTATATTCATACCCTGCTTACTTTTCAGTATAGCCATCTGTGCTCAAAATACAGAGCAAAAGAATGATACTTTAGACACTGAGGTTATTACTATAATAAAACCGTATACCCCTACAATAAGGGATGCCTTCAAGGTTAAGGCTACACCAACGCTTAAGGACTCTGTAAACACGGCAAAAAAGAAAGTAACCTATGGTATTTTTTCGGTACCTGTTGCCAGTACATTTACACCAGCAAAAGGTAATGCTGCAACCTTGAAAAAGCGACCTAAGGCCAAGCTTTATGAAAATTATGCCACTTTAGGTTTTGGTAGTTTTACAGGAGTTCTAGCCGAATTTTATAGCAATATTCAATTAAGCAGAACCCAAGATTTTGGAGTGTTACTCAATCATAATTCTTCCCAAGGAGGTATTGACAATGTTCCGGTAGATGACTTTTTTTATGACACAAGGCTCAATTTGAATTATGGCACCTCAGAAAAAGACCTGTCTTGGCGCACAGATTTGGACGTACAACACCAAGTGTTTAATTGGTATGGAATTTCTGATGTAGCTTTTGCCAATCCAGAGAGTATAGACTTCTCAGTGTTTGATCCAACGCATTCCTATATAACTGCAAGTCTTAGTGGAAATTTAAGTACAAATGATTCATTTTTTGAAGAGGGCGATGCTTCTATTCGATTTTTAAGTGATTCAGAAAGTAGTACCGAATTGCGTGCACTAGCCAAACCGACCATTCAATTTCCAATTGCAGGTGAGCAGATTAGTCTTACAGGCATAGTAGATTATCTAGATGGTTCTTTTGAAAATGGTTTAAGAGGAACCGCTGGTACTGACTATAGCTTTCTAAATATTGGGGTACAACCCGGATTGGTTATTTTAAGGGATGACCTAACCTTAAATTTAGGTCTTACCGCTTATACGAGTTTGGATACAGCCAATAGTGAAACTGATTTCTTTATATACCCCAAGATTACCGCCTCATATAATGTGGTGAGTGATTATTTTATCGCTTACGGCGGTTTGGTAGGTGATCTTATTCAAAACACCTATTATGATACGGTTCAAGAAAATCCATTTGTATCACCCACACTTTTTCTTCAACCTACCAATAGGCAGTTTGAAGGATATGCTGGGATTAAAGGCAAATTATCGAATGCCATTTCGTATAATTTACGTGCAAGTTTTACTACAGAAAATGATAGAGCGTTACAACGGCTCAATGACTTTGAAGTTCTTAGTGTGCAAACAACAAGACCAGTTTTTGAAAATGGAAACTCCTTTGGATTGGTTTATGATGATCTAAGTACACTATCTGCTTTTGGAGAAATTAATATTGATGTGAATAGCAATTTTAAACTTAAGATCAATGGACAGTTTAATAACTATTCTACAGACGATGAAATAGAAGCCTGGAATCTTCCCAATTTTACTGCTTCCGTATTTGGGGACTACCAGATTAATAAAAAGTGGTTTGCTGGCGCCAATGTATTTGTGGTAGGGCAGCGTTTAGATCGTTTAGGAGCAATTGATCCAGTAGATATTTTTGAAACTACTACAGTGACCCTAGATAGTTATGTTGATGCTAACGTACAGGTGGGATATCGCATCAATGATAGACTATCTGCTTTTGCGAGGGTTAACAATGTATTAAATAGCGACTACCAGCGTTTTCTCAACTTTCAGGTTCAAGGATTGCAGGGCTTGGCAGGTGCTACCTACCGTTTTGATTTCTAGGTGAACGAATTTTAAGAAATATAAAAATCAACGCAACCATTTTTCTAATTCATATCTATTGATAAAGGAAAATTATGAGAAAAATTATTTTTCTACTATCGCTTTTTAATTTATGCTTTGGTTGTAATAGTGATGATATACTGATGATGATTCAATAGATTGAACACTTGTAGAGTGTGGAGTTATAGGCGTTGCTTTAGAATTTAGAGATGCAGCCACAGGTGAAGACTTATTTTTTAATGAAACCCTTTCTATAGATGATTTGGTCATTACCGATGTTGAATCCGGTAGTACCGTAGAATTTAATTCATCAGTTTCTGATTTTGATAATGCTGTTAGTATCTTTTTGCCTTTTTCGGAGGAATTTATAGCTCAGAGTATAGGTAATAATGTCAGTGTAGATGGTGTATTTGACTTTAATATAAATTATGATGTCGTGTTGACAGATGCTCCTTGTTGTGGATCGATTAGGCTTGAAAACTTCAATGCAGAAGATATCAATTTTGGAGATGGAGGTACGTCAAACAGTATTGATGGTTTTGTAATTTTTGTGGAATTCTAGTTATTGTATTTCTGAAATTCATGGGGTTATAATATTCATTATTTAGATTTAGCTCACTCTTCGTATCTTTTCAAAAAAGATATAATGAGGCCATTTCTGTTTCCTTCTGTTGTTCTTATGCTGTTTTTATCCTGTTCTCTAGCTAAGCAAGAGGTTGATATGTTGGTTGTTAATGCTAATGTGTATACGGTTAATTCCGCTTTCGCGAAAGCAGAAGCTTTTGCCATAAAAGATGGAAATTTTGTGGGAGTTGGTACCACAAGTGAGATTACCGCAACATACACAACTACAAATACATTAGATGTTTCTGGTAAGACCATTTTACTTGGTCTTATAGATGGTCATTGTCATTTTTACGGATTAGGCGAAAACTTACAAGTAGTTGATTTAGTAGGGACACCAAGCTATGAAGCCGTTCTTGAACGCGTAGTGGCTTTTCAAAAAGAACATCCGGCTACATTTATACGAGGGAGAGGTTGGGATCAAAATGATTGGGAAGACAAGCGTTTTCCAACCAAAGATAAATTGGATGACTTGTTCCCTGATATACCAGTAACTCTGGAGCGTGTAGATGGACATGCGTATTTAGTCAATCAAAAAGCGCTGGATCTTGCTGGAATTCATGCTGCAACCGTAGTTCAAGGCGGCGAAATCGTGAAAGTCAATGGTCAAGTGACAGGTGTATTAATAGATAGACCACAAGAATTGATAGATGCGGTTATGCCTGAGGCGAGTACTTCACAAAAAATAAAGGCATTGCTAGATGCCCAATCCCTTTGTTTTTCGCAGGGCTTGACTACAGTAAATGATGCAGGTCTGGATAAAGAGGTTATTGAACTTATAGATAGCTTACAAGTTGCGGGAGATCTTAAAATGCGCATATATGCAATGGTTAGTAATAAGATCGAAAATTTAGATCATTATTTAACTATTGGTAAGATAAAGACAGATCATTTAAATGTACGTGCTATTAAAGTATATGCAGATGGCGCTTTAGGTTCTCGTGGCGCAACCCTTAAGGAGGAGTATTCAGATCAACATGGGCATTTTGGAGCGTTGGTGACTCCTGCTAAGGAGATACAGGATTTGGCCAAGCGCATTGCAAAATCAGGCTATCAAATGAATACTCATGCCATTGGAGATTCGGCGAATGCCTTAATTTTAAGATCATATGACGAGGTGCTAACAAATATTGATGATCCGAGATGGAAGGTAGAGCATGCCCAAGTGGTTGATAGAAGTGATTTTGATTTATTTAGTGAAAAAATATTACCATCCGTTCAACCAACACATGCAACAAGTGACATGTACTGGGCGGAAGATCGGGTAGGGCCTTATAGAATCAAAGGGGCATATGCGTTTAAAGATTTGCTTAATCAATCTGGTTTGGTAATTCTTGGGACAGATTTTCCAGTAGAACGTGTAAATCCTTTTCATACCTTTTATGCTGCGGTAGCAAGAAAAGACTTGCAAAACTATCCAGAGGGTGGTTTTCAAAAAGAGAATGCACTTACGCGAAAAGAAACACTTTTGGGGATGACACGCTGGGCAGCCTATTCTAATTTTGAAGAGTCGGAAAAAGGAAGCATTGAAGTTGGAAAATTTGCTGATTTTGTGGTATTGGAAAAAGATGTCATGAATATACCTGAAGAGGATATTCCTCATTTAAAAGTAACAGCAACTTATCTAGGCGGAAAACTAGTTTATGGTAGTTTATGAACATATTTTCAAGTACTTATGTTAGACAAGCAAAAACTTGTAGAACTCGCCCATTATAAAATGCCTTTTGGTAAATATAAAGACCAGTATTTGATAGATATACCTGAATACTACTATATCTGGTTTAAAAGAAAAGGTTTTCCCTCGGGAAAACTTGGACATTTTATGGCAGAAATATATGAGATTAAAATAAATGGTCTGGATAATCTAATTCGAAAAATCAAGAACTATACTTCACAGAAAGACTCCTGAACAACTTCTTACCGATTGCACTTTATTAACAATAGAGCAATTTCTGATATAACATCTAATAAAAAAATGATAAAATACACTTATACGCTGGTAAAAAGCAATTTAATATATAGGTATACCTAAGTAAATTGAATCCAATGATCTGCAATTATTTTTGTGTATTATAATAGTATAATAGGAAAGTAGACCTAAATTCATTGATATCTAAACTTATGAAAGGCAAAATACTTTTATTTCTATTTCTTTTCATTACAATAGGAATTAACGCACAGGTGAAGGTTGGCGATAGTCCTGTACAGTTAACATTGGCATGGGACTTTTTTAGTGATATCCCAAGGCTAGCAGATGAGCTCTCTTCATTAAGAGTAGTTGGGTTTTCTAGTGCCTTGCAACAATGGTTAAATCTAGGAAATATTAATATTATTGGCGATTTTGCCAGTGGTGAAATTATATCTCAATTAATAGACCCACAATTATTTGATGCCTTTACTATAGGTTCTATTTTAGAAACTGGCAATGAAATTTTCGTACCTACTATTATTACGCCAAATGGTGATGGACTAAATAATACTTTAGTTATTGAGGGTGTCGAAACAAGCCCTGGAAATGTGTTGACAATATACAATAGATGGGGAGTTGAGGTCTTCACTATGACTAATTATGAAAATAGTTTTGATAGGAGTTCTAATGGTAAAATTACTATAGATGGAGGTAATGACCTTCCTGTGGGAACCTATTATTATGTCCTCCAATTAAATGATAGTGAAGATCAGGCTGGAGCCTTTCATATAAATAGATAAATCCTTTAAAGACCTTTGTGAATAACAAAAATTGCAGGTCTTTTATGCAGATCGGGCAAGTTATTTTCCCAATAGTTTGCTGTTCTAGTTGCTATATATTCAGTAGGTAAGGTGATATCGCAGGCGATACATATTTTCGTTTCAGGATGAAGCGAATTGACCATATCCAAAATCATTTTGTTATTGCGATAGGGTGTCTCAATAAAAGCTTGTGTTTGTCCCGTTTCTGCAGATAGTTTTTCTAGCCGCTTTATTTCTTTTTTTCGTTGTTTTTGTTCAATAGGAAGATACCCATTAAAGGCAAAATTTTGACCATTCATTCCACTAGCCATAATGGCCATTAAAATAGAGGAAGGTCCTACCAATGGTATCACTTGTATATTTCGCTGATGTGCAATCTTTACAACATCGGCACCAGGATCTGCAATAGCCGGAACACCAGCTTCAGACAAAAGCCCAATAGAAATACCTTCAAAACAGGGTTCCAAATAGGTGGGCAACTCAAGCTCATCTGTGTACTTGTTGAGTAGGGTTAGTTGCAATTTTGGCTGTGATTTATTCGGGGAGATTTTTTTTATAAAACGTCGTGCAGACTTTTCGTTTTCAACTATATACACATTCAATTGCTCAATTACCCGTTTAACTGACAATGGTATAACCTCTAGAGCACTAGTTTCGCCTAAAGTTGTAGGTATTAGGTAAAGTTTACCACGATTTTCTGGAGTAACAACCATAAAAACTTATTGCAAAATCAATTTTTGAGTTTGTCCAGTAGCATCCAGTTGAACAAAGTATATTCCGGCACGCAATTGTTCGAGATTTAAATTAGCATTCAATTTGTTAACATTAAATGTGTTGACTAAAGCACCAGTCAAAGAATAAATTGAAATAGTTGTATTTTCTGATGGGAGGGATGTTAAATTTAAAGCTACTTGTCCTGATGACGGATTTGGGAAAATACTAAATGTGGGCTCGCTAAAGTCTTCCAGAGATAAAAGATTATTATCCACAATTCTATAAATGGTTCCATTTGAAATAGCGGCAGCATATAATTCATTATTCTGGTCTATTCCAAAGGAAACAATATTACCATTAAAAGGGCCATTAAATACAATATCTCCAGGGTTTGCAGAATCGGTATAAATAATTTCACTGCTAATTGAATCAGCAAAGAAATATAATCCTATTAAAGTTGGGAAATCTGTACCCCGATATACATGCCCCCCGACAACACTTCTTCTATTAGAGGTTTGAGGATACTCTGCTGCAGGAAATGTAAGCGCGCTAGGATTAGGGCAGCCAGTGGTATTAAAGGGACTGGAGCCTTCATAACAGCGCCATCCAAAATTTAGGCCTCCTTCTGCCGCAAAATCTATTTCCTCTACCGCATTTTGACCTACATCGCCTATCCACATATCTCCAGTTTCTGTATCAAACGAAAAGCGAAATGGATTACGTAAACCATAGTGCCATATCTCTTCTCTAAAAGCACTATTGCCTACAAAAGGGTTGGTGTCTGGTATGGCATAATTAAGTCCTGTATCTTGATTGTCAATATCAATACGTAAAATCTTACCTAATAAAACGCCAGTATTTTGAGCTCTGTCGCCAGGATCTCCTGCACTGCCACCATCTCCCATAGTTAAGTATAGAAAACCATCACTTCCAAAAGCCAACCCTCCGGCATTATGGTTAGAAAAAGGTTGATCTACCTCCAAAATGATAAACTCAGAATTCGGATCGGCAAGATCTGGATTACTTGGGTTTACACTAAATCGAGAAATACGTGTATCACCACTGCCATTAATATAATTAACAAAGAAGAAACCATTGGTTGCATAGTTAGGGTGAAAAGCTAGCCCGAGTAATCCGCGTTCATTACCATTGGTGTTTACTGGAATATCTAAAAAGGGAGTATTATTTACACTAACGATACATCAGTTAACTTTTAGCCAATCACTAGATATTGGAGTTCAGGT
>CAZDFA010000114.1:5426-8242 GCA_964504555.1 uncultured Flavobacteriaceae bacterium | reverse complement strand
TTCTTAAAAAAAGAAGATTGGCATCAAAGAATATTAAGACGATAGACTTTTCCAATATCCCATTAAGTAGTTCGTTGGCCCATTTGGCTTATGGAGATCTTGCTTTTACAGCTTGGAGAAGAAAAAAGGAAGAACATAAAAAGAATAATCGGTAAGATGAAGAAAAATAAATTACTATTAATAGGCTGGGATGCAGCAGATTGGAAAATTATTGGACCGCTTTTAGCAAAAGGCTTAATGCCTAATCTTAAGAAAGTAATTGATAATGGAGTATATGGTAATATGAGTACCATGAATCCACCTTATTCTCCTATGCTTTGGTCCTCTGTTGCTACAGGAAAGACTCCTGACAAGCATGGAATTCTTGGTTTTATCGAGGTTCAACCAAATAGAAAGGGTATAAGGTCAGTAACGGCAAATTGTAGGAAAAGTAGAGCCATATGGAATATCCTGCATAATCAAGGATACAAGAGCAACGTAGTTGGGTGGTGGCCTAGTTTTCCCGCAGAACCTATTAATGGTGTGGTTGTTACTGATAAATTTCAAAAAGTAAAAAGAGATCCCGAAAAGGAAAGTCCCATATTACAAGGAACTATATATCCAGAATCGTTAACCTCTCAACTAAAAGATTTAAGAATGTTCCCTTGGGAATTGACAAAAGAGCATATTTTACCTTTTATACCTCAAGCTGCTAAAATAGATCAAACCAAAAAAGAAAGTGGTTTGAACCAATTTGCTGATGTTATGTCACAAAATGTATCTATTCAAAATGCTGCAACTTACCTAATGCGCAATACGGAATGGGATTTCATGGCAGTTTATCATGATTATATTGATCATATGTGTCATGGCTTTATGAAATTTCATCCACCTAAGTTGGATAGAATACCAAAGAAACAATATGATATTTTTAAGGGTGTAATTAATAGTGCCTATCGTTTTCAGGATATGATGCTGGAGCGTAAACTACAACTTATAGATGATGATACAACAGTGATCATTATGTCAGACCATGGTTTTGAGTCAGGTTACAAACGTATTTTAAAAATGCCTAAAGTCAATGCTGCTCCGGCATTAGACCATAGACAGTTTGGAATTTTTGCGGCTATGGGGCCGAACATAAAAAAGGGGGAAAAATTGTTTGGTCTTAATCTTATTGATATTGCGCCAACATTACTGCACCATTTTGGACTCCCCATTGGTAAGGATATGGATGGTAAGGTGATCTTAGATATGTTTCAAGAAACTGCATCTCCCCAATATATAGATAGTTGGGAAGATATGCCTGGTGATTTTGGGGAATTGAAGACTGAAGAAAATGAAGAAAATTGGTCAGACGCTGAAACCATGGATCAGCTCGTAGAATTAGGGTATATAGATAAGCCAGATGACAAGCTAGAGACCAGTATTTTAAAAACAGAGTGCGATCTTAAGCATAATTTAGCACGAGTATATCTAGGTAAAAAAGACTTTGTGTCAGCTAAGGAATTATTATTGGAATTGATTGAGGAGAAGGAACCTATAGATGTGGCTCCTTATTATATTGATTTGATGAATGTTAGTCTTGCTCTGAAAGAATATGATGAAACGGCCAAGTATCTGGAAATATTCAAGACCGTAAAAACAGAGGTAAAATTTAACACCTATTTTATTGAAGCTGATATGCACGTTGGATTAGGTCAAGGAAACAAGGCAGTTAAAGTTCTTGAAGATGCAAAAGTGCGCAAGCCAAATGCCGAAATCCATTATCGCTTGGGAAGAATTTATACAGCAAAAACGGAATATGAAAAGGCAAAAGAAAATTATGAAATTGCTATTGAAATTGAACCCGATAAAGCAAAGTACCATCAAGGCATTGCAGAATTGTACTATGCCCTGGAAGAGTACGAAGAAGCTGCAGAATATGCCTTTACAAGTATTGAGCTTGTAAAATATTATCCGGATGCTCACTTTATTCTGGGAAGAGCCCTTGAGAAAATGGGCGATCTTGAAAATGCCAAAATGGCCTATGAAACAGCAGAACGACTTAAACCTAGAGACTACGAACGCTCAAAAGTTGCTAAAGAAAATATAGAAGAACTTCTCGCATTACCAGCAACAGACAAAGGAGTGCAAAACTACAAGTACAGAAAAGGTCAAATTACTGTGGTCTCTGGCTTGCCCCGATCTGGAACCTCCTTAATGATGCAAATGTTGGACAAAGGAGGTGCTACTATGCTCACTGATGGGAAACGTGAAGCAGACATTTCAAACCCGAAAGGCTATTATGAATATGAGCCTGTAATGAGCATTCATAAAGACAACAGCTGGTTAGGAAAAGCTAAGGATAAAGCAGTAAAAATAGTGGGGCCATTGCTACAGCATTTAGATCCAACATATAGGTACAAGGTTATTTTTATGACTCGAGATTTAAATGAAGTAATCAAGTCTCAACGGGTTATGCAAGGTAAAGATCCAGAAACCTTGCCCTTAAAACTGTTAGAATCCTATAATAAGTTACTTAAAAAAGTACAACTTTGGGATGGTAAAGAACCTGGCGTAGAGATGCTATATGTCAATTATAAAGAATTGTTGAATAATCCTTTCTCAATTTTAGATCAGATAGAAGCTTTTATGGGCGTAGATTTAGATAAGGATCAAATGGCTGGATGCATTGATAAAAGTTTGTACCGAAATAGGGTGGAAGCAAAATAATAAGGAAGGCTTTTGAAAGTAGCCAATTTACATTAGTTACCTTTGATTGTAGTGAAAATAGTCGCTCAAATAAAAGAACCTATTGCCTATGAGATGGAGCTTTTTGAAGAAAAGTTTGCACT
>CAZDFA010000114.1:0-5326 GCA_964504555.1 uncultured Flavobacteriaceae bacterium | reverse complement strand
GTTCTCGTAGGGGACTTTCTCTTTTCGAGAGGGCTGCTACTTTCTATTGATAATGGAGATACCGACCTGCTTCAAATTATTTCGGTAGCGGTTCGTGAAATAAGTGAAGGCGAGCTCTTACAAATAGAAAAAGCACGCAAACTTGATATTACAGAAGCCATATATTTTGAGATTATTCGTCAAAAAACAGCTACCCTTATCGCCGCTTGTTGCGCTATTGGAGCTTGTGCGGTGTACGCCAATAAAGAACAAGTCGCCCAAATGCACAAGTTTGGAGAGCTAATAGGCATTGCCTTTCAAATAAAAGACGATTTATTTGATTATGGAGAAGAAAAAATAGGGAAACCCACTGGTATTGATATCAAAGAAAAAAAGATGACCTTACCGCTTATTCACGCTTTGAATACCTGTAGTGACAAAGAGCGTAAATGGCTAATTAATAGTGTGAAAAACCACAACAAGAATAAAAAACGCGTCAAGGAAGTAATTGCATTTGTAAAAGAAAAAGGTGGTTTGGAGTATGCACAGCAAAAGATGCAAGTAATAAAAGACGAGGCACTACAATTACTTACTAGTTATCCCAGATCGGAGTATAAAGATTCCCTAGAGCTCATGGTCAATTATGTGATTGATCGCAAAAAATAAAAGTGAATTAGGAATCCATAATTCTGTTTATTCAATACGCACTGGTTGATTGGTAATCAAATCCAAATACAGGTTTATCTGTTTTTTAAGATGTTGTCTAGATACTATAAAATCTAGAAAACCGTGTTCTTGCAAAAACTCGGCAGTTTGAAATCCTTCTGGCAATTCCTTACCCGTTGTATCACGTACAACACGAGGTCCAGCAAAGGCAATAAGTGCTCCTGGCTCAGAGATATTAATATCTCCTAGCATAGCAAAAGAAGCAGTAGTTCCTCCCGTTGTAGGATCTGTACATAATGAAATATAAGGTATTTTGGCCGCAGCCAGTTGCGCTAGTTTTGCAGAAGTCTTTGCCAATTGCATTAAGGATAAAGCGGCTTCCATCATTCGAGCTCCTCCAGATTTAGAAATAATCATAAAGGGGATGTTGTTTTTTAAAGAGTAATTTGCAGCTCTAGCTATTTTTTCGCCAACAACACTACCCATTGATCCGCCAATAAATCTAAAATCCATACAGGCAATCACTAAGTCTTTACCCATGGATTTGCCTACAGCCGTTCTAACAGCATCTTTTAATCCTGTTTTATCCTGCGCATCTTTAAGCCGATCTGCATATTTCTTTTTATCCTCAAACTTTAAAGGATCTTTTGAGCTAAGTCCTTTGTCTAATTCTTTAAACTTACCATCGTCAAAAAGGATTTCAAAGTACTCCCTACTACCAATTCGTACGTGGTAACCATCTTCAGGGCTAATGTAATAGTTCTTTTCAAGCTCTTGGGTATCAACTATTTTTCCAGTAGGAGATTTGTACCAAAGTCCTTTAGGAGTGTCTTTTTTCTCTTCAGTAGGGGTTTGTATACCCTTATCTTTTCGCTTAAACCAAGCCATAGGTTATCTGGGTTAGGATAAACAATAATACTAAATATTTTTTCGCTTTAAGCGAAAAAATAAACAGCCTATAACGTATTAACATTGTTTAGATCCTCAAAGGCCTTTTCTAAGCGTGTACGCATGGTGCCTTCTGCTTTTCTTAACCATACGCGAGGATCATAATATTTTTTATTTGGTTGGTCGTCCCCATCAGGATTACCAATTTGGGTTTTTAGGTAAGCAGCATTGGCGCTAAAGTAATCTCGTGTTCCTTCAGCAAATGCATATTGTAGGTCTGTATCAATATTCATTTTAATAACGCCATATCCAATAGCTTCATGTATTTCATCAACAGTAGAGCCGCTTCCTCCGTGAAAAACAAAGTCAATCGTGTTATGATCTACTTCATATTTTTTGGAAATATACTCTTGAGAATTCTTTAATATTTTTGGAGTAAGTTTTACATTGCCTGGTTTGTAAACACCGTGAACATTACCAAAAGCCGCAGCAACCGTAAATTGATTACTTATTTTCTTGAGCTCTTCATAAGCATATGCTACTTCTTCAGGCTGGGTATAAAGTTTAGAATCATCAACATCAGTATTATCAACACCGTCTTCCTCACCACCAGTGATACCTAATTCTATTTCTAGGGTCATATCCATTTTGCTCATTCGCTCCAAATAGGTTTTACAAATGGCAATATTTTCTTCTAGTGATTCCTCACTTAGATCTATCATATGAGAAGAAAACAAAGATCTGCCATGAGTCTTGTAATGTTCTTCACTAGCATCTAGTAGCCCATCTATCCAAGGCAATAATTTTTTAGCACAATGATCGGTATGTAGTATAACAGTAGCGCCATAATGCTTGGCTAATTCGTGTACATGCTTTGCGCCTGCAATTGCACCTGCAATGGCTGCTTGTTGATTGTTATTTGAAAAGCCTTTGCCTGCGTTAAATTGCGCACCGCCATTACTAAATTGAATGATTACTGGAGCGTTTAACGTCGCAGCAGTTTCTAATGCCGTATTAATGCTATTAGAACCGATAACGTTAACCGCGGGAAGCGCAAATCCCTTCTCTTTGGCATAATTAAAAATTTCTTGTACTTCGTGACCACTGGCTACACCAGCCTTTATATTATGACCCATAGTTTGGCTTCTAAAATTAAGTTGCCAAAAATAAGAAATAATATCCTAGACAAATGCTAGAGTTACCTGGATTTGACGGTGATTAGTTTACTACAACGCTGTAGTTAGAAAGGATAGTTGATACCAATGTTGTAAACGGCGTTGCTGAAGTTAAATTCTTGAAACCATCTGTCCCCAACAGGCAACCCTGGATCATAGGTTTTAAAACCAACATCAAGTCTAAAAATAAAGAAGCTGGCATCAAACCGAAGACCAAAACCAGATCCAATGGCAATATCATTAAGGCTATCAAACCCAGTAAAAACGGCACCTTCATCTTCTACATTATCAAAAATATTCCAGATATTTCCTATATCAGCAAATAAAGCGCCTTCAACTATACCAAGTATTTTAAAGCGATTCTCAATATTAAAGGCTAGTTTGAAGTTAGCTTCGTTAAATTCATTGGGGCCACCACTACTACCAGGCCCTAATTCATAGGCTCGCCAAGCTCTATTGTCATTAGAGCCACCAGCAAAAAAACTGCGTGTAAAAGGAATATTTTCCGAGTTGCCATAAGGTATCGCTAGGCCGCCAAAAGCACGAACTGCTATTCTGTTATTATTGCTTAAAGCCCAATTTTTGATATAATCAACCTCCGTTTTTATATATTGGGAGAATACTACACCAAAAAGACTTCGATTATCGTCTTCATTAATTGTTGCGTCTGTTGTATTGGCAATTAAGGATAGCAGATTACCGGCTAATTCCAGGCGCAAGCGAAGACTGGAAAAGGTATCATCAAAAATGTTTTCTCTATTGTTAAAAGTGTAGCCAAAGTTGGTAGAAACAATAAGGTTATTTTCTATAAGGCGTTCGCGACGTTCTTCAATTACATTAATGTCCTGAACTTCATCAGCTGTGAGGCTTATATCGCCATTTAAAACAGAATCAATATAAGCTTGTGCACCATTAGGGATACTTAACTCCGGTGTATCTGAATCTGGGTTTAGAAAGTCTGGATTTACTGTATTCAAATTATTGACTGCAATAGCATTGAGATCCTCAAAACTATTAGTGTAAATATTGAAGAAATTGTTGATGTTAAGATTGCGTACAAATTGGGCGTCGAGTAAATCAAATTGAAAACTTGTATTGCTTTTAGGATTCCAATTGTAACTTATACGTCCAGATACATTGTTTCTATCTAAACCAATATTTTGCTGTGTGCTAAAACCTAAATTTACACTAGTGGTAGGTTGCCAACCTGGTGAAATGAGTTTTGAAGTGTTTATAGGAAAAAATATTCTTGGTATCGTAAGGCGAAGATCTGCACCAATTTCAGTGATATTAAAAAAATTGTCATTAGGATTTGCAGCATCATCAGAGGCTCCTATACTTCCTCTTGCCGAAAGCTCTAAGGTTTCGGCACCTCTAAATATGTTTCGGATTAGAATAGACCCAAATCCTGTAAAACCAATATCTTGAATGTTGGAAGTGGATGCATCAAAGTCAACTCGAAATTTATACTTTTCTAAAGGTGTGAGATTAATATTAGCAACGAGATCAGTACCTGTGCTATCCTCAGGATCCTCGGTGTATTGTATATCAGGATATTTAAAAATACGAAGACCACTAAGTCGATTAAGCGTCTGCGTACGTTCTAAATCACTATAAATCACACCAGGCTTAAGAGGAATGACATCGGTAAGTGCTTTAAGGCGATACCGTATTTTATCATAGGCAAAAAAGTTGAAATCAGAATCAAAAATAGAATCTTGCAATCGCCTATTTCTATTGGCATAAGAGTAATCTGTTAAGATATTTACTTTACTTATTTTATGAATTTTATAAGGCGTTGTTACTGCGCTATCTCCATTAGTAATTTTACGATCAGTGATGTTAAGTTCTACTGTTGCAGATTTTCTAACACCACTGGTATCCACATTCATTTGGATGAGATCTGGTTGGAGATGAAACAAACCATTGTTTCTAAAAAGTTCAGTTACACGTATGCGTTCTTTGCCTAGGTTTAAGTTGGTGTAACGTTCACCCTTCTTAATATAGGTGTCATCCCGATGTGCATTATAAATGGAATCGGCAATAGGAGAGTCTATAAAGGTCTTTAAAGAATCTATATGATAAGCAGGGCCGAGATCTACATTATAGTCTACAGTTGCAGTTTTGCTGCTATCACGATGAATTTCATAGTCAGTAACGACTTCAAAATAACCTTGATTATAATAATAATCTTTTAGTCGATTTGCAGATTTTTTTGTGATTACATCTGTAATTAGAGCGGGCGGCTCTCCAGCTTTTTTAAGACCAGAATTAAATTTTTTTCTAAAGTTGATGTAGCCGTCTAATTGTTTTCGTGAGAGCAAACTGGTTAAAAATTTGCGTTTCCCTTCCTTTTCTATTAAACGTGCACGCAGAATAGAGTCAATATTTGGTCGAGCCCAATTGTAAGCGTGTAATCGTACTGGCGTGCCAAAAAGCGGGAGTCGGGCATTGGGTTGTTGCAGTAAGAAGCTATAGATGCGGCTGCTTTTTTCTTTTTCGCCATCTACATAAATGGTATGATCTTTTAGTAAATGAGTATTTTCAGGAACTCGTTTAGTTGCATTGCAGCCGACGAGTAACGGTAAGAGTATAAGAAATAGTAATATTTTAGCACT
>CAZDFA010000113.1:0-8260 GCA_964504555.1 uncultured Flavobacteriaceae bacterium | reverse complement strand
TCGGCAGTACCTGCATACCAGTAGTCTTTAAATTCTTGGCTAAGATTGCGGTCTTCTATATTGGAAGTATTGGGTATTGTGATATTTAAACTTGTGTCTTCCGAGGTGGCAGACAAGTATGCGATATCATTAGATCTGTTTTCTTGCTTACAAGCAAATAGGATGACTACTGTAAATACGCGTGTAAATACTTTGGATATGGTTTTCATAGGATGTGAATTATGCTGCTAAAAAGGTTTAGATTATAAAATTAGCTAATTAGTCACGATTGACCAGCTGCATTAACGTTTTGTAAACTTTGTGCATCGGTAATCCCATCACATTAAAATAAGAGCCTTCAATATGGGTAACAGCGATATAACCAAACCACTCTTGTATACCATAGCCACCAGCCTTATCATAAGGTTGATAATTGGTGATGTAATAATTTATTTCTTCGGTAGTAAGATTTTTAAAGGTCACTTTGGTGGTATCATTAATGATGAGCTGTTTTTCTGCCGTTGTAAAGCAGACTGAAGTCATCACTTCATGCGTATTACCAGAAAGACTAGTAATCATAGTAAAGGCTTCTTCTTTGTTTTTTGGCTTATTTAGCGCTTGATTCTTATGCCAAACAATAGTATCACTTGTCACGACAATAGTGTTCTTATCAAGATCTGTAAAGGCTGTTGTTTTTTTTTGAGCTAGGTAATCCGTTATTTCAGTACCCTTTAGATTGGGGTCAAAACGCTCATCTACTGGCCGTGGATCTATAGTAAAGGGAATTGCCAATTCCTTAAAAAAATTTTGGCGACGTGGTGAGCCTGATGCCAAAACGATCTTATAATCCTTTAAATAGTTAGCTAACATAGGCTACGGTTTTGGCTAGGAAGGGTAGGAGTAAAACCCCAACAAGTAATATGTATTTCAAAAGACGAGACAGTTTTTTAAAATGGGCTGTTTTGGAAGCCTCCCAAAGTTGTGTGCTTACATAGATTAAAGGAACTAAAATGAGAAGAACAAAAACTACGAGCATCCAAATTGTTTCTACATAGGTAAAAAGCAAATAAGCCGAAACAAAAATAAAGGCAACACCTATTATCGCTACCAACTTTGAAGTGCGTTCTATACCTAAAAATATAGGTAAAGTTTTATGACCTACTTTATAATCGCCTTGCACATCTTCCAGGTCTTTTACCAATTCTCTAATAAAATTAAGAGCAGCCGCAAAAATGGCAAAAACCAAACACAGCATCCAGGCTTTTTTAACAGTAGTGGAATCAAAAGGGGACTGAGGGATTAACTCAAAAACACCCACAATAAAAACGGCTGTTCCTATAAAAACGCTCACTAAAATATTACCTAAAATAGCGATGCTTTGAAGTGTGCTTGAATACAGATGCAAAGTGATTGCAATAAAAATAAAAATCACAAAAAATCCAGGTTTTCCAATACTATTGGCGAGAAAAAATCCACATAATAAACCAATAAGAGTTAATACTATATAAAGTCTTAAAGCTGCTTTTTCAGAAAGTGACTTACCTAAGAGTTGTCGTTCTGGTTTATTGAGAGCATCGGCTTCTTTATCATAACTATCGTTAATAATATAACCTCCAGCTGCAATACTTACCGTTGCCAATACCAAAAGCAAAAAACCAAGATCGCTTAAATACAAAGGCACTTCTAATGCTGTAATTACTCCATAGCGAATAACTAGTTGCATCACGATTAGCATTAATAAATTTGGGTAGCGTATGAGTTTGAGATAGGTCATTTTAAAATACGAAATACGAAATTTAGTGATTAGTTACTTGAATAGAAATATAAATCAGGAACTTAGGAACCAATAACTAATTCTTGGCATCAAATTCTTTCATCCATTTCCCTTGCACTTTTAGTACTTGTTCAATCACATCACGTACACAGCCTTCTCCACCTTTTTTATGAGAAACATATTTTGATACTTCCTTGATTTCCTTAACAGCATCTTGAGGGCAAGTGGGCAAGCCCACCAATTGCATAACGGGAAAATCAGGAATATCATCACCCATATACAATACATTTTTAAGATCTATACTTTTTGAATTGAGATAATCATTCAATTGATCCGTTTTATGATGCGCACCCAAATAAATATCGGTAATTCCTAAGCCTTCCAGACGTAATCGTACGCCTTCATCTTTTCCTCCAGAGATAATACCAATATTAAACCCTTGTTGTATCGCCGCTTTTAGGGCATAACCATCTTTAGTATTCATTACCCGATGCAGTTGTCCGTCGGTAGTAATGTACAAGAGTCCATTAGTGAGCACACCATCAACATCAAAAATAAAAGTGTTTATCTGATGTAAGTATTCTTTATAACTTTTTTCCATAGTATTTCTGAATTGATTGAGATAGTGTTTGATATAAGTCTTTTAATTCTTCTGAAGGCAAACAAGCTTTTTGATTTTCCAATACTTGTAAATCTCCACGCTTAGCTGGTCCAGTTTGCGCCAGTTCAGGTGAAATTGTCATTGCTTTTTGAGCAGTTTCTCTAATGAGTTGATGTAACAAATCAAATTGTAAATCCTGTTCCGCGCAAAGCTCACTTGCCAATGTATAACAGTGATTAGTAAAGTTATTGGCAAAAACCGCCGCCAAGTGCAATTGTTTTCTTTGTGTTGTATCGATGTGGTGTACACTTTCGCTTAAAGCGGAAGCCACCTTTTCCAAAATAAGATAGTCTTCCTGATTTGTAGTTTCTAAGCACAAGGGGAGTGCCGAAAAATCTAGAGGAATCCCCTTAGTAAATGTTTGTAAGGGGTAAAAAACCGCTGACCTATGCTTGGCATCTATCACGTCTATAGCGATACTGCCCGATGTATGAGCAACCAACTCACCAGAAAACGGAAGTGACATACTAACCGGTTCAATAGCCGTATCGCTTACTGCGATAATTGTAAGTTGCGCAGGTTTGATTGCCTTAATGTTTGTATGCTTATGCTGTACAAACTCAAATTGAGCTTTCGGCTTTTCACTGCGGCTGCACCAATACTTTAATGTAACTCCTTCTGCTTTTTCAATTTGATGCAAAAGGTGCCAAGCGACATTTCCCGAACCGATTATATTGACCGTAATCACAAGACAAAAATAAGCTATTACAATAAGCCGATTAAAGATTGAAAATTTAAGCCCGTACCGTATCTTTGCAGCCAGAAAAAAGACCTGTTCGTATGCAAAAGAAAATCGCCAATATCTTGTTCTCGACGCGGCTTATGGGTTTTCTTTTTATAGCTTATGCGGCTGCTATGATTATCGGGACTTTTATGGATCGTGGTCAAGAAACTTCACCCACCCCATATTCCCGCTATTGGATCTATAATTCCTGGTGGTTTACTGTCATTCATATCCTTTTTGTCATCAATTTTATTGGTAATATTTTTAGGTATCGCTTATTGCGCAAAGAAAAGATCACCACACTCATCTTTCACCTATCATTCATACTAATACTCATAGGAGCAGGTATTACAAGATATATAAGTTACGAAGGCGTAATGCCTATAAAAGAAGGGAAGGCCGAGAGCACTTTCTTAAGTGAAAAAACCTATCTAGAAGTGCTTATTGATGGTGAATATGAGGGTAAAGATATACGCCGAATCCAAGAGCGGGAATTAAGTCTTTCACCACGGCTTAATAATAACTTTAATTGGAAAACTGACTTTAAAAATGACCCAATCAACATTACCTATAGAAACTTCATAAGTGGTGCAGAAGAAGGTTTTGTAGATGATCCAAATGGGGATACCTACATCAAACTCGTTGAAACAGCCGGTGGCCAACGTCATGATCATTTTTTAAAGGAAGGCGAACTGGTAAGCATTCACAATGTTTTATATGCATTTAATAAACCTACCCAAGGAGCAATAAATATTGGCTATAATGGTGCCGATTATACCTTGCAAACTCCTTTTGAAGGTAAGGTTCGGGTAATGGCTACGCAGGAAGAGAGCAATGTGATAAAAGATAGCGTACAACCACTAAAATTGCGTTCCCTATATCAACTAAGCGGCGTGTTATTTGTTATTCCGGAAACCGTAGTACAAGGTCATCCTGGAGTGGTAAAAAGTTTTGTAAAGCGCAAAGGTCAGGAAGATGCGCTCCTTGTAGATGTAACTGCCAATGGAGAAATTAAGACTGTCGAATTGCTTGGCGGAAAAGGATTTTCCTATGACAAAAAACGGGTGGAGGTAGGAAATTATACCTTTTATTTATCTTACGGAAGCAAGCGATTAGAACTTCCTTTCGCCATTAGACTCAATGATTTTGAAGCTGAAAAATACCCTGGTACCGAGCGGAGTTATGCATCCTTTGAAAGTCGGATTACTGTAGAGCCCAAAACTGGTCAAAATTTTGATTATGATATATATATGAACCACGTGCTCGATCACAAGGGTTACCGATTTTTTCAAGCGAGTTTTTTTGATGATGAAAGTGGCACTATCCTTTCGGTAAGTCATGACTTTTGGGGAACCTGGATTACCTATATTGGCTATTTTTTGTTGTACCTCGGGTTGTTGCTTATCCTTTTTGATAAGGGCTCTCGTTTTGGACAACTTAAGGAGCTCTTAGAAAAAGTTAGGAAGCGTAAGACAAAACTAATTGGTCTGTTGTTGTTTTTCGCTTGTGCAAAATTGTTCACAACCTCAGCACAAGAAATTAATACTTCGGCGGTTGTAGTTCCTGATAGTCTTCCAACTAACGAAATCGCACAGGAAGATGCCCTTCAACTAATCCCTGATGCGGATGAAGGACGACAGGTGTTAACTAGTGCAGAGATAGACTCGATTATCGTAGCCAATGCTGTTCCTGCTGAACAGGCGGCAAAGTTTGGTCGCTTGATTATTCAGGATAATGGACGATTTATGCCCATTAATACCTTTTCAAGTTTACTCTTGCGTAAACTAAACCGTTCTGAAACCTATGCTGGTCTTACCGCCGATCAGGTAATGCTTTCAATGATTGAGAACCCTTTTATATGGTTCAATGCAGAAATACTGTATTTAAAAAAGGGGAATGATAGTATTAGAAATATTATTGGGGTACCAGGTGATGTAAAGCGTTTTAAGCTCTTAGATTTTATTGAGCGAGATGGTAGTTATAAACTTGACCCCTATTTGGAAGAAGCCTTTAGAAGGACAGTGCCTACCATCATTGATAAAGAATTTAGAGAGGTAAGCCTTCGTCTTGGATTGCTTAATCAAGCGTTGAGTGGTGATATATTGCGAATTTACCCTAAAGCTGGTGATCCAAATAATAAATGGCTTAATTACCGTGAGTTAGACCAGGCCAATTATAGAGATAAAGATACTTTATATAGTAAAAGTATTATCCCAATTTACCTGCAACGTCTTCGTGAAGGAAGGGTGAGTGGTGACTATTCTGATGCTGACAGAGTATTGGAAAGCATTCCTTTATTTCAACGCCGATTTAATGTAGATATATTACCCACCGATAAGGAAATCAGTGCAGAAATAAACTACAATAAATATGATGTATTTAAGAAACTCTATTGGCTCTATATGCTAGTGGCGTTGTATATGTTCATTTTTGTTGTTATTGGGATTTTTAACAATAGAAAAGGTATTCAGATAGGAATTAGAATTGGAGCGGGGGTTGTTATCTTTTTGTTTTTAGTCCATACTGCTGGGTTGATTTGGCGGTGGTATATATCGGGGCATGCTCCTTGGAGTGATGCCTATGAGTCCATACTCTTTGTAGGTTGGGCTACTGTGTTGTTTGGGTTGATTTTAGGTAAAAAAAGTATGCTAACCATCGCAGCTACTACTTTTGTAGCCAGTTTTATTTTATGGGCAGCTAGTATGAATTGGCTCAATCCTGAGATAGCCAACTTACAGGCAGTGCTTAACAGCTATTGGTTAATGATTCATACTGCGGTAATTGTAGGGAGCTATGGGCCTTTTACTCTTGGTTTTATTTTGGGTGTCATTGCTTTAGTTTTAATGATTTTTACCACAGAGAAGAATAAAGAAAAATTAGAACTCCATATCAAAGAGGTTACCATAGTTAATGAAATGGCATTAACAGTAGGGATGATACTATTGGCAATAGGCACCTTTTTGGGAGGACAATGGGCAAATGAAAGTTGGGGACGTTATTGGGGATGGGATCCTAAAGAAACCTGGGCACTTATTTCGCTAATAGTATATGCTTTTGTAATTCATATGCGCTTAATTCCTGGACTGCGCAGTAGATGGCTTTTTAATTTTCTTTCTATACTCGCTTTAGGTAGTATTCTATTTACCTATTTTGGAGTGAACTATTATTTATCTGGTTTACATGCGTACCAAAGTGGGGGAGATTTACAAAATGGAAAAATTGCTGTAGCCCTTTTTTCTATAGCAGCTTTGGGTACGGTTTCGTATTGGCGATATAAGAAGTTCTATAAAACTTAAGCGCCTATTCTGAGTTGCGGTAATTCTCTGCTTATTTTTTTGAGGATATAAAAGCGAAAGCTTCATAAATCATGAAAAGATAAGATGAGATTGCATCACTGCAAATTCAAGTCTTAATGAAGAGTCAACTGAGAGCTTATTCAAAATCACTGCCTTCTGTCAGGTGTTACTGGGGCAACGAATTAAAGCGAAGGGGTTTAGTTTTGAACACTATTAATTTTAAGGAACAGTACTCTTATACTACTGCTCCTTAAAATTTTAATTAATGTAAACTAGGTCTTATTTCAAACCTCCCACCATATCTTCTGGTTTTACCCATGCGTCAAATTCTTCAGCCTTAACATAACCTAGATTAACCGCTTCTTCTTTTAGGGTTGTACCATTTTTATGTGCCGTGTTGGCAATTTCGGCAGCTTTGTAATAGCCTATTTTGGTATTTAATGCCGTGACCAACATTAAAGAGTTATTTAAGAGCTCATCAATACGTGTCTGGTTGGGTTCAATCCCTGAAGCACAATGTTCGGCAAAGGAAACAGAAGCATCACCCAAGAGTTGCGCAGATTGTAAAATGTTGGCAGCCATCATTGGTTTAAAAACATTGAGTTCATAATGACCTTGCATACCTCCCACACCAATAGCTACATCATTACCCATCACTTGAGCGCAAACCATAGTCATGGCTTCACATTGTGTTGGGTTTACTTTACCTGGCATTATAGAAGAACCTGGCTCATTGGCAGGGATGGTAATCTCTCCAATTCCGCTTCGTGGTCCGGAAGCCATCATACGAATATCATTGGCTATCTTGTTTAGAGATACTGCTAATTGTTTCAATGCACCGTGAGACTCGACAATAGCATCGTGAGCCGCTAGCGCTTCAAATTTATTGTGGGCCGTTTTAAAAGTAAGACCACTAAAATTGGAAATATATTGAGCTACTTTGTGAGCATATCCCTGAGGTGTATTAATTCCGGTACCTACAGCGGTACCACCCAATGCCACTTCAGAAAGGTGGTCTAAGGTGTTTTCTAATGCCTGCAATCCATGATCCAACTGAGACACATAACCCGAAAATTCTTGACCTAAAGTAATTGGTGTAGCATCCATAAGATGCGTACGACCAATCTTCACTACGTTTTTAAAGGCCTCTGCTTTCGCGTGAAGCGTATCACGAAGTTGTTTTATTCCAGGTATGGTATGGTTTAAAATTTTAGTATATGCAGCAATATGCATGCCTGTTGGGAAGGTGTCATTGGATGATTGTGATTTATTCACATCATCATTGGGTTGGAGGGTTTTTTCTCCTTCGCCAATGGTTTTACCTGCAAGTTGGTGTGCCCTATTAGCAATCACCTCATTTACATTCATATTGCTTTGTGTGCCAGATCCTGTTTGCCAGATCACCAATGGGAATTGATCATCATGATCGCCTGCCAAAATTTCATCACACACCTGAGCAATTAAATCTCGCTTTTCCTCAGGCAATACACCGAGTTCACAATTAGTATAGGCTGCGGCTTTTTTTAAAATAGCAAAACCATAGACTACTTCTAGTGGAATGGTAGCTGCTGGTCCTATTTTAAAATTATTGCGAGAGCGTTCCGTTTGAGCACCCCAGAGTTTATCTGCTGGCACTTGTACTTCGCCCATTGTATCTTTCTCAATTCTGTATTGCATTGTGGTTTCTTTTATAGTACAAATTTACAATATTGGTCGAAGTAACTACTGTTAATTACAGTAGTAATAATTTAGTTTTACCCTTGCACAAAAACAACCTAAAGTAGTATCTTTGTTCAAAATTTAAGTTAGATTATGTTTGAGTTTGA
>CAZDFA010000112.1:0-8321 GCA_964504555.1 uncultured Flavobacteriaceae bacterium | reverse complement strand
ATACTATTGTAATCTTATGTTTGTTAGTAGGACTAGGTCTTAATGCGCAAACACTTTCTACAAAAAGAACAGAATTAAGTAAGAATGCTCCAAGTGTTGAAAAACCTAGTGTAGAGAAACCGAGTGCAACATCTTTAAAGTCTGGAGGCACTAATGTACTTAGTGCAGGATTAAAAAGTCAAGCTAATAGTATGATACAATCATTAACTAGTCAATTAGGGTTGAATGCAACTCAAGTTACCCAAGTAACAAGTATTATTGGAAGTTTATTGACGAATACATCATCGCTTAAAGATTTGGCAGGAGCTCAACTTAAATCTAAAATGAATTCTCTCGTATTGGGAGCAGATGATAAGATAAAAGGATTGCTTAATGCAGATCAACTTTCAAAATTTACTTCTGTAGCAGGTTTATTAAAAACGTCTAAAGTAGGTCTTTAAATTCCCTGATAATTGTACAGTAAATGTTAAAAGTGAGTCTTCCGGCTCACTTTTAACATTTATAATGTAAGGATGTTGCTCATCCTTGGACGTAGTAAAAAAATGCTATGAGAAAGAGAAATATTTTCCTTTTCTTCTTTTCCTTTGTCCTTTATTTTACTTCAAATGCACAAAAAGCTCCAGTAGTTATTGAGCTTTTTACGTCACAAGGTTGCAGTAGTTGTCCTCCTGCAGATCGACTAATCGCAGAAATTGATAATACCTATCCAGATCAGGAGGTCTATATTTTATCATATCATGTAGATTACTGGGATTATATTGGGTGGAAAGACCCTTTTGCTAGTCAAGCCAATACTCAAAAGCAGTATGAGTATGCGCGTCGTTTTAGATCAAGAAACGTATACACTCCTCAGGCGGTAATAAATGGAAGAGAACACTTTACTGGCTCAAATAAAAGTCAATTGTATAGTAGGCTTCAACATTATCAGTCTGATGAAAAGATAATAGGAATAGAGCTAACAGAGGTGAATAATAAAGATCAAGCAGTTCACGTAAATTACGCTTTAGACGAAGGAGCAGATGAGATTACAGTTGCAGTCGTAATTAAAGAACGTACCACTGCGGTTAAACGAGGAGAAAATAGAAATAGAACCTTAAAAAATACCAATATTGTGGTAACGGAGCAAACTGTGAAGCTTAACGGAAATCAAGGATCTCTTAGTTTAAATATACCTGATTGGTTGACCTCAGATGATGATATTTCGATAATTGCATATGCAACTTCTTGGCAAACAGGAGTCGTAGGAGTAACATCTTCTAGCTTAAATCAAGGTTCTTAAAAAACCGTATCTTAGTTTAGTGAAGTAATAACTACTTCCTACCAACACATAATAAAAACGTATGGAAAAATTCCATACGTTTTGCTTTTAAAAAGGACATATGATGACATCCTTGAAAAAGAAGAGGTAGTTTTTATGGCGCTTTAGGCGGCACTTCTTTTTGGGAACTGCTTATCTACTTACTCTAGAATTTGGAATCAATAAACATATAGCAACTCAATAGTATTTCTGGGGATAGGCTGGTATTTTGGGTGTAACCATTTCATTACGTGGTTTTGTATTGTACTCGTAAAAGCAAGGATATCACAAAGAAAAGCATACTTAGAGAAAACTAATGGATCTAATTAAGATATCAAAAGACTACTTATCCATTTATATAATTCATGGCAATAGTAATTTTTACAAAATTACGTTCACGTTCCTTATAGATAACTAAATTATAGTCTTGCGTATTGATACGTGCTTTGCCAATGAGCTTTTTATCATTTCGCGTAAAGCGAAAAACAGCATCTTTAGTTATTCCTTTCATCGTTAGTTGTCCAGATACAACAATCGTATCACCTTCCAAGCTGGTCGTATTACTGGAAAATAAAAGCCGAGGATAGCTTTTTGCATTAAAGAATTTATTTCCTTTTAAATGCCTGGAGCGCAGCCAATTATTGGTATCTATAGTACTGGTAGCAACAGAACCTGAGAATTGAGACAATTCAATGTTAGAAAGATCTATTTTGCCTGTAAACTTAAAATCAGAAAGTGTTCCTTTTACATCTCCATCAAGAAAAACAAAGTCTACACTGGAGGCGTCCTCAAGTATGGTAAGCTCTTGGGCTACTAGTACTGTATTTAACAATAAAAAAAAAGCTATTGCGCCATATTTCATATTGGATTAATTATATAAATTAAGTCGTATCTCCATTTTTAAGCTAACAAATAATTATAGTACATTACCGCTTATGTTTTCAAAGCGTTTCTATTACCTTTTTAAAATACAGTATTTGGGGTTTCGCTACCATGGCTGGCAAAAACAGCCGGATGTACTTACTGTTGAGCGCATGGTAGAACGAACCCTTGCTTATATCTTGGGGCATAAGAATTTCAAGCTACTAGCAGCTGGGCGAACAGATGCAAAAGTTTCTGTAAATGAAACTTTTATAGAACTTTTTTTGGATGATAAGCCCCTGCCTGATGAAGGGTTTTTGTCGCTTTTTAATGCTAACCTTCCACAAGATGTTAGAGTGCTCAATATGCGAGAGGTAGATGAGAAATTTAATCTAATTAATGCACCTAAAATTAAAGAATACAGGTATCACTTCTCTTTTGGTGACAAGAACCATCCGTTTGCTGCCCCTTTTATGATTAATATTGTAGAACACCTGGATATAGCCCTTATGGAAGAAGGTGCATTACTTTTTAAAGGCACCCATGATTTTAAAAACTACTGCTATAAGCCTAAGCCTGAAACACAAACTGTAAGTACGATAATTGATTCAGAAATTATACTAAACACCGAATATCAGGCTAACTTTTTTCCTGAGACGAGTTATTGTTTTCGCGTAAGCGGAAAAGGATTTAAACGCCATCAAATCAGACTTATGATGGGTGCTCTTTTTGATTTAGGATTAAGTAAGATAAACCTCCAATTCATTAAAAAGACTTTGGATCCAGGAGAAACCATAAAATTGGAACATATTGCACAGGCAAGTGGTTTGCTATTACATAAAGTGGATCTTGAAGACTAAGGACTTTATTGTATTTTTAGAAAACCAAATTATTGCAAATGCTAATACCTAAAGATACTTTCCCTTTCCTTAAAGCTCTAAAAAAGAACAACCATAGGGATTGGATGACCGAAAATAAAAAACGGTATCAAACCAATGAAAAAGGGCTAAAGACCTTTTATGCCAGTGTTGAAGAAGCATTAAATGAAGAGGATGAAATAGAAAAACTCAAGGTCTTTCGTATTAATAGGGATATACGCTTTAGTAAAGATAAAACTCCTTATAACGTGCATCGGAGTGTGAGTTTTAGTAGGGCAGGAGCGCAACGCCGAGGCGGATATTACTTACGTATAGAACCTGGTGGGAATTCTGTTGTTGCAGGTGGATTTTTTAATCCAGAGCCCAAAGATTTACTCAGAATACGTACCGAGTTTCAAATGGATGCCTCAGAAATACGGGAAATTTTGGCAGAGGATGCTTTCGCGAAAGCCTATGGAGGTAAATTTGAGGTTTGGGATGCGGTAAAAACAGCTCCTAAGGGATTTAGCAAAGATGATCCCAACATTGACTTATTACGACAGAAGAATTTTTTTGTACGAAAAAGCTTTTCTGATAAAGAAGTGCTAGCTGCAGATTTTAAAGTTCAAGTAGTACATCAATTCAGGTTGTTGCGTCCCTTTTTTGACTATATGAGTGATGTACTTACTACTGACTTAAACGGAGTATCGCTACTGGACTAGCTAGCTTTTGTAAGATTAGTTGGTCTTTCAAAAAGTTGAATTTGACTTAATAATCTCTCTTTGACGAGATGCATCATACGTTTATTTAAGGCAGAAGAAGCTGTGATATACAGTTGATATTCCTCTAAAGTAAATTGACCGATCATCATACCCTTTAAGCTATTTCGAAATTTCATATCCTTATGAATGGCATTCTCAATATAGGCGATACGTTTTTCTAAACTTAAATCATAAAACACATTTTTATGCTTGCTTATATAATTGGAAAAAGAGGCAAGAAGCAATTCATTTTGGAGTTTGGCAATAGGTCTTATTGTTTCATTTTGAAACCGTTCTTGAAAACTCATTGTGTCGTGAATAATTGCAGAAGGGATATGCGGGCGTATGCGCAGTAGATCTTGATCTCGGGTTTCCATGATTTGAAGGTTTTTTAAAAATAGCTAAAAAGGAGATTGCTCCATAAAGGGTTCCGCAAACACTTGTCAACGTCTTATAAACAAAAAACGCAAAATAAAAGCCTCCAGATATAGGAGGCTTAACTGTTTTATTCAAACCAGACTATTCTTAATCGTCCAGGAAAGCTTCTTTGGTTTCATAATCGATAGCAGGAAGTCCTGCTTTTTCAAGATACTTTTCAAACTTGGTAAGTTGCTTTCCATTAATCGCTTCTAAATCAGTTTTAGCTTTAGCCAAACGCTCAGAAAGTAATCGCAGATTATCCAATTGTGCTTGACTGGGCGCTTCAAAACTAGATGCTAAATCACTGAACAAAGCACCTATTTTTTCTCGCAGCTGAGGTGGCGCAGAGTCTACATAATTATCACCCGTAGTAATAACTAGTGTCTCTTTCAATGCCGTTAATTCATCAATTAGTGGTTGTGCTGATTTTTTAGCTTTTGCACTGGCGTCCATTGCCTTCTGGGCAGCGGCAGTGGTATTATCCATTTTATACACTAGATAAGCTAAATCCTCTTGCATATTAAAAAGTGTTTTGGAGGTTGTATATTGACTCTTACGTTCCGCAAAGGTGATGGATGATTTAGGATCATTTTCAACCGTTATAGCTGTTTCATAAGTATCCTTGCCCTTTTTTAATACTACCTTATAAGTTCCTGCTTGTACGCGAAGTGGCTGCAATCCTGAAAACTCAATAGTCTTGCCCTTGGCAGTCTTAGGAGCTTTAGAAGTGTAATTCCAATTTACAATATTGATACCTTTTGATTTTCCTGGAGTAAGGTTAGCGATCTTATTTCCTTGTTGATCTTGAATCTCCATAGTCATCTTACCGAAAGTATGACGCTTTTGCAGATAGTATTTAATACTGGCAGAGTTACTTTTATTTGGGCCTACAAACTGTAATTCAGTACTACCTCCACCAAAGCCACCTGATTCTACCATAATACCTGGTTTACTATCAAAGAAATGTACTTTTTTAGTCAGAACTTCTGGAGTCACTTGGCGCAGTACACTGATATCATCCAAGATAATAACACCACGACCATGCGTGCCGCAGACTAAGTCATTTGTTTTCTTTTGCAAATCAATAAAGTGAACCGCAGTAGGCGGGAAGTTATTGGTGAAGTGTGACCAATTTTTACCACCATCTACAGTAATATAAAGACCATCTTCGGCACCAAGAAAAAGTAGATTTTCATTTTCATAATCTTCTTGAATATTTCTGGCAAACATATTTAAGTCACCAGAAGTAATATCCGTCCAACTGGCACCGTAGTCCGTCGTCTTATAAACGTATGGTTTCATATCACCTCGTGCGTGACCGTCGAAAACCGCATAGGCTGTACCCTTTCCATGAACGCTAGCTTCAATATGATACACCCAAGTATTTGCTGGTAAATCTGGAATATTTGCGGTAACATTAGACCAGTTTTTACCACTGTCTCTAGTTACATTTACCAATCCATCATCACTACCTACCCAGATAACTTGTTCGTCAACTGGAGACTCGGCCATGGTGAATATGGTTGTATGGGTTTCGGCACCTGAAGTGTCATTAGATAATCCACCAGATTTAGTGTTCTGTTTAGAACTATCATTAGTAGTTAAGTCTGGAGAAATTATCTTCCACGTATCTCCCATATCATTACTCATATGCAGGTATTGACTGCCCATATAAAAACGATCAGGATTATGCGTACTTACTGCCATTGGTGCATTCCAATTAAAACGTAAATCGTCATTCCCTTCGACCGGAAGGGGTTTTACGTTTTTGGCGTAGTCTCTATTCATATCATAGCGCCAAACATTCTGCGCTCCTTGCATCTCAGAATACAATATTTCTTTAGTAGGGTGTTTTAAAACTCTAAAGCCATCTCCAACTCCTACGCGTACCCAATCCCTAGCTTCTATTCCACCAGGAGAAGATGAAGGGCCATACCAGGAACCATTATCTTGCAAACCGCCATATACTCGATAAGGCTCCGCATCATCTACACTTATTTGGTAAAACTGGGAAAGTGGAAGGTTACTTACTATTTCCATAGTGGTACCTCCGTTCCAGCTGCGATACACGCCTCCATCAGTACCAACGTGCATAATATTTGAATTATTAATATCAAATACGATATCATGAATATCTGAATGCATATTTCCGAGTGATTTGAAGGTGTAACCTCCATCTCGTGAAATAGATCCACTCAATCCGCCTTTTACAACAATATCTGGGTTTTTAGGATCCACAACGATCCTTGAAAAGTAAAATGGACGCACGGTAAGACCGAAATCTCCATTAGTTTTTTCCCAATTTGCACCGCCGTCATTAGAGCGGTATAATCCTTTTTCGGTTGCTGCTTCTACAACAGCATATAATCTGTTTGAATCTGAAGGCGCAACGGCAATCCCTATTCGACCTAAAATTCCTGTCGGTAGTCCATTACGAATTTCTTTCCATGATTTGCCACCATCGGTTGATTTTAACAAGGCACTTCCCTCACCACCAGAATTGAAATTCCAAGCAGTTCGGCGATGCTCCCACATTGACAAATACAAGACCTCTGGATTGTTAGGATCCATGATAAAATCTGCTGCACCAGTTGATTTGTTGGCATAGTAAATTTTATTCCAGGTTTTACCTCCATCTGTTGTTTTGTATAGGCCACGATCTTCACTATCACTCCATAATGCACCTAAAACTGCTACATACACCACATTGCTATTCTCTGGATGAATCTCAATACCAGAAATGCGTTCTGAAGTTTCAAAACCTATCTTTTCCCAATTGCCACCACCATCTTTAGTATGATAAAGCCCATCCCCAACAGAAACAGAATTTCGAGTCCAAATTTCTCCTGTACCTACCCAAATATTACGATCAGGATCATTAGGATCTATGGCTACCTGTCCTATAGATTGTATGTGGTCATCAAATATGGGAGTATAGGTGGCTCCACCATCACTTGATCTCCAAACGCCACCGCCAGCAGTACCTGTATAAATTACTTGAGAGTTAGTAGGGTGCACTTCCATATCAATAATACGGCCACTCATAAGAGCTGGTCCTATTTGACGTGCTGTCAAATCACCAAAGAGTTCTTTTCCTTTAAGGACAATTTCTTGAGCAGTAACGGTTAGGCATAATGCAAAGAGCGCACCTCCTAAAAGTGTTTTTTTGGTTGTCATAAATGTAGTTTTTTGTGAGAATGTGTTTTTCGCTTAAAACGAAAAAAAAAAATCCCCAATGAAACGTTGAGGATTTATATTTTGATTTCTTATTGAGCGGGCATTTTAAAAATGCTTTCGTCAATTTCAGTATTAACTTCTATGTTTTCAATTTTAATTGATTGACCTACCTGCCCATTGAACTTGCTGACAATGCTGTATGCAAAATATACGGGCCCTGCTTCTTCATAATCACTATAAACAGTTTGAGACTTAGTTCCTGCTTGAGGTCCTCCTGAAACAACCGCTTCTAACATTACAGGAACAAAATTTTCCTTATCAATAAAGTAGGTTCTAATATTATCCTCCTCTTTTCCGTCCCTAAGAATTGGCTTTTTTGTCAATTTTATTCTAAAACAATCAACTCCTTCTGCAGTACCGTCTTCTAGCTTTTCGATAGTGTAACCTTTTTCCTTATAACCTAATAATTCTATTATTTGATCTTTAGATTCATTTTTAAAATTGCTAGAGGCTTCAGCATCTGCTGGTTCTGGTTTTTGAGATTGGAAATTTGTAGTCCACATTGATTCGCCATCAAAAGCTTGAGGCACAAATTTTTGACCGCCTAGATCAATTTCTATAGACATTTTTCCATCTGCAGTAACAACTTGAGTAAAAACAAACTCCTGCGGGCCAAAGCCAGCCTTTCCGCTCATTTTCATATTTTTTATACTCTTCCAAGCATCTGCTCCTCCCGTATTCTCAATGTAATTGGCAACAATTTCTTCAGCTGTCTGCGCTTGGATAGTTGCGGTTGCTAAAAGAAAGAAAATAGCACCTAGTAGTTTTATTGTTTTCATGTATTTAATTTTAATATGGTTTTAATTCTAAGATAAGACTATTATGTTTAATATTTGTTACAAGAATGTTCAAGAACAATACCATTTTTTATATCAAGTATATCTAATG
>CAZDFA010000111.1:0-8419 GCA_964504555.1 uncultured Flavobacteriaceae bacterium | reverse complement strand
ATTCAATAGAATATACGAAAATTAATTCACTTTAGGACTACTTGCGGATATACAATCCAAAGACAACGAAAAGGTAAATTGCAAATTTTTAATGTGATCTTTAGAGACAACCATCAGAAAAGCTCTATCTGATAGTTAAATTAATATTCTATTCTTTAAAATACATCATCCATTGCATTTTGTGCAATTTTGCCAACTTTATCCTCGCTCTAAATGATGAATCGCCAAAATTAAAAGTGTATTTTTAATCAAAATACACGATCAACAACATGCTTTTAGAAATTTGCACCAATTCTTTTCAATCTGCTAAAAATGCTCAGGATGCAGGAGCAGATCGTATTGAATTGTGTAGTGAACTCACATTAGGAGGTCTCACGCCTAGCTATGGATTGATTGAAAAAGTACTTCAAGAACTAACTACCCCTGTTTTTGTATTGATACGTCCCCGAAGTGGGGATTTCAACTACACCTCTGCTGAGTTTGATGTTATGTTGCGGAATATTGCATGCTGTAAAAAAATGGGGGTTCAGGGTATTGTTTCAGGTATTTTGCAAAAGGGTTTCACCATAGATCAATACCGTACAGAACAGCTTATCAACGCAAGTGGCGATATGCAATTTACCTTTCATAGGGCTTTTGATTGGGTTCCTAATCCTGTAGAAGGATTGGAAATATTAACCTCATTAGGTGTGCATCGCATACTAACGTCTGGACAGCAACAAACAGCAATAGCTGGTGCAGACCTGCTAAAACAATTATTAAAACAGGCCAATGACCGATTAATCATTCTTCCTGGAGGAGGGATTAACCATACAAATGTCAAAACATTTATTGAAGCAGGTTTTGATGAGATTCATGCTTCTGCGAGCAGCTATACTAAGTATCTACTGGGAAGATTACCTATGCACAATGTCTCTGCTATTGAGAAAGGCATTCAGTCGTATTCTGATCCAGAAAATATACAGCAGCTATTGAACACTATGCGGGATTAATCGTTCAATTTAAGCACTGCCATAAAGGCTTCTTGAGGAATCTCTACGTTGCCAACAGCACGCATGCGTTTTTTTCCTTTTTTCTGTTTTTCTAACAGTTTTCGCTTTCGTGAAATATCACCACCGTAACACTTAGCTGTCACATCTTTACGCAGGGCTTTAACCGTTTCACGAGCGATAATCTTAGCGCCAATGGCTGCTTGAATAGGAATATCAAATTGCTGTCTTGGGATCAATTCCTTAAGTTTTTCGCACATCTTCTTACCAATGTCATAAGCATTATCCTGATGCAATAAGGCTGAAAGGGCATCGACTACATTTCCATTAAGTAGAACATCTACTTTTACCAATTTTGAAGCTCGCATCCCAATTGGCGAATAATCAAAAGAGGCATAGCCTTTGGACACCGTTTTTAATCGATCATAAAAATCAAAAACAATTTCGGCAAGCGGCATATCAAAACTCAATTCTACTCGCTCAGGTGTCAAATAAGTCTGGTTGGTGATCTGTCCGCGTTTTTCAATACACAGTGACATTACGGGACCAACAAAATCTGCTTTGGTAATGATAGACGCTTTGATAAAAGGCTCCTCTACCCGATTCATTCCAGAAGGGTCTGGAAGATCTGACGGATTATTAACTAAAATAATCTCATCTGGATTTTTGTTAGTAAAGGCATGGTAGGACACATTAGGAACAGTGGTAATCACCGTCATATTAAACTCTCGTTCCAAACGCTCTTGAATGATCTCTAAATGTAACATACCTAGAAAACCGCATCGAAAACCGAATCCTAAAGCCGCCGAACTCTCTGGTTCAAAAACCAAAGAAGCATCGTTGAGTTGCAACTTCTCCATAGAAGCTCTGAGCTCTTCATAATCTTCGGTATCCACAGGATAGATTCCAGCAAAAACCATAGGTTTTACGTCTTCAAAACCTTCAATAGCTTTATGTGTAGGCATTTTGGAATCTGTAATGGTATCTCCTACTTTTACTTCTCTTGCATCTTTAATTCCCGTAATAAGATAACCCACATCACCAGTCTTAATTTCTTTTTTAGGGGTTTGTGTTAAATTCAATGTGCCTATTTCATCAGCATGGTATGACTTATCTGTAGCCATAAACTTAATGTGCTGTCCTTTCTTAATGCTTCCGTCAATAATTCTAAAATAGGTTTCTACACCTCTAAAAGGATTGTATACCGAATCAAAAATTAAAGCTTGTAATGGAGATTCAGGTTCGCCCTTTGGAGCAGGTATGCGTTCAATCACTGCTGTGACAATATCTTCTATACCTATCCCTGTTTTCGCAGAAGCGGGGATCACCTCCTCTGCATCACATCCTAAAAGATCAACAATATCATCTGTCACCTCTTCTGGGTTTGCACTAGGTAAGTCAACTTTATTAAGCACAGGTATGATTTCGAGATCATTCTCAAGTGCTAAGTATAAATTGGATATTGTTTGTGCTTGAATACTTTGTGCGGCATCTACTACAAGAAGTGCACCTTCACAAGCAGCAATACTTCGAGACACTTCGTATGAAAAATCAACATGACCTGGAGTATCAATCAAATTCAATATATATTCTTCTCCTTCATGGGTATACTCCATCTGGATGGCATGGGACTTAATTGTAATCCCACGTTCTCGCTCCAGATCCATACTGTCTAGTAACTGATCTTGCTTTTCTCGTTCTGTAACGGCACCTGTAAAATCTAACAGTCTATCTGCTAAAGTGCTCTTACCGTGATCAATATGAGCGATAATGCAAAAATTACGAATGTTCTTCATAGTCACTCCAAAGTTGGGTGCAAATATAGCTTAATGTTATTGCTTATCTTACCCTTATGCAAATTGATTATAGCAAAAGAATTTTTGGTCTTGATGCCTTAAGAGCCCTTGCTATTTTAGGAGTTTTGGCCTATCATACCTTATCTATTTTTCCAGAATTAAACGGTTGGCTTACATCTGTATTTAATCTAACTGGTCTTTTTGGGGTTGAACTGTTCTTTATTTTGAGTGGTTATCTTATTGGTGGGATCCTTTACAATATTTTCACGAACGACTCTTTCCATAAAAATGAACTTCGTTATTTTGTCATAAGACGCTGGTTTAGAACGCTGCCAAACTACTTTCTAGTTCTTATACTTAATCTTATGGTGCTTCTTGTAGTAGGTGAATCTTTGCCAAAAGACGTTTGGAAGTACTTTTTATTTTTTCAAAACTTGGCTGACCCAATCGGGACTTTTTTTCAAGAATCTTGGACCCTACCTATTGAGGAAGCCGCCTATATTATTGGACCTCTTCTACTTTTATTAACTACTTTCAAGCTTTTTAGAAAAAAACCGAAGGGCACTTTTCTTATTGTTACATTGATGGTAATTGCCATTTTTACTTTGACCAAAGTGTACTATTCTTTGAATACAACAAATACTACATTACTTCAATGGAACTTTAATTTAAAAGCAGTAGTAATTTATAGGGTAGATGCAATTTATTATGGATTTCTACTAGCTTATTTTGCTAAAAATGCATCTAAAAAATGGTCTGCATATGCCCTTTCCTTGGGACTATTAGGTGGCCTTGGACTACCCCTTTTTCTATATACCATTTACAGTAGACAATTTTTTATTGAAACATATCCCATTTTTTGGATTGTTTTTTTTCTGCCCATTTGCTCCATCTTTTTGGCTCTTTTATTTCCACTATTCTCGAAATTAAAAACAGCACCCAAATACATTTTAAAGCCCATTACGTTTATAAGTATAACCTCCTATTCGGTCTATTTACTACACTATTCTTTTGTGTTAAAGGGAATGAATCACTTTTTCCCTTTTAAGACATTCTCCTTAGGTGAAAAAATGGGATATGTAGGCATTTACTATATGGTGCTTTTTGCGTTAGCTTATATGGTATATCGCTTTTATGAAAAACCTATAATGAACTTGAGAGATCGCTCCTTTTTTAGAAAGCTAGGCGACCCTTAATCCGCTCAGTCTGCATTAAATAAATTGAGGTCACGACCACCACCATTAAAGGTCTTATGTCTCTACATTAAAAACATTTGATCACATCCAACACCCCAATCTTTAAAATTGGATTAAAGATGAGTTGCTTGTTATGGAAATTCCAATAAGTTTCGGCACTATCACCTCCAAAAGTCACCTGTCTCATATTAACAAAGTGTTTTTATTCAGGATAAATAAGTGGATTTGCTACTGCCATAACAGAAGTTTGTTCAGAAGAAGGAGCATGTTCTTGATTTTTACAACCGCTTATAATACAACCCACCAAGAGAACTGAAAGACTTTTAATACGCAAAGAAATGACTAATTTTGCACAATTATACTTGAATTAAACAATAATGGTAAATTGAAGTTTACCAATACGCTTTAGCAATTGAGCAACTGGTATGGCCAAAATAGGTGACATAGATGTAGGTGATTTTCCGCTATTATTAGCTCCAATGGAGGATGTTAGTGATCCACCGTTTAGAGCCTTGTGCAAAGAAAATGGCGCTGATATAGTATATACCGAATTTGTTTCTAGTGAAGGGCTTATTCGTGATGCAGCAAAAAGTGTCATGAAATTGGATATTTACGAAAAAGAGCGTCCAGTTGGCATTCAAATCTTTGGCGCGGTATTAGACAGTATGTTACGCAGTGTTGAGATTGTTGAAGCCAGTGGTCCTGATATTATTGATATAAATTTTGGTTGTCCTGTAAAAAAAGTAGTATCCAAAGGCGCTGGCGCTGGTATACTTAAGGATATTGACCATATGGTAAAACTTACGGAAGCCATGGTAAAGCATACCAAACTTCCCGTTACCGTAAAAACACGATTAGGATGGGATCATGACTCCATACACATTATTGAAGTGGCAGAACGTCTTCAAGATGTTGGCTGTAAGGCAATTTCCATTCACGGGAGAACACGAGCTCAAATGTATAAAGGTGATGCCAATTGGAAACCTATAGCCGCCGTAAAGAATAATCCCAGAATGCATATTCCTGTTTTCGGAAATGGTGATGTAAATACACCGGAGCGCGCCAAAGAAATGCGAGACGATTATGGCTTAGATGGTGCAATGATAGGCCGGGCTAGTATTGGCTACCCTTGGTTTTTTAATGAAGTAAAACACTATTTAAAAACAGGGGCTCACTTGGAACCGCCAACTTTACTAGATCGTGTAGAAGCAGCCAGACGTCATCTTGAAATGTCTATAAGTTGGAAAGGGGAGAAACTAGGCGTTTTTGAAACAAGACGGCATTATACCAATTACTTTAGAGGCATAGCTCATTTTAAGGAATACCGAATGAAACTAGTGACTAGTGATCATAGTGAAGATGTATTTGCTGCTTTAGAGGAAATCAAAGAACACTTTGCCGACTATCAATTTACGACAGCCTACTAGACGGTTGGTCTAAAGAGTTTTGCCCCAACCCGACCTGAAGCTACTTTTGCCGAAATAAGACCTAGAGCTAAAATGGTTATATAGACTACAAATACATTAACAATTTTAAATGCAACAGGATAAGGCAAACTTCCTATGCGCACCAAACCAAATTGCTGTTGGATTACAATAATAAGACTACCCAACAGAATGCCAGCTAGCCCTCCTATAATAATCATTAGACTTCCTTGTTTAAAAAATATGGATCGTATTTCTGGTAATGTGGCGCCCAAATCTGACAAGGTTTTTATATTACTGCGCTTATCTAGTATGATCATTAACAAACTACCTATAAAACTAAATAAGGCAATAATAACAAGGAGTGTGCAAATAAAATAAAGAGCAACATTCTCTGTATTCAACATTTTGTAGAGCGCATCATTAAGCTCGGTTCTATTTTTTAAAGTGATTTTATTTTCTAAAATGCGATTTAATTCCTCTCTAATATAAATTTCATCTGAATCTTCTGTCAATTTAAATTCAATAGCGCTTATCGTATCTACATCATAATTAAGGAGGCTTCCTACAAAATCAAGACTACCAAAAAGATATTCTTGATCTATACTTTCACCAGCTTGAAAAACGCCACTGGCCACTGCTAAAGTCTGTGAAAAAGCCTGATTAGGATCAGTGAATTGTCCTGTTCCTGGTTTAGGAACTCTAATTTTTAGTAAGGAAGTATAATCTCCAACACCAAGCGAAAGCCTATTGGCCAGCCCACTACCAATAATCACCTGTGGTTCTCCAAGCTGCGGCCAGCCCCCGACAATAATATTATTTTCAATTGGACTTACATTGGTATATTGAGTATCTACTCCTTTTAAAAACCCAATATCTGTTTTGTTTTTGTATTCTAAAAAAGCACGTTCTTCAATAACTTTGCTGTAGGAAATAATACCTGCAATCTGCTGTATTTCAGTATCTTGATTTGCAGTTATAATTAGCGTCTTCCCAGATAAGGGAAATGCTTTTAAGTCTGGATCGACAATAGAAGCAAAGGAAAGGTTAAGCTCTTTTAGCCCAGAAAAAGCAGATAGCACAATAAAAAGTACTGCTGTACCAGCAAGTATACTAAAAACAGATATACCTGTAATAATGTTTATAGCATTGGTACTGCTCTTTGAAAAGAGATACCGTTTTGCTAAATACATTGAAAACTTCATGCTACCCCTAGGATTTTTTTCTGCGCACCCGAAGGGATTCATCCTTTATAGGATCAGCATCACCTTGAAGTGAACGCTCAATTGTATCTATATATTCTAAGGAGTCGTCAAGAAAAAATGATAATTCAGGCATACGCCTTAATTGATGCCTAGTCAATTGTGAAATCTGATGCTTTATTGTAGGTTGTATTTCACTCAACTCACTTAAAATATCTGTTCCATGATTAGCAGGAAATATGCTCAGATATACTTTGGCTATAGATAGATCTGTAGTTACATACACTTTAGTGACTGAAATCAAAATATGTTGATTGCCTGTTTCTTTTAAAGCACTTTGAAGCACATTGGCAAGATCATTTTGTAATACACGAGCTACTTTACGCTGCCTATTTGATTCCATAGCGCAAAAATACATTTTATTGGCTAGTAATAGTATTTTTACATCGTGGATGCATGCCAATTAGCTTTCGCGAAAGTGTACATAGATATAAAATAATTAATTAATGGAGAAAATAGAACATATAGGAATCGCCGTAAAAGATTTAGATAGAGCAAATGGTATTTATGAGGCTTTGCTAGGTGTAAAACCTTATAAAACCGAATCGGTCGTTACGGAGCACGTAAAAACTTCCTTTTTTAAAGCTGGCCCTAATAAAGTTGAATTGTTAGAAGCCTCTAGTACAGATAGTCCTATTGCCAAATTTATTGAAAAGCATGGTGAAGGTATTCACCATATTGCATTTGCCGTTGAAGATATCAAAGCTGAAATAAAACGCCTCAAAGCTCATGGCTTTCACATACTTAATGAAACTCCTAAACGAGGTGCAGATAATAAATGGGTAGTATTTGTGCATCCAAAATCTACATCTGGTGTCCTTGTAGAATTGTGTCAGGAGATACACTAAATATACCTGATTTCATTAGGTTTTTTTCTAGAATAAAGTTTACATTTGACCTCCAAATGGTCCCATAGCTCAGCTGGTTAGAGCACCTGACTCATAATCAGGGGGTCCTTGGTTCGAGCCCAAGTGGGACCACTGCTATTAGAAAGCACTTACAACATAGTTGTAGGTGCTTTCTTAATTTTAATGCAACAAGCCGACCACATTTAGTAGATTTAAACATGAGCACATTTCAATATCAACACAAATAGCTAATATCCTGATGAATACAATGAGAAAAGAAGTAATAATAGATTATAACATTAAATTTATTTCAGATACTGAATAGACAACTATATGTGTTAGTCATAACAAAATTTTTAAATAACTAACTAATTGTTTAGGTTTGTTATTATAAGTATATAAATGCCAAGAAGAAAAGAATATGCCCAAGAAGAAGTGATTGAAAAGTCTATGAATCTATTTTGGATAAAAGGCTATAAAAACACGTCTATGCAAATGCTTGAAAAAGCGATGGGAATTAATAAATTTTCTATTTATTCAAGTTTTGGAAATAAAAAAGGTCTCTTTATTGAAAGTTTAAAACTCTATAGACAAAAAGTTAGTTCATTAACTAATGAACTTGAAAAATCTTATACTGGAATTTCAGCTATTAAGGAGTATTTCTATAATTTTTTACAACTTTCAAAAGAAAAAGGTTATAGTAAAGGTTGTTTAATCACGAACACTTTAAATGATATAAATCAAGAGACTGATGTAGAAATAGTAAAACAAGTAGAAAGTTTTCGCGAGGACATACGACAAGCGTTTCTAAATAAGCTTATGCTTGAAAATGGAGCAAATTTAAAAATTGCAGAAGAAAAGGCAGATTATTTAATTATTTCTATGATTAGTCTATCATTAGCAT
>CAZDFA010000110.1:0-8426 GCA_964504555.1 uncultured Flavobacteriaceae bacterium | reverse complement strand
TAGTTTATAGTAAATCAACTCTAAATACGGAAACCATATATTATTATACAGTTTGATAACCAATACATTATTGTACACATCGGCTATAAATCCAGGAAATCCATCATTTTCTCCAAATAGAATTCTGTATGCATTGGTTTTAGAATTTAATAAGCCCTTTCGTTTACTAAAAGCTTCGTCAATTCTGTTTTCAAAAAAGGACTTATTAATGTCTGTCTTTTTAGTGCTAAGTACCTTTATTCGTATAGCCGAATTGGGATCATATAAACCAATGCCGTAGACATCATTGGATTTTGAATTGAATAAAATCGCCAAATCACCTGACCTACCCTCTTTGTTAATCTTTGCAATGCTTTCTGAAAAAATCCATGGGTGCCCCTTTTTTACTAGGCGCTCTGCATTCGGTTTCAGTTTTACAGCTAGACGTTGTGGGCTTGATGTACTCATATAATTTTTAAAAGTACGGATCAAGCACTGAACTATGTAATTTTATTCTTGTATTTTTCCATTATGAAAATTCTAATCAATAGTTTTTTTTTCTTAATCGCGGTTTGTGGTCTTGCGCAAGAAAATCCATTAGTCAATATTGAAAATTATGGAGGGTTATATGTCTATGAAGTACGCTATGCCACTACTAATAACTTCCTCAAAGAAAAAGTATATGATTGTGAGACTTGTTTATTACTTCCTGAGGTAGCCCAAGCATTGAGTGCTGCCAATCAAGATTTTTGTGAGCTAGGGTATAAAATCAAATTTTATGATTGCTACAGGCCACTTTCTGTTCAAAAGAAAATGTGGGAAATTTATCCTAATCCGAGATATGTTGGCAATCCCAATAAAAGTGGCTCTATTCATAACAGAGGCGCGGCGATAGATATGACCATTGTTACACTTGACGACAAATACCTTGATATGGGGAGTGACTATGATTTCTTTGGCAAAGAAGCGCATCTCAATTATCCGCATAGTGATACCATTCAAAAAAACAGAAAACTACTTTGGGATATCATGAAAAAAAATGGCTTTTCACCAATAAGCAGTGAATGGTGGCATTTTAATTATGATGCCAAAAACTATGGACTACCCGTAATGGATATTCCCTTGGATTGTGACAACTAATTACTTAGGATCAAGAATGTTTTCTATTCTTGCGATTGCATCTTCGAAGTGATACTTGGTAACTTCATTAACCCTTGCATTTTTAGCTATGTTTATTTTCGCTTTAAGCGCTTTTAACTCCCCACGCACCAATGCTCTAATATCTGAAGTACTTACATTATAAGTCAAGGCGCCCTCAAAGCCTGGCCTACCTGGTCTTCTTGAAGGACCTTCATCTGTCATTAGGTATTCCATCCTATCAATATAAGTACGTTGCAGATTACGTCTATAAATATCTACATTGGTTTTACTTGCCACTTCTTGCCATAGGCCATTACGCAAATCTTTGAGCATAGCAAGTGCATTATAGTAATCTCCACCAAGTGTTTCGGCATCGATAAGGCGCCCTAATCTATCAAAACTCAATAAATTGTTCAAATGTCTTGACTGGACTCTTCGAACTCTTTCAAAATACCCTGCATGATCAATATTCTGGAGAATATCCCTATCAATTAGCCAATCAGGCGTATTAAAAATATTCTGATGTAACCAGTTAAGTGAAGCTCGTTGGCTTGCCACATCTAGATGGGTATAAATTGTACCGCCTTGAGCAGGTGTTTGTATATTCTCAAAAACACCGCCAATATTAGTAACTACATGACCAATATACCTACTATACACACCAACTAATTCACCATATAGCTCTTCTAAATCGGTATAGTTATTGGTGACATCAGATGTCCAACTTGGTAAATTTTGTGCAACATATTTTAGATTTTTCAACCCATAGTCACTAGCCGCAATTGGATCATTTCCAATGCACTCTGTCTGAGACTGTGGATCAAAACGACTAGATTGTCTACCAAATTTATACGTTACGTCTGCAGCCTTTGCTGTTATCCAATTGTCCAATGTTTTACGTTCTTCTTCGGCCGAATTTGCATTCTGAATCGTGCGATAACCCCAATTTACTGCATAATGATCATAGGGTCCCATTTGCCGAATAAAACGAATGTTTTGATCCCCAGGTTGTGCAATATAATTATATCGAGCATAATCCATGATACTAGCAGCAATTCCTTTTTCTTGTGTAAAAGCACCATTGCGATAGGATTCGACAGGATAGGCATAACTAGCCGCCATATTGTGTGGAAAACCTAATGCATGCCCTACTTCATGGGCAATAACCATACGCATCATCTCCCCGATCTCTTCAGCTGGTGTATTTAACGTTCTTGCACTTGGGTTTGCCGCTCCCGTTTCTAATAAATAGCGATTGCGGTAACTACGTAAATGATTGTGATACCAAACAATATCACTTTCTATAATTTCTCCACTTCTAGGGTCGGATACACTTGGCCCAACAGCATTTCTAGTGGTGCTGGCAACATAACGTACCACAGAATATCGTATATCTTCTGGACTAAACTCTGGATCTTCTTCTGGTGTAGGTGTATCCTTTGCTATTATGGCGTTTTTAAAACCTGCTGTTTCAAAAGGTTTTTGCCAATCTTCTATTCCTTGTTTTATATATTCTTGTAAACTTTCGGGTGTTCCTGGATCTAAATAATACACAATAGGTTTTACCGGCTCTACTAGCTCTCCACGAGCATACGCTTCCGGATCTTTTGGCTCTAATCGCCATCTACGAATGTAGGTTTTTTGATCTGCCTTTAGCTCATCACTACCATAGTCATACTGGCTAACAGTAAAAAATCCGACTCTTGGATCATACAACCTAGGTTGCATAGGTTCTTCTGGCAAGAGTATCATTGATTGGTTAATCTGTAGACTTATGGATTCTGCTCTTCCTTGCGAAGGTGGTTCAGAGGCATCATACGTAAAATCTTGCTTTACCTCTATATTTTCTGGAAAACTCTTTATAGTATTTATAAAGCTGCGTGAAGCGTCTAGTTTTTTAACCTTATACTGTCTTCGCAATCTTGAAGAGATGCCACTAATTGCTTTAACATCTGATTTAAAAAACTTAGTAACATCAATTATAACTGCACTAGAATCTTTACTAAAGGCTTTAATAGGAAATGCGTACAATGTGGGTTCATAATTATTAACTCTAACCGAATTACTTATGGCTTTAGCACTATCAGCAACACTAGTAAATGATTTTATTTTAAGTAGAATATTGTCTTGAAATCTTTGCCAATGCACTACTTGCTCATTGGTCTTTGATCCTGCATTTACAAAGCCACCTCCTAGACCTGAAGGTAATTGCGCAATTCGAGTCACCCAAAGCATATCTTTTTCAAGGTGGCTAACAGGAATTTCATAATAGTAGTTTTTCTTTACACGGTGTACGTGAAACAAACCACTATCACTTACAGCTTCTTTAGTGATAACTTTGCCATAAGGCTTAATTGCATCCTTGTCTTTTGAAGCAGGTTTAGGTACTGTAGTTGTCTCTTTTACTTTCTTAGATTTGCGTTTACTACGCTGTGCAGTAGACTGATTAACCACAAAAAGAGAAAGGATTAAAACGAAAATGGCAGATAATATTCTCACAGGTTGAATTTAAAATCTCAAAAATACTAATCCATCATTGTTCAACTTATTAGTTTTAGGTGAATTTAACAATGAATCTGTTTATTGCCTACTAAATCTAATTCTTGAAGGTACAGTACCAAACCCACAATCGCCATCAAAACCACCATCACCCTCAACGAGCCAAACTTCAAAAACACTATCGTCCTCAGGATTTACAGGGGCATTAACCTCCCCTGGACCATATAAAACAGTAGCCCCCAGTTCGCATCCAATAAGCCTTGTAAATTGAAGTTTATTTGCAATGACTTCATCACAGGAAACCGTGAATTGAAATGGATTTCCTGGATTAAATCCAAAATCAACAAAACGTAAATTCTCAGAATGACCAGTTGTAATTTCTACCAATCTTGATGCACCAAAACTAGGTCCAAAAAAACCATCAAGAACACTTTCATAAAAATAGGTTCCTGTAAATAATTCTGGTTGAATAGGTTCTATTATGTTAATAGTGTAGCAAAAAGAAGAATTAAAAAATGTTCCAAGCCCTCCTACAAAGTCGCTAATACTATTCCTAGAAAAAGAACGACCATCAGTAAGGTTAAGTTCAGTTCTTATCATTATTTGATCGCCACAGTTGGCTGAACTGATTGGTAAATTTAGAGCTTCTAGCATTTGCTCAAAGGAATAATTAAGTACAGTTTGCAAAAGCGGCTCTTCTCCTAGCGGCTCTAAAATTTGCCCAGTCCTAGTAAATTGATCATTATCTATGGTATCAAACAAAATTTCTGAACTAGATAAGTCTACGCCGTCATCTGTATTATCTTCAAAGGAAATAAAAACCTCAACAAAATCTAGTAAATTGCTATCATCTTCATCTTGTTCTTCAATAAGAATATCTATGAAACTATTGGGATCATTTACACGAAACTCTGTAGACCTAAATTCAACTGTACGTAATATTGCTCCATTAATTATATCACTATCAAATATTTGAGATCCAGTAGGTAGATCGTCAGAACTACAGGCCGCCAAGCAACAAACGCTAAAAACTTTTACTATATTTTTAAAGAATTTCATAAGTATAACATTATAATTTATATCTCCACTACAATTTCCTACCAAATCTAATTCTTGAAGGTACGGTTCCAAATCCACAATCACCATCTTGTTAGTCTTGCTCCTCAATTGCAAGACTGCATGTACTCTCATCATTATGTATATCAAACTCATATTTAGTGTATTATAATGCTATTAATGCATCTACTCTATCCCTTCATTCAATGATATCTATACTTGAGCTATCTGAATCATCTAAACAAGAAAAAAGACCTGTACTATCAATTAATCAAAGTGTCATTATTTATTCATATTTTTTTTGGTTGGAATTATTAGTATAAAAATACAAAACAAACCAGTTGATAGGTTAAACCCGATATAAGTTTACACTTTAAATCTTCATTTTAAACCAAAAACCATAGTCCCCAAGAAACTAGTAATCCTATTATTGCAATAATAGTAGTCATTACTGTCCAAGAATTAAATGTTTGTTTTTCAGTAAGTCTTAAGTATTGCTTTACTAACCAAAAACCACTGTCATTAACATGTGAAAATATAGTAGCTCCAGAAGCTATGGCGATGACCAGTAATGCTAATTGTGGTTGGCTAAATATTTGTCTTGCCAATAATGGCGCTGTAATTCCTGCTGCAGTTATCATTGCTACTGTTGCCGAACCTTGAAGAATTCTTACAATTGCCGCTATTAAAAAACCAAAAACAATTGGAGAAATAGCACTGCTAATCATTGCCTCAGCGATCATAGTACCTGCACCAGTATCAATAAGAACTTGCTTAAAAGCACCACCAGCACCTGTTAATAGAATAATAACACCTGCTGGATAAAGGGATTTTGTTGATATAGATAAAAGTTGGTCTCTACTAAAGCCTTTTCTAAATCCTAATACATAAATAGCGACTAAATTGGCTAATATCAGTGCTACAAACGGATGTCCAAGCAGATTGATCAAATAGGAAATAGAAATTGGAATCTTTTTGTTTCCAAAAAGAGGACTATTCAAAAGAGTATTACAAACAATTGGTAAAATCGGGATGGCAATAATTGCAAGTATCGTAAAAGGATTTAGAGCATTTTTAGGGATTTCGGTTGAATCATTAAAATCTGGAGCAGCTATCTTTATTTTTTTTGAAATATATTTTGCAAAAATAGGTCCAGCCAATACAGCAGCAGGCAATCCCGCTATTATACCGAATATGATCACATAACCAAGATCTGCTTTTAATATTTCAGCCACAGCTATTGGACCAGGAGTAGGAGGAATAAACGTGTGGGTGATTGCCAAACCTGCCAATAAAGGAATCGCGTATAGCAATAGTGATTTACCTGTTTGTTTTTGCAAGGCATAAACCAACGGAATTAGAATAATAAAAGCAACATCAAAAAACACAGGTATCGCCACTAAAAATCCGGTAAGCATCACTGCCCAATGAGCTCGTCTTTCTCCAAATAGATTCAAAAAATAGATCGCAAGACCTTGTGCTCCTCCAGATTTTTCTAAAATTGCTCCAAACAAAGCTCCTAAACCTACAACTGTAGCAACAAAGCCCAAAGTACCCCCCATACCATTTTTAATGCTATCTAGAAGTAATAATGGCTCCATACCAGCAACTACTCCAACTATTATACAGCTTATTAGTAAAGCTAAAAAGGCTTGGATTTTAAAACGCAATATCAAAAGTAGTAATGTGGCTACCCCACAAAAAACCGCTCCTAATAATTGAAAATCTATCATAAAATCAATTTATTTTATTGCGCCCATATCGTATGAAACACTCCATCTTTATCTACTCGTTCATAGGTATGAGCTCCAAAAAAGTCACGCTGCGCCTGAATTAAATTGGCATTGGAATCCTTTGTTGTTAGGGCATTAAAATAATTGAGGGCAGCGCTAAAAACGGGCATTGCTACGTGTTGATTCAAACCATAAACAGTGGTTTCTTTCAAACCATCATAGTTGGTTGTCATTTGTGCTATAATTGCTGTATCAAATAATATAGACTCTTGTTCTTTCAATGATTCAACAAGGGTATTCATCAACGCTGAGCGAATAATACAGCCGTTAGTCCATAGACGTGCTATCTCACTAAGATTTAACTGCCAGTCGTATGCTTTTGAAGCTTTTGATATGGTATCAAACCCAATAGTATGATTTATTATTCGAGCAGCAGCATAGCCTCTTTTTAGAGATTCTAATGATATGCTTCCCCTCTCTTTTGTTTCAAATTGATAATGTGTATTGGCTAGAATTCTATTTTCCTTTTCAGAAGAAATATATCGCGCAAATAATGCTGCGCTTACCATATCAAATGACTGTCCTAATTCTAAAGCCGCTATCGTACTCCAATTACCGGTGCCTTTTTGTTTGGCTTTGTCCAAGATAAAATCCAGAGTAGGTATACCATTTTCTTGATGTCGTAAAATAGCAATAGTTGTTTCTAACAAAAAACTACCAAGATCACCTTTATTCCATTCTTCAAAAATAGACGCAATTTCGTCTACTTTTTTGTTTAGTGCATTCCTAAGCAGACCGTAAACTTCCGCAATTAATTGCATTTCGGCATATTCTATACCATTATGAATCGTTTTTACAAAATGACCTGCTCCCCTATCTCCTATATAACAGCAGCAGGGTAAATTTTCTTTGCCACGTGCAGCAATAGCTTCCAAAAAATGAGAGACATGCTTATATGCTTTTTTAGAGCCTCCTGGCATAATAGATGGGCCTTTGAGTGCTCCTTCTTCGCCTCCAGAAACACCAATGCCTAAATAGTTAATATTATATTTAACTAACTTCTGTAATCGTCTTTCTGTATCTTTAAAATGAGAGTTACCACCATCCATAATACAATCTCCAGCTTCTAATAAAGGTACCAGTTCATCTATTATCGTATCTACAGCTGGGGCGTTTACCATTAAAAAAATACGCCTGGGCTTTTGTAATGAATTTACAAGCTTGTCGATATCTTCAAAGCCATTGGCCTTATACAATTCCTTATGTTGTCCAATGAATTTTGCAGCTATCTGTTCTTCTATTCCTTTGACATACCTATTGTAAAGCGATAATTTGAATCCTTGCTGTGCAAAATTCCGTGAAAGCGATTTTCCCATTACGCCAAGGCCTATAAGTCCAAGTTCGCTCTTAGATTGAATTTGATTTATAAGAATATTAATGCAATCTTCCAATGGATTTGAAATATCTATATGAATAGCATTGCTTGGCACCTCTAAAGTCTCAAATTGAGACTGCAAAAGATTAGGATCAAAAAAGTGTTCTTTTCTAGAAGCTAATCGCTTTTCTATCAAATCAAATGACCCATCCAAGAAAATCCATCGTAAGACAGTATGATCATCTCTAGACGTTAATCGATTCCTATAACTTTTTTTTAATGCAGAACAAGCCAAGACAGCACCGCTATTTTGCCATATAGAAAATTGAGCTGCAATAAGATCTAGCCATGACCAACGGTCTTCATCGGTTAGGGCAAGACCACTAGACATTTTGTCCTTATTCTCTTGTGAATGAAATTCATCAGCATCATAAAAAGGAAGATTCATGCGGCTTGCAAGCAATTGTCCTAGACTTGTTTTTCCTGCACCGGAGACACCCATTATGATATAAACTTCTCTATTCATTAAAAGTGCTTATTATTTTACAATTTCTTTAAACTTCCTGTTCAGACAATAAATGGTTAAACTTATTTAAATTCCACTACAACAGTCAAATATCGTAGAAGATTTAAAGGCATTAGAT
>CAZDFA010000109.1:0-8524 GCA_964504555.1 uncultured Flavobacteriaceae bacterium | reverse complement strand
CAATCTAAATCGAGACTGTGTACCATCGGTTGCATTCCACCCTTGAAAATTGCTTTGCTGCGCAGTATTTACGATACGACGGGCTTCTACAAAAAACGGCTCTCCCCCATTGAGTTCAAAAGTGCTTGCATCTAACCCAATAATCGTATAGGCATAAAAAGCAAGTACTGAAACTAGATTAGACTGGAATTCGTTAGGATTGTAATTGAGGGGTTGAAACTCTGTATACTCAAAATTAAATTGCCTGTCGTTAAAGTTAAATACAGGAGTATCGTAATTAGAATTATATACTGGTCTTGAAGATTGCACCTGAATTGATGCTTCAAACAAATTATTGCCTGAACTAATGCTATTGATAATAATGTTTATGGAGCAATCAATTAGTTCTTGTTGTTTGTAATTTTCATTGGCCCATTGGGTTCTATTCATAAACTCTGTGAGTTCACGTTCCAAGGTTTTAAATATCTGTAGGTCTGATCGTCCTGTTTGTTCGGCATTAAGTACAACAATACAATTAAGCTCCTGTGATTGAGCAAAACCTACACAAAACAACAATATAACCAACAAAAATTTACTCATGATAGCAAGGTAATAATTGTATTAAAAATATCAACAGCAACATCATCTTTACTCTTTAATTCAAAAGGAGTAATACTTCCATTTTTAGTTAATAACGTAATTTTATTGGTTTTGGTCTGAAAGCCTGCTCCTTTATCATTGAGTGAATTTAATACAATTGCATCTAAATTCTTTTTTTCTAGTTTTTTTTGTGCATTTTCTTGCTCGTTTTGGGTCTCTAAAGCAAAACCAACCAATAGTTGATTTTTCTTCTTTTCACCCATTGAAGCCAAAATATCTTGTGTTTTAACCAACTCGATGGTCATAGTACCATCATTCTTCTTGATTTTTTGTTCAGCTACTTCAGCTGGGCGATAATCGGCTACAGCTGCAGAAGCAATAGCGATATCAACATCTTCAAAAATCCCATGTACTTTGTCATACATATTTTGAGCCGACACTACCTTATGAGTAGTGACTAAATCATGGTTTATGGCTAAGCCACTTGGCCCCAGGATTAAGTCTACTTTCGCGCCAAGCGCAGCAGCACATCTTGCTAGTGCAATTCCCATCCTACCACTACTATGATTACCAATAAAACGTACTGGGTCTATGGCCTCATAGGTAGGACCCGCTGTAATCAAAACACGTTTTCCATCTAATGGTAATTGCCCTTTAAGATGATCATTAATAAATGCTATAATATCATCAGGTTCAGCTAGGCGTCCCTGACCAACCAATCCACTTGCTAATTCGCCACTAGTTGCTGGTATCATTATATTCCCAAATCCTTGCAGTGTTTCAAATGAAGCTTTAGATGAGGGATGCTTGTACATATCCAAATCCATTGCAGGTGCAAAATACACAGGACATTTAGCACTTAAATATGTTGCTAGCAACAAATTATCACAAGTACCTGCTGTCATTTTTGACAGGGTATTGGCAGTTGCTGGTGCAATAACCATAAGATCTGCCCATAGACCAAGTTCTACATGATTGGTCCAAACAGCATTCTCATCTTCATCTTGTGTAAAACTACTGTGAACTGGGTTTTTTGAAAGTGTAGAAAGTGTAAGCGGGGTTACAAAATCCTTAGCTGCAGGTGTCATTACAACTTGTACCTGTGCTCCTGCTTTTATAAGTGCACGTACAAGCATTGCACTTTTATAGGCTGCAATACCTGCCGTTACACCAAGTAAGACTTTCTTACCGTGTAAGGAAGACATATATATGATTAGGCGTTAGTTTCTTCGTTAGAAATACTAGTGTCTCTATGATAAATGCGATTTTCAAGCCATTCTTGTATAGCTAGTGCATGTGGCTTTGGAAGACGCTCGTAGAATTTAGAAACTTCTATTTGTTCTTTATTTTCAAAAATCTCTTCTAAACTATCGTTGAAAGTAGCAAACTCATCAAGCTTTTCTAAAAGCTCCTTTTTGATTTCGGTATTTATTTGTGTTGCCCTTTTGGCTATAATAGAAATAGCCTCATAAATATTATTTGTAGGCTCATCTACTTGATTTTTATCTATTGTTGTGGTGTTAACCGGTGCTTCAAGTTCTCTAAAACTCATAACTACTTCTCTTTAGCTTCTTCTAGGTTTGTATTGTCTTTTTTATATTCTTCTAAGCGATACTCAATATTTTTATAAATATCATCAGCCTGTTTTCTGTACTCTCCCTCCGGATAAAACCGAACAAGATTTTCATAGAATCCTTTGGCCAAATTAAGCCGCTCTTCTACTAATGAAGGTAAACTTCCTATGGCATATTTATATTGCGAATCTAATTTGTAAAAAATAGCTCCTTCTCTAAAAGAAGAACCCGGATATTCTGAAATAAATATATCCAATGCTTTTATAGAAGATGGGAAATTGGAGATCTTGTTATATTGCTTAGCTATTTCAAATTGCTTCTTCTCTATTTTAGTATTAAGTTCTTTAATCATCCCATTAACCTCATCAAATTGATCTGACTCTGGGAAGCTATTAACAAAATTATTGAGTTTATCTATTGCTTTTTCCGTATCGGCTTGATCTAAGTCATGCCTTGGTGAAAGTTCATAATAGCTCTTTGCACTCTTAAAAGCGGCTTCCTCTCGTTTTTGACTTTGAGGATAGGCCCCTACAAAACGTTCAAATTGATAACCTGCTAAAAAATAGTTCCCCAATTGATAATAGGTGTCCGAATACAAAAACATAACTCGCTCTGCCTGAGGCCTCCCGCGATAGGTAGGAACTATTTGCTCCCAAAGCTTCAGAGATTTTTTAAAACTACCTTCTTTATAAAGCGAATCTGCTAAGCGATATTTTAAGGCAATATCATCAGACTTGAGTGCATCTTGGTAGGTACTACAAGAGCTCAATACAACTAGGGTAATTAAAATTAAAGTGATGTACTTCATAGACTTAATCAGCTTGCAAAATTACACAAAAAATCAAGATATCAAAGGATATACAAGGCTTCAATATACTTAGAATACCTACTAAGTTGTGGTTTCCTTAATATAAGATTAACACCTAGGGATTATAATCCATCAACGTATTGGCCAATTTTGTTCTTTAGAACAGCACTTCCCACTACCAATGGTAATCTAACAAAAGGTTCGCAGATGCCTAGTTTATGAAGCACAAGTTTAATTCCTGCAGGGTTACCTTCTTCAAAAATGTAATCAATTAAAGGCATCAACTGAAAATGTTGGTTATATGCCTTGTTAGAAGCATTTTGAAGACCATCTTCAATCATTGTACTAAACAATCTTGCCGGTCCTTGGGCAAGCACCGAAATTACGCCTGCACCACCAGCACTTACTAAAGGCAAGGCCAACATATCATCTCCTGAAATTACCAAAAAATCTTTCGGTTTGTTCATCAATAAGCTAAGCACTTGAGCCATATCTCCGGCTGCTTCCTTAACACCTATAATATTTTCAAAATCCCTTCCAAGTCGCAATGTAGTTTCTGGTAGCATATTGCTACTTGTTCTACCAGGAACATTATATAAGATTATAGAGTGTTTTGTGCTAGTTGCTATAGCCTTGTAATGTTGATAAATCCCCTCTTGCGTAGGTTTATTGTAGTACGGTGAAACAGACAATATCGCATCATAACCTTCTAGATCTGCATTGGCAATGGCCTGAATTACCTCTTGTGTATTATTACCTCCAATACCAAGAACTAAAGGTAATCTACCTGCATTTACTGATCTGATATGGCTAATCACTGCCTGCTTTTCATCTGGAGTTAGTGTGGCGCTTTCGGCTGTGGTACCTAAAACAACCAAATAATTAATCCCGCCATCAATACTATGATTCACAAGCTTTGTAAGGGCTTCAAAATCTATAGATAAATCTTTTTTAAATGGTGTTACCAACGCAACACCAGTACCTGTATACTGTCGCATTAACTCGCTATTTTTAATATGCTCAAATATTTTTTTAACTCTTGTTGAAAGGTCTTAAAATCCATTCTTTCTTTATAAACTATTAGATCATTGAGACCAACTATGCCATTATCTATTCCCACCTTAAAATGAGCTTTTGAAGCCGCGGTTATTAAATAAGGTGCACTAGTTTCATCTTTATAATAACTAATCAATACATCAAAAGGCTGCATTGTAAAATCTTTAAGATATGCACTCTTAATTGCACCATTCCAACCGATATTTTTTTCAGTAAACAGGGTTTGGTCGCCTTGATCCTCCTTAGCTAACTTTTTTTCAAAAGATAATAATTGCACCCTATCCTTGGAAACACCCAAAAGCTTCGCCATTTCATCCACTTCATAATCAGTTATTTTAATAGCACTAGAATTTATTATTCCCAGGGAACTAATGCCATTTTTAGACTGCTTATACATTCTCTTGCGGACCAATTCTTTAATTTTTCTTAATATAGATTTAGTCCGTAGCCCGCCTAAAAACATCTATTTTTACTTTTATGGCAAATGTAGATAAAAAAATAAGCGCTCATGCGACCAATAATTCAGCTTAAACAAAATATTAACTATCTCTGTTTTGTGTTGTTTCTTATCGCTTTTGGGTGTCAAGATGAAAACTACAAAAAAGAGCGTATCCAGGCCGATATTCATTTGCTTGACAAGCAAAGTGAAATAGACTCAACTATTAATGCTTTTGTTAAGCCCTACAGAAACAGGCTAACTGCCGAAATGGATAGCGTCTTAGCATATGCACCAAAGTCCTTGTCTAAAAAAGATTCACGATACAATACCGCTATTGGCAATATGATGGCCGATGCCGTTTTTGAATTCGCTAATCCCATTTTTCAAAAAAGAAAAGGCAGTCCTTTTGATGCTGTTTTACTCAACTACGGAGGTATTCGGGCTTCCCTTAATCAAGGAGTAGTAACCACAAGAACAGCTTATAATATTATGCCTTTTGAAAATGAGATTGTTGTAGTGGAACTTAATTCAACGCAGATTAACGAAATGTTTGAATATTTAGAGCAGGGCACCGCACATCCTATTGCTGGGATGGCAATTACTTTAGACGCAGCAGAACGAGTTAAAACTTCCAAAACACAAGGTAAAGTGATTGAAGAAGACAAAACTTACTTTATTGCTACAACGGACTATTTACAGCAAGGAGGTGATCATATGGATTTTTTAACCCAACCCTTAAGTATTATAAATCTTGATTATAAAATGCGTACCGTGTTAATAGACTATTTTAAAAAATATGACACTATCGCTCCAGTTGTGGATGATCGGTTTATACGCTTAGCTAATTAATTATGGACAGAAGATTATTTATAAAGCAAACTGCGGCTGCTGGGACACTTATTAGTTTATCGGGCACGCAAATGGGCTTTATAACATCCAGCAAAAAGAAAATTACCATTTTGCATACCAATGATATGCATAGTCATATTGACCCTTTTCCTACCAATGACCCTAAGTATCCCAACCAAGGTGGCATGGCAAAAAGAGCAGCTCTTATCCAAAAATTACGCCATGAAAACCCAAACACTTTATTATTAGATGCTGGCGATGTTTTTCAAGGAACTCCATATTTTAATTTTTATGGTGGAGAGCTAGAATTCAAACTGATGAGTATGATGGGCTATGACGCCATGACTTTAGGCAATCACGATTTTGATAATGGAATTTCGGGATTGCTAGCCCAATTGCCACATGCAAAATTTGATATACTCACAGCAAATTATGATTTTACAAATACCGATCTGAATGGATATACAAAACCCTATAAAATTTTTAATAAAGATGGGGTTAAAATTGGAGTTTTTGGTATTGGTATTGCCTTAGAAGGCCTGGTAAACAAACGCTTGTATAAAGAAACTAAATGCCTAGATCCTATTAAAATAGCTCAAGAAACAGCTAGCAAACTAAAGCTGCATGAAAACTGTGACCTCATAATTTGTTTATCACATCTAGGTTTTGAATATCGCGATGATAGTATTATTTCTGACCGAACTTTGGCAACAAGAACAAGCAATATAGATCTCATTATTGGTGGTCATACGCATACTTTTCTCAATAAACCTGTGCTGTCACAAAATAAAGATGGTGACTTTGTTTTGATCAATCAGGTAGGATGGGGTGGTATACAATTAGGACAAATTGATTTTTATCTTGACGACGCCAAGAACGTAGGCACAAAAGCTACTTATTTTGATTTGTAGTTTTTAAGTTTTAGCAATCATTGCTAAAAAATCTTGTTCTGAAATCATTGGAACTCCTAATTTTTCGGCTTTGGCTTTTTTACTTGGCCCCATTTTATCCCCAGCAACAAGGTAGCTTGTTTTTGAAGAAATAGAACTACCTATTTTACCACCGTTATCCTCAATATACTTTTTTAAGGTATCTCGCGGTAATTCAAAAACACCTGAAACCACGAAGGTTTGACCAGCCAAAACATTACTATGATTGGCCATTGATTCCTGATTAATCTCTAATTGCACACCTGCTGTTGCCAGGCGATCGATTAATAACATATTTTCTGCTTTTGCGAAAAATGCTACAACACTCTCTGCAATCTTATCTCCAATTTCATCAACTGCTATTAAATCTTCTTCAGAGGCATTGGCAATAGCCTGTATTGTTTTATAATGTTGGGCCAACTTTTTAGCAACCGTCTCTCCCACATATCTAATACCTAAACCGAATAAGACACGCTCAAAAGGAATAGTCACCGAAGCTTGTACACCATTCACCAAATTTTCCGCACTTTTTTGCGCCATCCGTTCTAATGGTAGCAACTGATCAATAGTGAGTTGGTATAAATCTGCATAATTTTCGATTAACCCAGCTTTGACTAATTGCGCCACAGTTTCACCACCTAGACCCTCAATATCCATCGCTTTACGCCAAATAAAATGCTGGATACGTCCAATAATTTGTGGAGGGCACCCCATTTCATTGGTGCAATAATGTTGGGCCTCGCCTTCTTTTCTAATCAATGGCGTATCACATTCTGGACAAGTGCTTATATACTGAGTAGCTTCTGAAGTTGCTGGCCGCTGTTTAAGATCTACTGCTATAATTTTGGGTATGATTTCTCCGCCTTTTTCCACAAACACCTCATCTCCAACACGAATATCTAGTTTGGCTATTTGATCGGCGTTATGGAGCGATGCACGTTTTACCGTTGTGCCTGCCAATTCTACAGGCTCGAGATTAGCAACGGGTGTTATTGCACCCGTGCGACCAACCTGGTATGTGATTTGGCGTAAGCGGGTACTAACCTGTTCTGCTTTAAACTTATAGGCCATTGCCCAACGCGGGGCTTTGGCAGTATGCCCTAATTCTTCTTGTTGTTGGAGGTTATTTACTTTTATTACGACACCGTCTGTCTCATAAGGCAAGTCATGCCGTGCCTCATCCCAATGTGATACAAAAGCCAAAACCTCGTCTATACTTTTTGCGTGCTTCGCGGCATTTGGTACCTTAAAGCCCCAATCTTTTGCTTTTTGGAGGTTCTCCATTTGGGTCTCTATCCCTAAATTATTACCGGTAATATTATAGAGTAAGCATACCAATGGCCGTTTGGCAATTTCTGCACTGTCTTGTAATTTTAAACTACCAGATGCCGTATTCCTTGGGTTACGGTACAATTCTAATCCTTGCGCTTCACGCACTGCATTCATCTTATAAAAACCATCCCAAGGCAACACAATCTCCCCGCGAATATCAAACTTAGGTGGAAAATCTCCTTTTAATTGTAGCGGTACCGATTTTATGGTTTTTACATTGGTAGTGACATCATCACCTTGAACACCATCACCTCGTGTAACAGCTCGTACCAGTGCTCCATTTTCATAGGTCAGACTTATTGAGGCACCATCATATTTCAATTCACAACTATAGGATATTTGACCGTCTACAAGTTTCTTAATTCTGGTTTCCCAGTCTTGCAGATCTTCTTCTGAATAGGAATTATCCAACGAATACATGCGATGCTGGTGAACTACGGTCTCAAAATTTTTAGTCACCGAACCACCCACTCTAAGAGTAGGTGAATTGGCATCATAAAATTCTGGATGTTGTCTTTCTAACTCTTGTAGTTGTTTGAGTTTTTGATCAAACTCAAAGTCTGAAATAGATGGATTATCAAGCACATAGTAGTTATAATTATGTTCTCGTAATTCTTGACGAAGGAAATTGATTAGGTTTTCTACTTCCATAAAAGCTTTTTAATAAATGCAATGAATAACACGAGTCAATCCATCCTATTAAATGCTTCCAAATTACCAATTTTATTTTAGCTCGAAACGACCTATTTCTAAAAGCTATGAACAAAAAGACCACCTGAATCAAAACTCAGATGGTCCTTAAAAATTGGTTCAACTATTTTATCTAATCTTCAATAAATAATTTTCTGGTTATTGCTGCCAAAATACCTCCTGCAATAGGAGCAACAATAAATAACCATAATTGTTGTAATGCCAATCCACCAGCAAATAAAGCTGGTCCTAAACTACGTGCAGGATT
>CAZDFA010000108.1:0-8733 GCA_964504555.1 uncultured Flavobacteriaceae bacterium | reverse complement strand
TACAAAAGGGCTACTCCCGTCACTTCCTAAACCAAAAGGAGCTTGCAAGCTCTCAAAATGAGTTTGAGCATCCTCTCTATCTAAAGCAACAAATCGAAACTTAGACACATCAGTCACGCGACTCAATTCGGTTTTTAGATTTGCTATTTGAGCTTCGTTATTAGAGCCAACTATACAAACCATCTGAAATTCTTCATACTCCTGGAAGTATTTGTAAATAGTCAGATTTATATTAGCAGTATATCCAATATTGGCTTTTAATTGATCTCCAACATAGGCAAGTAAAGTTATATGATCCTTAAACCGTAAAGGTGTTGTTGCAGCATTGTCTTGTTTAATTTCACTTAAAGTGAAAGGTGCCACCTCGTCAACACCTGTAGTGATTACAGGTAGGTGGGCAAAATTATATATACCAGAAGCAAAAAACAGATAAGCTACAATAGGTAAGATAAAAAGTGAGCCAAGCACCAAATTCTTCTTCATAGGCTATAAAAAAAGGCGGTGAGAACCGCCTGTTAATTTTTTAAAAGTCCCAACTCTGGAACCCATTGAAGTATACTTCAAAAATATAGTCACCTTCAATAAGCAATATAGTAACAAGGTAGATAATGAGAAATACCCCGGACCACACAACCGCACGACGCAAGCCCTTAACTTCATCTCGCATGTGCATAAAATCCCAAGTGATATAATAGGCTTTTACTAAGGTAAGGATGATGAAAATCCAATTAAGCAATTTCATCCTTAAAATACGAGTTTCTACAAAATAGTTGGGTTTATAAATACCTAGAGCTACTTCAATTCCTGTTATAATGGTTAAAAATATGAGTACCCCCCAAATTTTCTGAACATTGTTCTTAAATTTAAGTCGTCCTCTAAAAATTGCTAATTTATGATCGTGTGCCATTATTGACGTTTGTTTTAAGTTCTGAAAACTTTATTAGATTTCCGCCTCTCCAGGAATTCTATACCAGGTAAAAGAAGGTAAAGACAAATACCCACACCAAATCTACAAAGTGCCAGTAAAGTCCAACTTTTTCTACCATTTCATAATGTCCTCTCCGCTCATAGGTTCCTAATACTATATTGAAAAATATGATCAGATTAAAAATTACTCCTGAAAATACGTGAAAACCGTGAAAACCTGTAATAAAGAAAAAGAAGTTAGCAAAAAGCGGCGTACCATACTCATTGTGAATGAGGTTTGCGCCTTCTACAACTCCAACCGCATCCTCTAACTTTTTTATGGATTCAGCTCTACTCAATATTATCTTCTCTCCATTTTCATCCAATTCTTGAACTCGAATGCGTAAGGAATTATTTGCTATAAATCCTGCTTTTACTTCTTCTAAGGATTTGGTTGCAAGAGCACCCTCTTTTTGATACCAGATTCCATTTTTACGATCATTGCGTACGCGATCACTTTCTATAGTCGCTGCAAAATCAGCAATAGCCGCTCGCTTGCCATCTTCACCTACAAACTGCAATATTTTATTTCCCTTGGTTTCCAATGCGCCATAATCTCCCCGAATAAAAGTTGCCCATTCCCAAGCTTGCGAACCTACAAATATGGCACCGCCAATGATGGTAAGAAACATATAGACAATAACCTTATTCTTTTTCATATGGTGACCCGCATCTACCGCTAATACCATTGTTACCGATGACATAATGAGTACAAAAGTCATAAAGGCCACATAGATCATCGGATAATTGCCATGAAAAAATGGCACGTGTGTAAATACCTCATCAGCTATGGGCCAAGAATCAATAAATTTAAATCTAGAAAAAGCGTAAGCCGCAATAAAACCGGAGAAGGTCAATGCATCTGAAACAATAAAAAACCACATCATCATTTTACCGTAACTCGCATTAAGAGGCCTGTTGCCTCCTCCCCAAGTTTGGCCTGTCGTTTCAGAAGTCGTTACGCTGGTGTCCATAAAGTCACATCTAGGTTAAATAATTGGTTGCAAAAATAGGTATTTTCTTAGCATATTTCAACTCTATTCTTAACGATAAAAATAAAATAGCACAAAAAGCACAACCCATAAAATATCTACAAAATGCCAAAAGGTTACACCAAGACTTAAACCTAAGTAACTATCTGGTGTATACTTGTTTTTAAAAGCTCCAACAACCAGCCTTAACAAGACAAAAACCCCAATAGCTACGTGCGCAATATGCAATACCGTTATTAGAAAAATAAAGGTCGTAGTAATAGAACTGGCAGCGCCTGTAAAATAATAGCCTTGTCTTGTAAAATCCTGAAAGCCCATAAGTTGCAGACTTATAAACGTAATACCTAGAGCTAATGTTAACAGTAGCAATACTCGCCCAAAGGTATAATCACCCTTAAGTATGCGTTGTTTTGCTAAATGAATGGTTAAACTACTTAGTATTATCACCGCAGTAGAAACTAGTAATGCTACTGGAAACTCATAGTCTGACACCCAATCTTTCCGCTCTCGGCTAACAATATAGGCACTAGTCAAACCAGCAAAAGTCATCGTGAGACTAATAATACCAAACCACAGCATTTGCTTTTTAGCACGTTCTCTTTTGTAAACTTCTGTTCCTTCGGTATAGTTCATTTATCTCAAAAATTTATCCAGCACAAATACAATTTGCAACAAGGTAATATACGTTACACTTGCTAGCATAAGGCGTTTTGCTGTTTTTGCATCTCTAAGCTTATACAATTTAATAGCCCAATACATCATAAATAACCCTAATGCTCCAACCACAATTGCCGAAACAGGAGTCAAATAGAGACTACCTGTTAATCCGAATGCTGGAATTAACGAAGCCAATATCGTCCAAGCAGTATAAAGTATAATTTGTACGGCTGTAGCTTTATCTCTTTTGCCTGTAGGTAGCATAAAAAATCCCCCCTTTTTATAATCATCATATAAGAACCAACCTATTGCCCAAAAATGAGGAAATTGCCAAAGGAATTGAATGATAAACAAGGTTCCTGGCTCTATACTAAAATCATTAGTTGCAGCAACCCAACCCAACATAAAGGGTATTGCTCCGGGAAAAGCACCTACAAAAACCGACAAGGGTGTCTTCGTCTTTAAAGGTGTATACAAAAAAACATACATAAAAATGGATATCCCTCCAAATAATGCAGATTGCGGATTGATAGTATATAAGGTTACAATCCCTAGAATGGTAAATAAAGACGCTATGGCAAATGCTGTTTGCACTCGCATACGACCTGAAGCAACTGGTCTATTTTTAGTACGATCCATTAAGGCGTCTAAATCACGCTCAATGATTTGATTATAAGCGTTTGATGCACCTACCATAAAGTACCCACCTACCGAAAGCAAAACAAGGTCTTTCCAATCTACTACCGTTGCTCCTAAAAGATAGCCTGCCAAACTGGAGAACACAACACTAACAGAGAGTCTTATTTTGGTAATCTCCTTAAAATCTTGCCAGAAGGAGACCGAAACCGGATGAGAAGTAAGCTCTTTCACTTGCAATTTTTAGTGCCTTTTTAAAGTGGTGCAAAGATAATGCTCACTAACGGCACGTACAAGCAATAACCCTCCTTTAATATTGAATACAAATTGACAAAAATGAAAGGTTGTTAATGCACTTCGACAAAATTATATTAACAATACTATTTATGAAAAGAGCAATTACTTTCTTTTTCCTATTTGTTGGTCTGTTAGGCTTTGGACAAGATCGTTTTGCCAAAATTCAAATTGAAGTTATCCCTGTAAATGACAATGTATACATGCTAAAAGGCGGTGGTGGTAATATTGGTATTACTACTGGTGATGATGGTGTTTTTATGGTAGATGATCAATTTGCTGCCCTTTCTGAAAAAATACAAAATGCAATTAAAACCATTACTAAACAAGATGTACGCTTTTTGATCAACACCCATTTTCACGGAGATCATACCGGCGGTAACATCAATTTTGAAGCTGCTGGCGCTACCATAGTTGCCCACGACAATGTACGTAAACGCCTTGCTGCCGATGAGCGCACTGCTGGGTCTGGACTTCCTGTTATTACTTTTAGTGATGACGCCACCTTTTATATGAATGGCAACGACATATTTGTAACCCACGTTCATAACGCACATACAGATGGTGATGCCTTAGTATATTTTGCACAAAGTAATGTGTTGCATACTGGAGACACTTTTTTTAATGGTATGTATCCTTTTATAGATATTAAACGAGGCGGTAGTATAGATGGTGATATCGCTGCTGCAAAAAAAGGTTTGCTCCTTATTAATGATGATACTAAAATTATTCCTGGCCATGGTTCAATTGCTACTAAAGAAGATTACAAGAATTACCTAAAGATGCTAGAAGATATTCGAGACAATGTTGCTAAGGCCATATCTTCAGGAAAAAGTGAAGACCAGATTATCAAAGATGAATCTCTAACAAGTGCTTTTTATAGTGATGAAGAAGCTTCCAAGTTTTTCATCAAGGGCACAACAATTCGTCAAACAGTATATCGCAGTCTTCAAAACCCTCCAGTACAAGAATAGCCCTTTTTTAATTAACAGCAATTCTACTGACTGATAAACTAAAGCAGCGCCTAAATCACGCTGTTGTCTGGCAAATCGTAAGCCTATAAGTTGTGCCCCGTCGCCATTGGAACCCAAAACGGTTTGTACTTCGGAAATATATCTAGGTGAATGATAAGACATAATTTTCCGCAAAAAACGGCACCATAAGCATTGACCACCAAATGTTTTTATCCTCCAATCTCCTCTTGTGTTTCAAAATAATAGTCTGCCTCCTTGTGCTTTTGTATTAATCGAAACAATTCGGCTTGATAGACTGGACTACTATAGGTATGCATATTTAAAACGACGTTATTCTTAGAAATACAGCAATCTTTTCGGGTGCAGGATATAAGCGTACAAGCTAGTAGTAGTATCTCCATACTAGCAATTTTTATTCGCATGTTTATCTATTTAGAAAAGTAATGCTGTATCTTAATTAATAAACGCTTACGCGGAATACGTATTGCGCTAATTCAAATCAAAATGCCAATTGAACAAGTCTGTTCTAAAACCAATATTTATCCAAAAGGTACTATTATCAAAAGCAAGAGTTGTTTGCTCATCAGAATCAAAGCTTCTATAAATTGGATTAATAAATAATTTTAAGTTAGTTGCTGGATTGAGCAGATACCCTATTTCCACATCAGTAAAAACAGAATTTACCCGATTACCTTGCAGTAGATCATTGCCAAAATCAGAAGGCCTGAAGTCTTCGCTCCCAAAAAGGTTTTGACCTATAAAAACTTCATCAATAATATCCCCATCAAAACCCCGCTGTCCATAAACCAATCTAAAATTACCGTACCATCTTTGGTTTCTATAACGAGCAATGGCCACCAACTCTCTAAAATTAGCACCAAAAGGATGCGCAAGCGGCTGATTAGCATTGGTAAAACTAAGCACAGGATTATTATTAGCAAAAGTAAACGGTCTCACCTGATTATATTCTCCTTGTAATGTGAGGTTTTCTACCCCAAAAGCATTGTAATATTTTAGCCCTATTTGATAGCCGTGTTTGTTTCTAAAACTACCATTGTTAGCAAACAGGTCGCTAAAACGCAACTCGTCAATTATGAGCTGAGAATAGGCATTTACACTATTGCTAAACTTATATTTTGCGCTAAAACCAAGAAGTGCGTTACCTCCACGAGAACCTCTTTGAAACTCTACATTTCGCAAGAAAATAATTGGGTTTAAGAAATTAAAATCAAAACCGCCATTATCATTTTCAAAAACCACCGCTTCATAAAATCCTAGATTTAGTTTTTTGTTCACATTAATGCTCAGGTAGTGGTTGGCTACAAATTTAAGCCTAAATGATCCATCTGCTGTTACTTCAGGTCGCACATCACGCAGTCCTAGAATATTGTAATCATACTTGATTTTCCAAAAGTTGGTGCTAAATTTTAAATACGGATAATTGGAGGTAATATCACTTAAAAATAAGGAGCGATAGCCATCGCCAATAAACTGATTGCCTGTACCCAAAATCACATTAAAATTTTGACTTGGACTATAGGATATATAGCCTTCGGCTACGGGATAATCAAAATCTCCTGCATTGGATGTTTCTGCTATACCACGCCCAGGAATAATTGCTGGGTTGCCTCCATCTGGTCGTATGGAGCGGGCAAAATCATTGAAGTATTGTGCAAAACGCCCTTGACTTTCAAATACTGCAGTAAAGAAGTTGAACTTTTTTCCTAAACCACCTTGTATAAAAATAGCTCGGGTATTATTGTAGGTAAAGTCTTCTTCCCGACGCTCATCTGTTTCCACACCAAACTGCAAATCGGCAGCTGGGTCAATTGTAAACCATACATTTTTTCCTTGATAACGTACCATATGTTCATTAAAGAACTTACGGCCAAACCAGGTCTTTTTATCAAATTGCAAAGCATTTTCGGCAGCTTCAAAGTCATGATATTTGTTTACTTCATTATATAAAAATGGTCGACTTGCCGTATGGCTATTGTGACCTACTTTATTTAAATCGGCATCAAATCGAGAATAAACCTCATAGGAAAAAGGTATGTTGAGTTGGCTGGTATATTTTGACTGCCTATCAAATTTTTTGGAAGCTAGTGCCTCAAGTTCATTAACCAAAGTATCTCTGCTATTTGTAGCAGGTAATTCTCGGGGTTTATTAGGAGTAACTCTTCCAGAAACTCCAGTTTGTGGTTGCGAGGTTTCCTGTATACTATTTCGCGAAAGCGGAATTTCAATAGGCAAGGTAAACTGCAAAAAGCTAGGCCTACCATCATAAGTTGCTGGTTCAATGACAGGTAATGCTTCAAATACTCGACGCGCCTCGTCCTTTAAACTTGTATAGGTTGACTCTACATTAATGACATGAAATTCTCCAGATCGGTTCACCTCAAAAAGCACCATCACATCGCCATTGTAATCATCATCTACAATTGCCTGCGGCACATTATAATTATTTAATACAAAATTGATAAGGGTATTAGAAAAACAATTGGGAAGTTCTTGCGCTGTGATTTCGCTACATTCTGGAAATACGGGGTATTTTTCAAAATCATTTTTTACCAATTGCGCACTAGCAATTGTAAAGCTTAGCAATAAAGCTACTGTTAAAGTTGGGTTTTGCATAGATATGGGGATCTGCAATTAAAACGGAAAGATAGTTTTTTTATTTGAACCCTCAGTATATGCGTCTGGTTATAACATAGGTTAAGCCTAAAAATCCTGTGATCACAATGCTAATCACAGGATTTGAACATACACGAAATTATTGTTTTAATCTTCTACTTGAAATAGTATAGGTAAGGAAAATTGCACTTTTACAGGTTTACCTCGTTGTTTACCCGGCGTCATGTCTGGCAACAAACCAATTACCCGCCTTGCCTCTTTTTCTAACTCAGGATGAGCTGCTTTTACCAGGACATCAATGATTTTACCATCTTGATCTATAGTAAAGAAAGAATGTATTCTATTAACACCCGGTAATCCTAAACCCACAGCCTTATTTGTATTAAACTTCTTGCGAACAAGCTTATTAATTTTACTGCTCATACAAGCGCGCTTGGCTTTATTGTCTTTTTCATTTTCGCATCCTGGGAATAGTGGGACTTCTTCTACTACAATAAAAGGGACACTTTCAATAGACTCTACAACTTCAACAACTTCCACATCTTTAACGTCAACAATTCTGTCCTTAGAATCATGTTCTGTGTCATTAAATATGGTCTCCTTCAATTCTACTTCATCTTTAACAATTTCAGGGTCGTCAAGATGGATAACAGGTTTTGCAACAGTCACCTTAGGTTTGTTGATTTTAGGTGCTTTTATGCGCTCTACTTGAACATCTCCGATATATTCAATAGGATCGTCTTCAATAGCAAGAGTACGTGTTGCGATTTTCTTTTCAGGGAGTTTTAATTCAATAAAAATAATAGATACTAGCAAAGCGAGAATAAGCCCAATTTGAAAGTGCAAAGTTGGATTTCGCTTTAAATTAACTTCGTGTTTGAGGTCTGTGGTGTGAGCTCCGTTTTGCCGAACGGTCTTACGATCTTGTGATATACTCATAAGAACAGGTTTTAATATGTTAAACAATTCTAAAGTGTATTCAAAGAACATACCAAAACCAAAAAATCCCGATAGTAAACTATCAGGATTTCATAAAAAGATAATTATATTGATTTAATCTAATCTTCTACTTTAAAGGTAATTGGCAATGAATACAGTACTCCTACTGGTTTACCTCGTTGTTTGCCTGGTGTCATTTTTGGCAACAAATTAATAACACGTTCTGCTTCTTGCTCCAATCTTGGATGTGGTGCTCTTGAACGAATTCCAGTAATATCACCATTCTTATCAATCTTAAAACTCACAAAAATACGGTTGACACCACTTAAACCAAGATCACTACCGAGCTCCGTGTTGAATTTTCTATTCACTAACCTACTCACTTTCTCACTCATACATGCTTTACGAGCATCATTGTTTTTTTCTTTCTCACAACCTGGGAAAATAGGTACGTTTTCAATAACCGAAAAAGGCACATCTGCAATTTCTTCTTCTTCTTCAACAACCTCTACATCTTCTACATCTACAATTTCTTCATTGACATCAGTCTCTGTAGATTCAATGATAGTTTCTTCAATTTCTTCATCATCCTCTGCAACGTCAATAATCTCTGGTGCTGGTGGCGGTGGAGGGGGTGGAGG
>CAZDFA010000107.1:7289-8784 GCA_964504555.1 uncultured Flavobacteriaceae bacterium | reverse complement strand
TTTTACTTTTGACTTATGGAAAAACTAACAAATAAAGAAGAAGAAGTATTACACGTATTATGGGATTTGGAGCGTGCCTTTGTAAAAGAACTGATAGCCAAATTGCCTGAAGGCAATCATTACAATACAGTATCTACAATTGTTCGTAACCTGGAAGATAAAGGCTATGTAGATCATCAAGCCTTTGGCAAGACGCATCAATACTTTGCCATAATCAGTAAAGAAGCCTATCGCAAGCGGTTTATGCAGCAGGCAACGCAAAAGTATTTTGACAATTCTTATAAAAATATGGTTTCTTTTTTCGCTAAAGAAGAAAAGATCAGTGCTGACGAGCTACGCGAAATACTAGCCATAATCGAATCAAAAAATTAAGCTATGGAAATAGGCATTTATTTAGGCAAAAGTTCCTTATTGTTGATATTATTCTTTGCTGGTTATCAACTGTTTTTAGCCAAACAGACCCTGTATAATACGCATAGACATTATTTTATAGCAGGGATTTTAACTTCTTTTATACTTCCTTTATTGACTATCACTCAAATTACTTATGTCGCTCCACCTGAAATCACCAGGTTACCGATATCACTGGCGGAGTTAGTCATTCCTGAGACTAGCTTTACCCAACTCGAGTCATTACCTGCCGCGATTGATTGGTGGCAGATTGTGGTGTACTGTTATATATCTGGAGCTGTGCTCATGTTTTTGTATATGCTACGGCAACTTTTTCAAATCAAGAAATTACTTCAAAGCTATAAAGGCAATCGTGCAGCAGGTTTTACTCATATTGTTGTGCCCGATCAAGAAATAACACCTTTCTCCTTTTTTAAGAACATTGTTTACAACCCACAGCCGTATAGTCGGGACGAATTAGAGATGATTCTCACTCATGAAAAAGTACACGCTAGCCAATGGCATACACTGGATATACTTTTTGTACAATTGTTTTTAGCCCTGCAGTGGTTTAATCCCTTCGCTTGGTTATATCGCAAACAACTTATACAAAATCTAGAATTCATTGCCGATCAAGAAACGATGCATCAAGCACCCTCTAAAAAGGCGTACCAGCTCATTTTGCTAAAATGTGCTGCGCCATCCCTACAACTAGGACTCACCAATCAATTTTATCAATCATTAATCAAAAAACGAATCGTTATGCTTAACACACCCACATCCAAAAAGCGCGGAATTTTAAAACTGGGACTACTACTCCCCTTTTTAGGGCTGTTTTTTTACAGTTTTAATGTAAAAGAAGAAGTTCTATTTAAAGAAGTTAAAGAGAATTCCGATTTCGCGAAAAAAGGTACAGACAGTTCAAAAGATGAGTCTAGTAATTCTTCTAAAGACAGTTTATCCTACATCATCACGGCACAATCATCTGATGCTGAGTTACAGAAAATAAACAATAGAATCTCGAAGCAAGAAGGTGTTCAACTAAAATTAGTAGTGCTAAAACGAAATGTTAAAAAGGAAATTACCCAATTTGAAATACAATCAA
>CAZDFA010000107.1:0-7189 GCA_964504555.1 uncultured Flavobacteriaceae bacterium | reverse complement strand
ACTTCTAGAAAAACGTGGAGAACGTCATGAAGCACGTTTAGAACGAAGAAAAGATCTTATTGAAAAGCGAGAGGAGCAACTAGAAAAATATACTGATTCGTTTAGAATAAGTGGCTCGAATCTAAGCAAGAAAAAACTTGATCTGAAAAAATTAAAAAATAATCTTGATATAGATATTCAAAAGCTTCAAGAAATAAACAGTAGTAATCAAAAGACAGGTCCAATTAAAATTAATGGGGAAGACCATTATTATATTGATAACGGTGACAAAACTTTATATTATAATAGGTTTGGAGAAGAAGTTGATGAAAATGGCAATAAGATTGAGACACAAGATAACCAAGGCTACATCAAAATTAATGGTGAAGATCATTATTATGCTGATGTCAATGGCAAACGTCGCTATTACACCCGCTTTGGGGAAGAGGTTGATGAAAAAGGGATTAAAATTGTGCAATCTCCTAAAAAGAGAAAATTATTTCTTACTTCTAATAGCTTAAAAACCAATGTAAGCAGTGACTCTTTCAAAATATTAAAAACATACATCATCAAAGCAGAAGATACCAATGAAAACCTAAAAGGATTAGCAAATACATTAGCCAGAGAAGGTATATCTGTCAACTTTAGCCAAATAGAAAGAGGAAATGGTATAATTCAAAAAATTCAAATTGAACTTAAAGATGATTTTGGAAACTCTTCCTCAGCTACCTTTGGTGGCAAAGGAAAACCAATACCTAGCATTTTTATAGGTTATCAAGAAGATTAAATACATAATTCCTTAAAATAACAATCCCCTAGTAATACAAAAACTAGGGGATTTTTTTGCAATACTTTCACCAAAAATATTAGGTGATAAAAATTCTTGGCACCACCTTTGCACTACACCTATAAATTCTAAAATTTAGTATGATGAAAAAAGTCTTATTACCTCTTATTTGTTTTGCGCTACTTGCTGTTTCTTGCCGTTTTGATGATGATGACAATGTAGATTTTGATACCATTGGCCAGACTTTTGAAATAAGTAATGTAGATTTTGTTTCTAACAATGGCTTTGATGCAACGGTAAATGTAGTTGTCCCAAATAGCATTCAAGTGTTTGAATCTGACGTGCCATTAGTATTTGTTTTAGACCCAGATGCTACAGCAGCCAATGGCCTAGATGTTTTTGAGCCGCTACCTAGAACGTTCTTTTTTAACGATGGTGGCTTTGCCCAGTACCGTTTTAATTTCATCTTTGATGACGAGACAGGAGTTTTTGACCTAGATCTGGTATTAGAAAGTGATGATTTTGATTTACTCACAAATGGATTTACTCAAAATCAAATATTCAGAATAGTCATCGTTCCATCGGCCTTTGCCGAAAGTAATGATACCTCAGACTTATCTGCAGTTTTAGATGCCCTAGGATTGAATTGATCTTTTTTTGACCCAATATATAGTTTAAAATCCGCTATTCTTAAGCGGATTTTTTTGTGCTTACATATCTTGCTAAAAGATGAAAAACCTAAAAAAGCCAGTTTTTGTAACAAAATGCCCCTTGGTTTTATAAAAACAAGCAAAAAGCCCCCTTCATTTATTACAATTTATAGCTTTATAGTTAAATATATCTTTCATTTATTCAATTTATTGTAGACTAATTTATATAATTGAAAGCGATTGTATTTTTTTGCTTACAATTATGAATTCCGTTTTATAGATTTTGACTATTTTATTTGGGAAATAGCCTACTACCCTGCTTCTTTGCGGTATACAATATTATAATCATTAAAACCAGTATATCATGACATCAAAAAACGGCATTAAAAACAAGATTAAAACTAACACAATTCTTGGCCTCTATACACTATCTATGTGTATGCTTACTGTAGGTTTTACAGTATACCAAGTATTGACAAATAATTTGACTTAATACAATAGAAAACCACTAAAACTCAAAAATATGGTTCAACTAATTCTCACTGTACTCGAAATTATCTTTTGATAATACAACCGCTCTATTAACGCATTGGTCAACCAGCCATAACCGTTTCACACTAAAACACCTCGCAGCTCACTGCGAGGTTTGTTTTTTGTAAAGAATCAAAAAGATGTATCTTATTCTCCTATTTGTAAATCTCAATCAGTGGCAACTATATCATATATGACAAAAAGAATATCTCTTCTAATATTCGCATTTTGGATTCTTTTCAATTCTCTGGCACAAGAGCAGTTACTTATCAATAGTTATAATAGACAACAAACCTCCCTCAATGGCAATTGGCATTACATTGTTGATCCTTATGAAAATGGATATTACAACTACCGTTACGAACCTTTTGACCAACAAGAGTCTCCTTGGGCAAGTGCATTTTTTCTCAATTCTAAACCCAAAAATGAAAGTGACCTCATTGAGTATAATTTTGACACTTCCCCTACGCTTAAAGTACCTGGTGATTGGAATAGTCAAACCCCAGAATTAACCTATTATGAGGGTACCATTTGGTATAAAACCAGTTTTGACTATTCAAAAAAAGAAAATTCCAATCTCGTTCACCTTTATTTTGAAGCAGCCAACTACAAAGCAGAAGTTTACCTAAATGGTAAAAAATTAGGCACCCATATTGGCGGATTTACACCTTTTAACTTTAACGTCACATCCCTTTTAAAAGCTAAGAGTAATCTACTGGTTGTAAAAGTGGACAATAAACGCCTTAAAGAAGCCGTCCCGACGCTAAATACCGATTGGTGGAATTATGGCGGACTCACGCGCGATGTCAAACTCATTGAAACTCCAGAAACTTTTATAGCTGATTATCAAATTCAACTAGATCCTTCAAAGAATAAATCAGTTAAAGGTTTTATCGCTTTACGCGGAAAACAATACGGCAAACAAAAAATAAAATTGCGCATTCCCGAACTAGGAATAAATACTCAGTTAAAAACAGAGCAAAACGGAAAGACAACGCTTCAAATACCAGCTAATACTATAAAGCATTGGTCTCCTAAAAATCCGAAGCTATATGATGTACATATCACTACTAATCTGGATACAATTGTAGATCAAATAGGATTTAGAACTATTACAACTAAAGGTTCAAGTATACTACTCAATGATAAACCTATTTACTTAAAAGGTATCTCTATTCACGAAGAGAATCCTCTTCGAGGAGGGCGCGCCCATAGTTTGCAAGATGCGCAACAATTACTCAATTGGGCACAAGAACTTGGTTGTAATTATGTGCGTCTCGCCCATTACCCCCATAATGAACATATGGTACGCCTTGCTGATAAAATGGGAATGCTCGTTTGGGAAGAAAACCCGGTGTATTGGACCATAGATTGGGAGAATGAAGAAACTTATAATAATGCTCAAAACCAACTTTCCGAACTTATAGCTAGAGATAAAAATAGGGCAAGTGTTATAATTTGGTCAATGGCTAATGAAACACCAAATGTACCTGAGCGAAACAGATTCTTAACTAAGCTAGCCACCTATACCAGATCACAAGATGATACTAGACTCATTAGTGCTGCACTTGAGCAAAAAGATTATCAAGACAACCCAAAAATTCGTACAATAGATGACCCATTTGCTAATGAGGTGGATATCCTAAGTTTTAATCAGTACATAGGTTGGTATGATGGTCTTCCTGAAAAATGCAAAACTATAAGCTGGCATATTGAACAAGATAAACCAGTTCTTATTTCAGAATTTGGTGCCGGAGCAAAAGCAGGTTTGTATGGAAACAAAACGCAACGCTGGACGGAAGACTATCAGGAAGAGCTCTATATACAAACGCTACAAATGATTGATCGCATTGAACAGTTACAGGGCTTTTCTCCCTGGATCTTAGCAGATTTTAGATCTCCCAGGCGCGTCTTGCCAAACATTCAAGATGGTTGGAATAGAAAGGGGCTTATCTCAGATGATGGCATCAAAAAAAAGGCTTTTTATATCCTTCAAGAGTTCTATCAAACTAAAAAAAAGAAATAATTAATTTTCAATTTTGGAGTGGTTTTAAAGTATCCTTTAAAGACATTTTTTGCCTAAAGAAACATCAAATTAATCCATATTTTTGGGCTATCAAAAATGCCTAATGAAAGACACTCAGTTAATCAACTTTATATCGGCAGTATTAGAAAATACTCCAGAAGATTGGATAAACCTAACAACTCATAGATTAGATATTTATGAAGAAAAGTTAGCTAAAGTTCAGTTTTTAGAGCGGTTTGAAGCATTGTATAAAACCAATACTACTTCTAAGGAAGCACTTCAAGCCTTACCAACCGCTTTTGATTATATAAGACTGGGGCATCCACTATCTTGTGTATTGGAATGGGCTATTGCAAAGTTGAATGATCTCAATGCAGATCAGGTGATAAGTTTTTCATCACAGACAACACCTATACTCGCGATTCTTAGAAAAAATGTATTAGACAAAAAAAATACGCGAATCGTCCATTCAGGAAGTCTACCGCAGTCTTTTGATAATAGTATTATAAAGTCTGTTTATGGCTATAATTTTGATGTGTTACATATAAAGGAGGGTGAGATTATTCCCCATTTTGAAGGCAGCACTATTTTCATTTCGCGCAAGCGAAATGAAAATACCATAACGAATTCAAATATTGACTTTTACATTACAGTTGATGACCAATTGGGAAGTGTAATTCTGGTTAATGGTGAAGACAACACCTCTTATATTTCGGAAATTCAACACGTACGCAGACGTGAAACAATTGCCATGACACCTGTTAACTGCCATATAGCAATGCAACAGCTCATCGGTGCATCACTAAATGAGCAAAATCATGATCTAGCTGCAAGCAAAAATCTAGTTTTAGAAACTATAGCGAACGTAACTGGTGCACATACACAAGCCGTAGTTGGTTCTAGTGGTTTGTCTATACAATACGCTATTATGATGGGATTGGTGCAAGATGCTTATGATAACCATCCTGGCAAAGCCATAAAGTTTATTGTTCCTCCCAATTGTTATGGGGGTACTAATGACCAGGCGAGGCGCGTAGCTGCTTGTATCCCTCAGGTGGAAATTGTTGACCTCCCTGTAGATGGTGGTTATGATATGGTTGCTGGTATTGATTCGGTTTTAGATAGTATTGCCACTGCAGATGCCATTCCTTATATCATTGCCGAAATACCAACAAATCCGAGAGTTGAAGTTCCGGATTTAGAACAATTACAAGAAGTTTTAAGTAAGAAACGAAAAACAACATCTGGAGTGATAGCGGTTGATCCTGTTTTTATTTTAGATCAAACCTTTTGTCCTAATGTGCAATTTTTAGCTGATGGTGAGTTGCTTTCGACAGTACGTGCTATTTCCTATGCTAGCGGATCAAAATTTCCGAGTGGTGGCAAATGTACTGCAGGCTATTGTATTGGTAATAAACTCGCTGCTGGTTTAATGAAAAAAATTGGTCAACACCTCAATCTCTGTGATAATGAGGCTACCTCACTCCAATACGCTATCCTTGCTGAACAATTACCTTCGATGATTGATCGCATTGCAGCTGCCTATACTAATACACGAGAATTTGTAAACTTTATTACAGAGAAGTTACCAGAAGCAAAAATCAATTTTGTTTCAGAAGAGTTAGCTCGTAAAGGTTTCACACCTTCGGTATTTTCTTTGGATCTTCCAACCAAAGGCACTACAGCTGAAGAAAAAGAAGCATATAAACGTGACTTAAATCACAAGTTAATCAATTTAATGATTACCAAGATTCCTGCTGAAAGTAAATATTGCGTAAGTTATGGACAACTTAAAGGTTGCTACTGGACCATCCCTGCAACTTCTACTCAAGGAACCACCAAAGAAGGGGACAAAGATTATATAGCACGTGTAGCGGTATCGCCAGATCTAGACCTAGATAAACATAAAACAGTTTTTGAAGAATTTGTTGAAAGTATTTAGCCCCTTTGAAAATGCGTTATTCTCGCTCTAAAGCTGCATCTATATTTGCTGTATACTCTTGATATTTTATCAAATTGTTGTGACCTCCATTGGGAACTGTTATGAAAAATTTATCGGTTGTCGTAATATATTCAAATAGCTGTTTGCCATGAGTATAATTCACGACTTCGTCTTTAGTTCCATGAAAAATACTAATAGGCATGTTTACATCATTGACAAACTCGTTAGTTGGAAATTTGTATTTCAATAAACGCTTTATTGGCAATATTGAGAATCGGGTTTCGGCCTCGTGCGCAACACTATAAAAAGGACTTTCTAGTATTAAGTTCTTAGCAGACTTTTTACTAGCAACATATGTAGCAAAACTTGTTCCCAAACTTCGGCCATATAGGCTTAACTGTTTGGTTGAGTATTGATTTTCTGCGTAAGCGTACCAAAGCAACGCATCGTCATAAAGCACCTGTTGAGATCTCTTGCCTGTACTTTTACCATATCCTCGATAATCCATAACAATAACATCATATCCTTTCTCCACAAAAAAAGTGGTAATATCTCCCCAACGTTCTAAATCACCAGCGTTGCCATGAAAATATAGTATGGCTCCTTTGGAGTCTTTTGCCTTAAAATGGACTCCATTGAGCTTAGCGTTATCAGGGGATGTAAGGAAAATTTCTTCAAATTCATGATCAAATTGATAAACATAGTCCTGAGGGAATACCGAGGGATGAAAAATTAGATTTTCTTGAAAAAAGTAAATTACTCCGCAAAGCAACGCATATATATTAACCAGAACAAAAACTAAGACTAAGAGCCTTTTTACTTTACGCATGTGTGGGTTTTGAGCTATGCACGACCTTAAAACTACTACCTTTTAAATCTTCTTTCTTGGATCTGGAATTCAAAATTTCGCGCAGCATTTTATGGTAGCTTTCAAAATTATTGAGGTTTTTATTACCACCATCAATTACAGAATATAATTGCGAACGACCAGGGTTAATTTTTGACAATTTTACACTTGTTTTAAAAGGTATAAGATTATCATTTGTGCCGTGAATAATGTGTATGGTACAACGTACATATTTCAACCATTTATACGTAGGAAGTGGATATTTGATTAACCAGGATAATGGCATAAACGGCATGTATTTGTTGGCTACTTTAGTCCAACTATAATATGGCGCGTCCAAAATTAACATTCAGGGAATGTTAATAGAGGCCAGCTTTGTAGCAAGTCCAGAACCTAAACTACGACCATAAACAATAATGTACTTATC
>CAZDFA010000106.1:0-8815 GCA_964504555.1 uncultured Flavobacteriaceae bacterium | reverse complement strand
AACATTATAATGTATATCACAAAAGTACCAAAAAGGTACTACAGTTATATAGATAACAAAAATCCAACCATGCTATTAGGCAGTTGGTTGATAAAAAAGCTGATTTAAGAGAAGTAATACATGAGAAATTTTGAGTAGTCATTTGATAGCACTACACAAACCCTTTCGTAATCAAAATACGCAAAGCAACGATAAATACAAGGATCGCGGTGCCTATTCGGATGGCGTTTGGCGATGCCTTTTTTAAACTAAACCGTACGCCTAACTGACCACCAAGGAATACGGCTGCAATGAGTACCAAGGTATGCGACCAGGACAATTCAAGGGTGTCTTTTACAAACAGTCCTGCAAGTCCGGAAATCGAATTCACTAAAATAAAGAAAGCTGCCAAAGCGGCTATTTGCATAGCAGTACCCCAACGCAGATAATGTAATAACGGAGCTAAAAAAATACCCCCACCAATACCCACCAGACCGGAAATAAAACCGATGGCTCCGCCGAGTATATAGCTCAAGTAAGAAGGATAGGTTTTGGTATTTACTGCTTTCTTTTGCAACGTTTGTAGCACCAAAAAGAAGGCGGCCAGAATCAGAGTAAAACCCAGAATTATAAAGAAAATGTATTCCTCCAATTTGAATAGTGCACCTATAAAAGTGAGTGGAATACTGGTCATGATAAAGGGCAGGAAACGCTTGATCTGAAAATGTCCTTTTTTAACATACAACAGCGTACTCCCGGAAACCACAACCAGATTGCAAATCAATGCATGCGAGCGTATAAAAAAGAAGCTAAATGCAAAAAGAGATAGCACCGCTAGATAACTAGACCCACCTCCAAAACCTACAGAAGAATAAAAGGTCGCAATGACAAAAAAACCAATAAAAAGGATGACGAGTGTTTCCAAAAGATTTGCTCAAAAAAGCTATCGCATAAAATCTGATTTCCCTCCTGTCTTTTCTTCCAGTCGGATATCGCTTATTTTAATATCATGGGATAGGGCTTTGCACATATCATATATAGTAAGTGCACACACACTTACTCCGGTGAGGGCTTCCATTTCAACACCTGTGCGTTCGTTGCACCGCACTTCGCAAGTAATATTCAATGTGTTTTCTCCTGGAGTAACGGTAATATCTACTTTAGACAAAGCCAATTGATGACATAGTGGAATTAGCTCTGCGGTACGTTTTACCGCTTGTATCCCAGCAATAATCGCAGTCTGAGTAATACTCCCCTTTTTTCCTAAAAAATCCTGAGCCTGCAACTCCTGAAATACGTCTGGCGGAAATTGTACCTGACCGGATGCTTTAGCAAAGCGGGTTGTGACCTCTTTTTCAGAAACATCAACCATGGTCGCTTTTCCAGTAGCATCAATATGTGATAGTTTATGGGACATAGTTAGTTTTTAAAAATCAGGGTGTCGCCGAAACCCATACCGTTTTGTTGGTGAAAAACTCTTTTTTCCAAATAGGGACACGTTCCTTGAGTGTATCTATCAAATAGCGACAGGCTTCAAAACATGCATCCCGATGTCCCGAAGAAGCACCCACCATAACGACAGGGTCTTCTATTTCTTTTCGCCCCCGAGCATGATGCATAATGACTTTGTTCAACTTCCACTTTTCGATAGCTTGCTCGGCAATACTTCTCATCTCCTTAATAGCCATAGTATCATAGGCCTCAAAGTCCAAGGCTTCTACTTTTTCATTCTGTGTGACATTGCGCACGCTACCAATAAACACACATATACCACCACTCTCAGGATGGGACAAAAGTTCATAGGCTTTTGCCGTATCAATATGATCGACTATTTTAATATCCATATTCATCATCCGCCACTTACTGGTGGGATTATCGCTATCTCATCAGTATCCTTTATCGCATCGGTATCCTGAGCATAATTACTATTCACAGCAATCGCCAGGGATTTCAGCGAACTGAATCTTGGATACGCTTTGCATATATGGTCTTTAAGATCGGCCACCGTATGCGGTGCATGTTCTGCTATAGACAGACTGGAAGCACCTACAATATCTTTGGCTATACCAAATAACAATACATTCATATCAATTTGTCTTATGCATTAGGGCTTTAACGTATTTTGAATTGACGATAAAGCTGTAAAAATATCTAAAATTACCATTGTACCAGGCCGCAAACAAAAAAGCCGAATAAATTATCCAATTGGGCACAAGATACAGGTAATAATAGGTTGCTAAAATTAAAACAATTAAGGCCAGACCAGAAACAGCAAGTGCCACTTTAGATTTTTTGGGATTGTAGTTAAATGCAATTAAGGCAATAATTAAAACTCCCAATACCGGTTTCCCATGAAGCAAAACAGGCATCAGGGTTTCCATATCAAAAAACAACAATAATGCACTGGAATATGCCGCTACACACAGCGGACATTTAGGCAGCACAATGATAAGCGCCGTGGTAAAAAAAGACAGTATCCCACTTTTAAAGGAAGGTTTTTTTTGCAGTACTACATCGTTTGATCTTTGGGAGTAGCAGGATGTCTTTTGTGTTTCCATAGGGTTACCAGTTTATTCTATAAGGTAAAAAAGGATACACTTCTCCCTTTTTAAAATGTTGTTTTTCCTGTGGAAGTATTAAAAACCCATCGGTATACACCAGATTAACGAAGTCTCCCGAACCATTGCCAAAAATGGGTTCGGCCCATAAAGTTCCGCTCGTGTCACAATGCAGCTTAGCTTCGGTAAAATAAATCAAATCGGGTTTAAAGGTCACATCTTCGGCTAGTGTCGCATATAAAGGTATATCTTCAATATGAAGGGATTGCATCAACCAATACCTCACATAAACATATAGGCATACAAAGGAAGACACTGGGTTTCCTGGTAGCCCAAAAACATAGGTGTCATCGTTACGGGTTCCAAACCATAGGGGTTTCCCCGGGCGTTGCTGGATTTTATGAAAGTGTTTCACCACACCTAAACGGGTGAGCACTCCTGGTAAAAAATCATATTCCCCTTTAGAAACACCTCCGGTAATCACCAACACATCAAAGTCATTTAATAATTGGGTGAGGTGTTCTTCCATTTCGGCTTCATTGTCTGGCAGGTGCTTTAGCGTTGCCTGAATACCCCACTCTTTTAGGGTATTTCGTATGCCGTAACCGCTGGATCGACGAATTTGATAATCAGCTGGGGTTTCGGTTACATCTACCAATTCATCTCCTGTGGAGACAATGACCACACTTGGCATTTCGCGTACAGCGATTGTATCCATCCCCGTAGCTGCCGCCACATTGACCTCGGCACTTGAAATGCGTTGTCCCGCTTTTTTGACAACAGTCCCCTGAGCAATATCAATGCCTTTAAAGTGAATATTTTGCCGTTTGGTAATGGTCTCTATGGTAATTTGCGCTTGTCCATCCTGAATATTGAGATCTTCATAGCGAATCACCGTATCGGTCTTACTGGGGAGAATCGCACCAGTCATAACCTCAATGCAATTGTTTACATCGAGCAGCGTTTTTTGAGGCGAACCCGCGGGAGCCACCTCCTGAATGGGAAAGGTGTCCATCCCATCATCAAAGGTGCGATGCCGTATGGCAATGCCATCCATAGTCACCCGATGATAGGGCGGAAAATCCCGATCGGCAATTAAATCTTCGGCAAGTACGAGTCCGTCACAATCGGCAATAGGTACTTTGGCGACAGGAAATGACGCCTTGTGTTGATCTAAAATGTCTAGTGCTTGCTGGTATGTAATAAAGGTGTTGCTCATTGTTGTTAGCCTCCTATGGAGCTCATACTTTCTTTACGAATTCTTGCTTGTATTTTTCCCGCTTCGGCCATAAAACCATTTTCAGGTTTTAGCTTCACCAGTTCTATAAATTTATTGGCCAACTCCTCATCTGTAGCTCCGGCTCTCATATAATCGCGAATGCTAAAGACCCCTGCATCGTAGAGACAGGTTTTTATGGATCCTTTGGAAGTAATGCGCAATCGGTTACAGGTATTGCAAAAGGAGCGCGAAAAGGCGGGTATAATTCCCACATTTCCTTTAAAATTAGCTATGTCATAATTGGTTGCTGTATCGCCATGTTTCCCACCTACTGCCTGTAGGCTCGGGTATACCTCCTGAATCGCATTATAAATATCTTTTGCTTTAAACAGCGTATCATTCTTCTTGTAGCCTCCATTAAAAGGCATCTCTTCAATGAAACGCACGCTTACCTTTTGGTCTTTTGCCAACTTCACCAAAGGAATAATATCCTGTGTATTGATGCCCTGCATCACTACTGCATTAAGCTTAACGCGAAAACCTTCCGCCAAGAGGGTATAGAAAGTATCCATCACCTTACTAAAATCGTCACGACGGGTAATTTGCTTAAAGCGTTCGGCATCCAGAGAATCCAGACTCAGATTAATGGTGGTAATCCCCAAGTCCTTTAGTTTATGAATATGCTTTGTCAACAAGGTCCCATTCGTGGTGATGCGTATGTCCTTGAATAGATTGAGGTCGTGGGTGCGTTCCAGTAGTGAGATAAAATCCTTTCGTAAAAAAGGCTCCCCTCCTGTATAGCGCACTTTCGTGAAACCCAACGTCCCCAGAATGTGCAACAGCCTCAAAATTTCTTCATAACTCAGCAATTCGGCTTTAGGCTCATAGGGAATACCCTCCTTGGGCATGCAATAAAAACAGCGCAGATTGCAGCGATCAGTTACCCCAATGCGCACATAATCGATTGTTCTATTAAAACTATCCTGAAGTTTCACTAATTTTAGTTGCCGTTATAGGTTTTCGCTTTCGCGAAAAAAGCCACTTGATCTAAAAAAACCAAAGTCACTAAATTTACAATAAAAATTCAGGTTTTTGGGAATCTTGCTACTAAATGGGCAAGCTTTAACGAAGTATTATGAAGGAACTAAAATCCATACTCAAACTTTATAATTTTTACCGCACGGCCTCAGAGCGTTGCGCCATCGCACAGGTGGTTCGCGTGGAGGAATCATCCTATCGCAGGGAAGGTGCTCGCATGCTGGTTTTTGAATCGGGTGTTTTTGAAGGCGGAATTAGTGGGGGTTGTCTAGAAGGTGATGCACTCAAACGCTCTCAAATCGCTATTCTTAAGGGACAACCTTCAATTGTGACCTATGACACTTCTAGAGATGATGAAAATCAAATAGGTGTTGGTTTAGGATGCAATGGGGTGATTGATGTGTTGATTTCGCCAATCACTGAAAGCAGCACCGCCATACCCTTATTAGAGCGGTGTCTGGCCTCGCGCCAGTCCCATGTTTTGGTAACAGTAACGGCATCTAACGACGGTGATGCCAGCATTGCGTTGGGATCAACCTATTATTATGACACCCAAACCAAGGAACTGGAAGGTTGCACGCACGAAACATTAAAGCGTCTACTCACCGCCGATATTGATACCGTATTAAATACCAAGCGATCCCGAATTTATCATTATGAGATTGACGATTTAACCTTAAGTGCTTTTATCGAACTCATCCCGCAGCAGTATCACCTGGCTATTTTTGGAGATAACTATGATGTGTATCCTATGATTGATCTGGCAAAAGTGATGGATTGGGACGTGAGCCTGGTGGGCAACCTGCAAAAATTGAAAAAGGATCGACTGGATAGCGTACACCACATTTACAGTAAAGACGAAGAAAAGCGACCACTTATTGATGAACGCACTGCCGTTATCCTGATGGCGCATGACTACAAAACCGACCTTGAGAATTTACGAAAGCTGTTGGAAAGTCCGTCACCCTATATTGCCAGTTTAGGGCCTAAAAAACGGTTTCAGAAGGTGGAAGCTGAGTTTGCCGAACAGGGAATTCCGCTTAGCGCAGAAGCTTTATCACGGGTTTACGCTCCTTGTGGTTTGGAGATTGGAGCAAATACACCTGAAGAAATTGCCGCCAGTATTTTTGCAGAAATCTTAAGCGTGTTTTCCAATAAAAAAGGAGGCATGCTACGGGAGAAGCAGGAACCTATACACGAGCGATTTTAAATCCCCTCACCTGAATTTCGGTCATTGAGTGATTCCGACAAAGTCGGGATTGTACTTGTCTGCCGAAACAGCAGTAGAGGCAGGTCGAAATGAACCGAAAAATATCTGTTTAACGCCGTTCCCAAAGAATATTAGAAGCACGTTGTTTTGCGACTTCTTCGATGACAATGGCAATTGTTTTTTCGATCTCTTGAGCTGTGGTGTATTTACCTAAACTAAAACGCAGGCTGGAAAAAGCTAATGCTTTTGAAATACCCATAGCGGTAAGTACATGCGAGGGATTCACCGCTGCCGAATTGCAAGCCGAACCATTAGATATCGCCAAATGCCGACTCAAAGCTCTGAGTAATTGTTGCCCATCGACATACTTGAAGGACATATTTAACGTATTGGGCAATCGATTTACCGAAGCGCAATTCACAACACTTTCTTCAATAGTCGATAATCCTTCCTGCAGGTGATTTCTTAATTGTGAAAGACGGACCGTAATTTCCTGTTGTTGTTTTAGTGCGAGTTCTAAGGCGATCCCCTTTCCTATAATAGCTGGAGTATTATAGGTGCCACCTCGACGACCTTCTTGTTGTCCACCACCATGAATGTAGGCGCCCAACGCCTTAGTGGTACTCGACTTACTATAAGTGAATCCGATACCTTTCGGACCATATATCTTATGTGCAGAAAAGCAAGCAAAATCGACACATTCAAAAAAGCCATACAATGGTATTTTTCCTAAGGCCTGAGTGGCATCAGAAAAGAGGAGGCATCCATTTGTATTACATAGATTAGCAATCGCTTCTAAAGGCTGTATTACGCCAGTTTCATTATTGGCAAGCATCAAAGCCACGATACTGGTTTGCTCTGAAATGGCAGCTTCCAGTTGTGCTATATCTATTAGACCACTAACATCCACATCTAGATACGTAATCTCCGCTCCTTCTTTTTCCAGAGAAGCACAAACATCCAAAACTGCTTTATGTTCTGCTTTGGAGGTAATGATATGGTTACGTTTGGCTTTTCTAGCTTGAAAAACACCTTTTAAGATGCTATTGATACTTTCAGTCGATCCAGAGGTGTAGGTGATTTCTTTAGGACTAATGTCCAAACTCGCAGCAATAGTATTTGTAGTCTCCTCAATAGCATCCATCGCCAACCAACCGTAAGGATGATGGCCGCTAGAGGCATTCCCAAAATCTTGTGAGAAATACGGTAGCATTGCTGCTACAACAGCCTCATCACAGGGCGTTGTGGCATTATAATCCAAATAGATTTGAGAATACTTGGTGTTCATATTTAAAAGTAGAAAATACGAAGAATTTAGAAGATCTGATTTTAAAGAACTATTAATATTAAAAGGGTATCCCCTATTTTAATCCAAAATTAAAGCTATTGAATTCTCGAAAAGCGTTCTGCACAATGGGAGTAGGATTTATTCCATTGCCTTCAAGTAATGGAATGGGCCAGAATTTGGAAGACAGCCCGAGGAAAACCAATTGCATTCACAATTGATTTTTCTTGTAGCCGGAGCAGGATTCAACACATCACTTTTTTAAAAAGTGATGTGTTGGGACTTAAATGGAAGCGTGAACAACAAACCAATTTTCAAATAAAATTACTTTTTTGACATTTCAATTTTATGAAACACGTTTCAAAAATCTCATTCACAAAAAAAAGCCAAACACGAAAGTGTTTGGCTTGTTGTAGCGGGAGCTGGACTCGAACCAGCGACACTTAATGCCTTATTTTCAATTTCTTAAAATAATGTTTAGATTTTGAGTTACTAAAAGTATGCCCAAAAACGATCCACGATAATTAAGAGTAATTCTTTATTCAGCTATAAATTCTGATAAATCAGAAGCACTAATAACTACAAATACACCTTTTTGACCATTAGAACCATCCTCTCCATATCCTAAATTTCTCGGATTAGGAACACCACCACGACCTCCATGTCCCCCTTCATTCAAAAGCCTTGTATAAGTAAAAGTTTCACTAGCAACATCCGAAGTGAAAATTGTTAATGATAATCCATTTCCACCGTTTCCACCTCCTCTTCTACAATCAAAAAGCCACTCTCGATACACATTGCCAGGCATAGCTTTGGCAATATTGCTGGAGATCAAATCCACCCAAAAAAACTTCAAAAGCTATATCGCCATAGCAATCTAACTACAACTATAAACTATCAAGCAAATTTTATTTTTCAGGATGTAGATGAAGCTTTAGAACAAGTTTTAAACTCTTAAAAACAAGCCCCTTGTTTCCAGAAGGCTTTAAAATTAATTTATTCTATTTCAGCTGTGCCCAACATTGGAACACTTTTATCGCGGTTTTGGGGATTAGTGCCGCACTCTAAACTAAATACAACACAGACTTATCTTAAATCTTTGCCAAATAATATTATTGACGATTATCAGGATAGGATTATGCAGTTATAATTGTACACGTAAAATTGCCAAACACTACATTCAAAGCACTAAATGCTGTTTTAATTTATAGCTCATAAGTCATATCCAGAGTAAGGTATTTAACCTTCTTTTTTCTCTTGCGCTTCACTTGTATTTTGCGACTACTTTCATTAATTACCTTTTGCATTTCATTTTGAGCATTATCTAATTCTGACTTGGCAAAAGCAACTCCTTCATTATTTTCTATCACTTTCATTATTCGTTTCATCTGCTTTTCATCAGAGTAATTAACTAGCTTAAATTTTACAGCAGAAGTAATTGCGCCTAATGTTGGGGTAGCCTCTATAAAATAAATACTCCCTTCTTTTAATTCTGCTTCTATAAAATCTAGATTTTCTGCTTTAAC
>CAZDFA010000105.1:0-9130 GCA_964504555.1 uncultured Flavobacteriaceae bacterium | reverse complement strand
AACCAATTTTGGAGCAAACTTCCCATATAATAGCCATACATCACAAGGGCAATATTGTTACCCAATAGCATTGTGGTAATGAATTTGGAAGGCTTGGCAGTAAGGCGTTGCAGTATTCGTGCAAGGAAATTATTTTGTTTTTTCTCAATTTCAATATGGATTTTATTGGAGGAGATATAGGCAATTTCCATACCCGAAAAGAAAGCAGAAAAAATAAGCGATAGTACAATTACGGTAACTTGAAACTGAAAACTGCTCACCTGTCTCGGTTTCTTTGTTCCATTTTTTTACGAAAGTACCTTCTAAAGAAAAACATGCCCGTTCCTACAATTGTAAAAAATATAAATAAGTAGGCCTCTCTACGATCGGTGGTATTCCAACGGGCGAATACTTCAATGATAGATAGAACAGCTACCACTAGGTAGATGTATTCAAAAAATTTAGCGTATCGAGTCATTGGTAATATTTGATTCTTCTTCCTCTTCCTTGACGTATTGTCTTGAAGTATTATTTAAAGATACAAAATCTGTAAAGTCTTCACTAGAATCAAAAAGATCGCCTTTGTTTTGGGAGCCATCAGCACTTATCAAGGTGTAAGGTAAATCGGTAAACACCCAGCTTTTGGCCTGATCCCAATAGAGTTGTTGGGCTTTTAGAGTGTCGTTGTCTTTGGTGATGAGTACCACATTTTGACGCAAATCTACCAAACCAGTTAAAGTGTATTGGATTCCATAATCTGCAGTGATGTAATTTTCTTCTTTTTTATCATCAATAAAGGTCAGATCCAAACCATCTGGAAATTCCCTATAGGGGAATTCTTCATTAGAAAAGTCCTTTAAAAAAGGTGCCTTAAGGTGTGCCTTTACTTTGCCAGAATCTATATACCTAAGGTTGATAATAGTCCCTTCAGAAGCGGGGCCATCCGGTTTTTTTTGCAACTGCTGAATACTCCCGCCAGTGCATCCTAAAAGCAAAGTCACAGCAAAAGCTGTGACTGTACTTAAATAAAGTATATTATTTTTTTTTCTCAAATTAAAAAGAAGGTACTTTAACACTTCTCTGTATCCAGCATCCTATTCTTATAGTTTCTCCAGCTCTTCCTGCTTGGAAGATTTCAGATTTGCTAGGAGCTCTCCCTCTATAATTTGCAGCTGCAGCTACAGCTGTCTTAGACAAACTTGGATTTACTCGAGCAGCTTTATTTGCTACATTTGCCGCTAACCAATATACTGCCCTCTTGTCAAAATTGCTATCACCACAGTTGTTTGCACTTTTGGCATACATTTCCGCAATACGTAAATAAGCTCGTCCTCTACCTGGATCAAATTCTAAGCTTTTGTTATAATAAGTTCTGGCCTTTCCGTAACTACCTTTTTTTCTATGCTCTTCAGCAATTCTATAAAAGAGACCAGCCTTTTTATTAGCATCTGGGATGGCATTAGCGGCCTCTTCCCAATAAGCCATGGCTTGTTCTATATTGCCTTTCTTTTTCTCAAGAATTGCCAGATATTGCTTTGTACTAGGTGATGGTTCTAGTCTGTCAAGTTGTTCTACCATTTTGATGAATAATGGATCATCGGTACAGTCTTTGCCAGACATACGACTCGCTGCTTTTTTAATCCACTCTACATCATTTTTCTTATTTTCAAAATCTTTATTGTAAAGAGGGATTAGGTTGGTACAATCTGCTAATTCTCCTAAATAAACATCAGTATTTGTGCTAAAAATGGAGAAGGCTTTTAAGTTAGTTTCATAACGTTTTAAGTTCTTTTTTTCTTTACTGCTTAATTGCTCCCCATTTTCCTGCTTCTTAAGTAAGCTTGTAAGTCCAGAGGCTAGTTTGTTAGACTCCTCTTTCATTTTTGCCTGCACATCATCATACAAATCAAAAACTTCTTGTAATGGCAATTCATTTGCTTTATAAGAATCTACAGCCAATTTGAAATAGGTGTATATATTTTTAGGTTGCTTTATGGTAGCCTTGTCTTGCCAGGCATTCTTGAAGGCTTGATATTGAGACTTGAGAGTTCCGATTTCTTGGTTTACTAAAATTTGAGCAATTTTTGCTTGAAATTGACCATCTTTAGTTTTTGCAGGGAAATATTGTTCTCTATCTTTTAGCAATTGAATAAGGTCATTAGCAATAGTTTGCTTTTCCGTTGTACTAGTAGCTTTTTTGAGATCTGCATTTAGTAGCTTTTCCCCTTGCTGATATAAGGCAACACCAACACTAGGACAATTGGTTCTCAAATCAGAGAAGTGCTTTTTTGCCTCATCATAGTTTTTGATTTTAGCAGCCTCATTGAATAATGACAATTTTATTGCGCAATCTTCTTGAGCAGCGATATTGAATACGGTTAGTAAAAGTGCCAGGAGAGTTAATCTAGTTTTCATCTTCTCATTCTTTAAAATATCATTAATTGAATTTGCTTTTTATGAACCAAATGTCGTTAAATGATAAACCTATGTTAAAATTAAATATATTTTCTTGTATTAAGTTGGCAGATGTTGTGCCTCGTTGACCATATTCAAAACCAATATTAACATTGTTTAAAATAGTACCTACAGGTAACCCAACTCCAAAAGATATGCCAAACTCATCAATAGATTCGCCATTGACGACTAATCCTGTTTCTTCAATACGTAATCCAGCCCTATAAGTAACACGAGATGCATAGCTTCTAATTGACCTAAAATTAGGGGTGTAAAAACCGCCAAAGCGTATTTGAGTAGCATCGACAAATTCTGCATTATCTAAAGTAAAAGAACGATTTGTAAATGAACTATTATTTTGATTAGTAATTTCACCTCCTACATACCACTTGTTGTGCTCTCCTATTCCCAATCCAAAGGTAATTGCTGAAGGAAATTCAAAATCTGAATCGGCCACATCTAAATTTGTTACTGCGGCTTCTTGGAAAACAGCAATAGTAGGATTAAAGAATACAGATGCAACTTCTCGCTGATTTTCAGAATTTATACTAGTTGAAGGGATATAAGAAAGTGAGGAATATAGTCTCAATTTTTCACTTAGGTCAATCTCATATTGAGCCCCAAGATTAAATGTGAATCCTAAAACATCTGATCTATTAGTTTCACGGGTTCCAAACTCTACTTGATCAATAATTATGAAGGATTCATTTTGAATATTTCCAAAATTATACTCTATTGAACCACCTATTGTAAAACCTTTAAAAGCCTTATAGCCTGTAGATAAAAAGACCCTATTTAGTCCTCCTTGCCCTGAAAACTGATCTATTTGAGTGCCATTGGCTTCTTCTAATTGGTAACCAACTGAGGTAAATGGGATTAATCCGAAACTTACTCCTACTCTTTTAGCAACCGGGAATCCTAAGGCCAAATAACTAAATGCAGAATTGCTAGCAGTCGAATTAATCGTTGCATCTTCTAACCCGACCTGATCATGATTGCCACCAACTGCAAAAGTCACGAATCGAAGCTTCCCTAAGGAGGCAGGATTACGCAAATTAAGATGTAAACTGTCACTAACAGTGCTTAAACCACCTATCGATCTGTTTTCTGTTGTTCCCTGAAATTGTTCAGTACCTATGCCATAAAACGAATAGGGGGATGGATTACCATTAAGCTGCCCAACTGCTAGTGCGCTACATAAAACTAGAGTAATAAATAAAATTTTCTTAATCATTAGCATTGCTAAGTATGAAATTGAGTCCCTCTAGCAAAAAATTTGAGTCCGCAAAGATGCTATTTTTAAATCGTTTTGACAAAAAATGAGCATCACCGCCAGTCAAAATTACCTTGATATTAGGATGTTTTTGTTTATATAGTTGAATTTGCCCTTCAATTTCTTGCGTAATACCAAAAATAACACCAGAATGCATAGAAGCGGCAGTTGAATTTCCTATCAAGAAAATTTCTTCACTTGTTTCTAATAAGGGCAGGTTGTCTGTTTGTTTATGTAAGGCTTGGTATCGCATGCGTAAACCTGGTGAAATGGCACCGCCCAGATAATTTGCTTCTTCATCAACAAAGTCATAGGTGATACAGGTGCCAGCGTCTATAATCAAACCAGGTAGATCTTCATATTTACCCACAAATGCCGAAACAAGAGCAATACGGTCTATGCCCAATGTTTCTGGAGTACTATACAAATTTGTAAAAGGCACTGTCGTATTATGATCTAAAATTAAGGTTAAAAATAATCGCTCTATAGATTGTTTTTCATCCTGCTTTAATTGAGCAACCGAGGATAGTATTGCTTTATTAATGGTGTACTCCTCCGAGATTGTTTCAAGGGCAGCGACAAAAGTTCCGCGACTTGCGATTTTTGTCTGAACAAGGGCTGCTTCATTGAATACAGCAAGTTTGACTTTTGTATTTCCTACATCAATTACTAAATGCATGATTTTAAGCTAGACGCCCAAAAATACAAATTGCCTATGCTCGGGCTGTTAATGCTTTGCCAAATAACAAAAAGTAAAGAAAATAGTCTTTTAGGGTTGGGGTTTTTGCATTTCAAAATCTTCCATAAACTTGGTTGTATAGTTACCAGAAACATAATTGGGGTCATCCATAAGCTGTCTATGGAAAGGAATTGTTGTTTTAATTCCTTCTATAACAAATTCATCTAGCGCTCTCTTCATTTTATCAATCGCTTCTTGTCTAGTTTGCGCTGTAGTGATGAGTTTGGCAATCATAGAGTCATAGTTAGGGGGGATCATATATCCGCTATATACATGGGTATCTATTCTAACCCCGTGACCTCCTGGAGCGTGAAGATTGGTGATACGACCTGGAGAGGGTCTAAAATCGTTATAAGGGTCTTCTGCATTTATTCTACATTCAATAGAATACAATTGTGGGGTGTAATTTTTTCCAGAAATTGAAGTGCCTGCCGCTACAAGGATTTGCTCTCTTATAAGATCATAATCAACAACCTGTTCGGTAATTGGGTGTTCTACTTGTATACGGGTGTTCATTTCCATAAAGTAGAAATTACGGTGTTTGTCTACTAGAAATTCTACCGTTCCAGCTCCTTCGTACTGAATGAACTCAGCTGCTCTAATGGCAGCGTTACCCATATCTTCCCGCAGCTTATCAGTCATAAAAGGAGAAGGTGTTTCTTCTGTAAGTTTTTGATGTCTTCGCTGTACAGAGCAGTCACGCTCAGATAAGTGACACGCTTTTCCTTTGCTGTCTCCGATAATTTGTATTTCAATATGTCTAGGCTCTTCAATAAGCTTTTCCATATACATGCCATCATTTCCAAAAGCAGCTTTAGATTCTTGTCTGGCAGAATCCCAAGCTTTTTTAAGATCTTCTTCTTTCCAAACCGCTCGCATACCTTTTCCACCACCACCAGCAGTGGCTTTAAGCATAACAGGGTAGCCAACTTCTAAGGCAAGTTTTTGGCATTGCTCAAAATCTTCTATTAATCCCTCAGAGCCAGGCACACAAGGAACACCAGCCGCTTTCATTGTAGCTTTAGCCGTTGCTTTATCTCCCATCTTGGAAATCATTTCAGGTGATGCACCAATAAATTTAATATGGTGCTCTTCACAAATTTTAGAGAATTTGGCATTTTCTGATAGAAAACCATAACCTGGATGAATGGCATCTGCATTGGTAATCTCTGCCGCTGCAATGATATTAGCCATTTTGAGATAGGACTCACTACTTGGTGCAGGGCCTATACAAACTGCCTCATCTGCAAACTTAACATGGAGACTTTCAGCATCTGCTGTGGAGTATACAGCAACGGTTTTAATGCCCATTTCTTTGCAAGTTCTAATTACCCGCAAGGCTATTTCTCCCCTATTGGCGATTAATATTTTCTTAAACATAATCGTTTTTTTTATTTTGTTTCGCTTAATGCGAAAAACTAATTATTCTCTGTCAACTACTATTTAAGAAGGGTCTACTAAAAAGAGAGGTTGGTCAAACTCAACTGGCGATGAATCATCTACCAATACTTTAACAATAGTGCCCGAAACTTCACTTTCAATTTCATTGAAAAGCTTCATAGCTTCTATAACACAGAGAACATCACCTTCTGAAATTGACTTTCCTACTTCAACAAAAGTAGGTTTGTCAGGGGATGGTTTTCGATAAAATGTACCAATTATTGGCGATTTGATGGTTATGTATTTGGAATCACTTTCACTAGTGTCTTTTATTTTATCAGCCGGAGGAGTCGGAGCAGCTGGAGGTGGAGTAGGAGTGGTGGGCGCAGCGGCAACTGGTGGAGCCGTGACTTGTTGAATAATAGTTTCCGCTTTAGTCTCTTCATTTCCGGTTCTAATGGTTATTTTTACATCATCCATTTCTAGCTTGACTTCACTAGCGCCAGATTTTGCTACGAATCTAATTAGGTTTTGAATTTCTTTTAAATCCATATTGTTCTAGTTGGTTTTCAGTTTTTAGGTTAGGAATTATATGCCCATTTAAGATAGATAGACCCCCAGGTGAAGCCACCACCAAAGGCAGCAAAAACAAGGTTATCTCCTTTTTTAAATTTATTCTCAAAATCACTAAGCAGTAGCGGTAATGTAGCTGAAGTGGTATTGCCATATCTATCGATATTGATTAATACCTTTTCATCCTCAATTCCCATGCGCTTAGCGGTAGCGTTAATAATTCTTTTATTAGCCTGGTGAGCAATGAGATAGGAAACGTCATTACTGGTTAAATTATTACGTTTCATAATAAGATCGCTAACTTCGGCCATATTGGAAACAGCAAATTTAAAGACTGTTTTGCCATCTTGATAAACATAATGTAGGCGTTTGTCTATAGTTTCCTTGGTTGCGGGCAGCATTGACCCACCTGCATCTATTTTTAAAAAATTACGGCCTAGGCCATCAGATCGCAAATATTCATCTTGTAAACCAAGTCCTTCATTATTTGGTTCAAATAAGGCAGCGCCAGCTCCGTCGCCAAAAATGATACAGGTTGCTCGGTCAGTATAATCAATAATAGATGACATTTTATCTGCTCCTATGACTAGCACCTTCTTGTAACGCCCAGACTCTATATAACTAGACGCTGTGGATATCCCATATAAAAAGCTTGAACAAGCGGCTGACAAATCATAAGCAAATGCATTTATAGCTCCTATTTGTGTAGCTGTATAAACTGCCGTGGAGGCAACGAGCATATCTGGTGTCGCTGTGGCAACAATAACCATATCTATGGTTTCTGGATTGGTGCCTGATCGCTGTAAAAGATCTTGTGCCGCTTTTATAGCAAGAAAAGAGGTTCCTTGGTTCTCATTCTTTAAGATTCGACGTTCTTTTATACCGGTGCGAGTGGTGATCCACTCATCATTGGTATCAACCATCGTCTCTAAGAGTTGATTGGTTAATCGATACTCCGGTACATAACCGCCTACAGCTGTTATCGCTGCTGAGATTTTACTCATTCTTATCAGTTAAGTTTTTGTCAAAAAGACGCAAAAACAATTAAAAATGGGTCGAAAAATACTAATTTTTGATCAAAACCAGTCAAAAATTAACTTTTTTTACTTTTTTGCCCACAAAAAAAACTCTTGCAATTTGCAAGAGTTTTTGTAATCATATTATCTTAATATTAAGCTTCTACTTCTTCGGTTTTATCTATAACAACTTGACCTCGATAATATAACTTACCTTCATGCCAATGCGCTCTATGGTATAGATGTGCTTCACCAGTAACAGGATCAGTTGCAATTTGTGGTACTGAAGCTTTATAATGGGTTCTTCTTTTGTCTCTTCTAGTTTTCGAGATTTTTCGTTTAGGATGTGCCATTATGTTTTATTTATCCGTTAATAATTTTTTTAATTTATCCCATCGGGGATCGGTTTCTTGAGAATTTTGTTCATTTTCAGCTTCACTTGGGCTTAATTGTCTAAGTTTTGCTACAATGTCAGATTTTAAAGTTCCATCTTCTATTCCAGGATGAATACGTTTACTAGGTATTGCCAGAACAATTAATTCATAAATGTACTGGGCAATGTTTATCTCATAGGTTCCGTGAGGAATAATGAGAATATCTTCGTGATCATCATTATATTCTTGGCCAAATTTTACTACAAGGCTAAATTGATCACTAATGTCTTGGTCATAGGCTTCGCTAGAAACATCGCAGTTTACATTAATAGCACCACTTAATTGGAAATTAAGTTCCAAAAATGTTGTTTTTTTATGCAAACTAACAACTATGCTGGCAGACAGATCATTAAAATCTTCAAAATCAAAATACTCAAAGAACGTTTTGTCTAAATAGTACTTAAATGTGTGAATTCCTTCTTTAAGACCTACAAATTGTATAGTAAATCGCTTCAGGGGTTTCATCTCTTCCACATTTTCTTACAAGCCTGCAAAGATAATCTTTTTTTTGATTTTAGTAGCATTAATTAAGCAAGAACCTTGCTTTTGGATGGTAAAGAACATTGATCAGCTAAAAAATTACTATTCTACTTTATTAACTTGTTTTTTATTACCTACTTTTTTACTTAAAGGCTTTAGCATATTTGCCGTTAGTTTATAATACTCTTCGCGCTTTCGGTATAAATTAAGAGCTTCAAAAATAGCGGCTGTGAATGATTGGGGATTTGCTTTGTTTTTGCCAGCAATGTCATAGGCAGTGCCATGATCTGGAGAAGTTCTTATTTTATCTAGACCTGCGGTATAATTAACTCCTTTGCCAAAGGAGAGTGTTTTAAAAGGAATTAGACCTTGGTCGTGATAAGCCGCTAGGATGGCGTCAAAACTCTTATAGTTTTCGGAGCCAAAAAAACTATCTGCAGCATAAGGCCCATAAACAATTTTGCCATCTCGGCGTATAGCATCTAGCGTTGGAATTAAGACTTCGTCATCTTCTTTTCCTATGACGCCATTATCTCCAATATGAGGATTGATACTCAACAAGGCAATCTTAGGTTTTGTAATACCAAAGTCCTGTTGAAGTGTTTTGTAAAGTGTATTTGTTTTATCCTTAATTAATTCTGGAGTTATAGCGCTGGCAATATCTTTAACAGGAACGTGATCTGTTAAAAGACCAATTCGCAAACTTTCAGAAACCATAAGCATCATGGGTTTGCCTTCAAGTTCTTTATTTAAATAATCGGTATGACCAGGAAACGTAAAAGAATCACTTTGTACAGTTGCT
>CAZDFA010000104.1:0-9140 GCA_964504555.1 uncultured Flavobacteriaceae bacterium | reverse complement strand
CTAAAAATCACACTATAAGCCGTAAAAAAATATATCATTTAAGTACGTGCAACACCTGCCAACCTATTATTAATTCACTTAATCTTCTAAGTGATGTCCAACTCCAAGACATCAAAACCTATAGTATTAATGAAAAACAGCTGGATACAATGCAACGGTTAGCAGGAAGCTACGAAGCTCTTTTTTCAAAAGGGGTTAGCCCCTTTGAAAAACATTTTGTTAATTTAAACACTGTGTGAAAAAGGGTAAGTCTTCACAATCTTGTCAATTTAACTTGTTTCAGATTCTAAACACATCATAGATCAGAATACCAAGATTCTGAATTGAATTCAGAATGACAGCTATTTTTATTTCCAGTCAAATACGATTTGTGATTTTGTTAATCCCTAGACATTAATATTCTTAGGATATACCAAAATAATAGCATTAAAGAAGCAAACAAGCCTAAGGCCGCTGCCACATACTGCTCTTCCTGATATTTATGTACCATATTAGAAGTTGTATACAAAATTGAGCCTGCTGCTAAAGCCACCATTGCTACACTAAACCAAAGTCCTAGATTAAATCCAAACAATGTGCCTGCTACAATTAGGCCTATAGCTATAACAAAGCCAATGGTCAATATCGATTTTAAAAACGAAAAGTCCTTTTTAGTAAGAAGCGCGGTTAACGTAAGGCCTGTAAACAATGCTAAAGTTAAGACAGCTGCCTGGTTGAGCAGTGCAAAATCTTCAGTTACGCCAATAGCAATGTATAAAAGTGGAATAAAGATAAACGCTTCTGCAATCACAAAAATTCCAAGGGCCATGTATTGTTTATTGCGATCTGTTGTCCCTAATGCCATGCGCTCAGCATAATTTGTGGCAAGGGCAAAGGCTCCAAGAAGTAATAACCATCTCCAGCCTACCGTCATAGACAAGGCAAAGTTGACTATTGCTGGAACTTGAAATAATATAACTTCTACAGCTATAAAAAGTAAAACTGCATAAGCAACATGTAAATAGGTTTTACGGTAAAATGCTACACGTTTTTCATCCGATAAGGCACTCACAGGTACCAATTGCGGTTGTTCTTGTTGTATATTTTCCATTGTATTATTGAGTGGTTAACTAAATTTATTGGCTAAATATATTTGAAATTGGGCTAATAACCAGCAAAATCAAAATTAAACATGGTTCTTACGTGGCCATACAAGTCGGAGAATTGCTTTTTAAAGTCTTTAGGAGATTCGATAAAATACTCGGCCAGTACTGCCATAAACTCATATTCATTGGTAAAAGCATAGGCTCTAAAGTACTTCACCGTATTTAGTTTTTCTTTTTCGGTTGCATTAGTGAGCTGCTGTAAAATACGCTGATAGGTTCGCTCAAAACGCAATGCATCAATATCATTACTCTGTTTTGCATCTAATTGCAAAGCATGCATAAATTCATGAATACCCAAATTCAAATTATCATCGGAAATGCGATACCCATGCTCAAAATCTTCCCAAGAAAGAACAAGGGTACGTTGCATAGGGTTGAACTCTCCTTTGTGATAGCCACCATTAACACTGCTATAAAAAGCTTTAGGATACAATAAAATATAATCAATTAAACGATAGTCATAGTGCTTTCTACCAAAACTAAGCATACAACCCACAGCTGCAATCAGTAATTTTTTTTCACCGGTTACTACTAGATCTTCTCGTCCAATAAATTCTTTTAAATGCACAAAATGCGCAACGCGATGCTCAAAGCGTCTTTTTTCTTTTGGCGTTAGCTTGGTGTAGAATTTGAAGTTTTCGTTGAGGTAATCCTTTTGGGCTTTACTTAATCGTTTAAAAATCCACAATTGCCTATATAACAACTTATCTTTAGTATTGGCATACCAGTTTTCATACATTCTAAAACCAACATAAACCACCAAAACTCCTATGCCCACCAGTATATAGGGTGCTATCCAGTAAAACTCATGTGCATTGGATTGTACTAAAAGCATTGATTGTTGTTAGTATTAGAATTGTGCGCAAAGCACTACTTTTTAGAACGCTCACCCACGAAATTCTGGGTACTATTCTTAAAAAGTACATTGAAGGTGGTTAAGCTTCCATAAATTCTTGTTACATATTGTTGTAATTCTATTTTGTCTTGATCATCCAGGGTTTTACTGGAGTTTATTTTTTGTTCCATCACCCGCAATCTATCCCGTACCATCACTACTTTATGAAAAAAAGTATCAATAGGGATATCCTTACTACTTAACGATGAATCTTTAGGGTTTAGTGTGAGCGTGCCTCCCTTCCACTTGTCAGCTAGAGGAACTACTTCTGAAATGTCACTGTAGCGTTTTATTATTTCGCGTAAGCTCTTTTCCACTTCATAAAAACTCACAGTGTCTACTTCATCTTCTACAGCTTCTATAATTTCAATATCAGCATTTAGATCAATAGTTTCTAAACCACTATCAATAAAGGTCACCCAATAAAGTTCTGCAGTTACATTTGTTATCACACCAAGACCATATTCTGGGTGCTTTATGCGTGAACCAATGCCTAAAAGTTGTGCCATAATCAATTATAATTGGGATTTTAAATGTAATGTTTTTAGAGGACTACGGTAGAAAAATGGAAATTTGTTATTCCGTAAAATTAGTGATAACCAAAATTTTTTTGCTGAAAAGACAGTAGGAAAAAATTTCGAAAACGCTTTTTCGCTCTAGCGATGTCTTCCTCAGGCAATTGATTATTATCCAAAAGAAGAGCCAACAAGCTAAACTTTTGTTCATCCCAGGCTTCAGGAATATGCGAAATCTCATTGTTATTGATATGCACCATAATTAATGATTTCATAGCAATAAAACGTTCGGGCAATTCTTTAAATTTATTGTAACCTATGTGAATGACCCGGGCACGCATATTTTCCATAGTCCGAGGTAGGGAACTAAGGGAATTATGATTGAGATATAGATAAATGACTTGATCTACATCGCCTATGGTATCTGGAAGTACATCCAAATTATTATGATCTAGCCATAAATTAAAGAGTTTGGGTAGTGCACCCAAGTAGATGTAGCTCTTTGCATCGTGTAGTTGATTGTAAGCAAGATTGAGATCCTTTATGCTTTTTAACTTCGTAATGTTTTCTGGCAACTGTTGTATGGAATTACCTTTAAGGTTGAGAAATTCCAATTGCTCAAAATTTTCCAACTGATCAAACAGTACTGCTAAATCTAAATCAGGATTACCAGCTAGGGACAATTGCTTCAAATTTTTAAATCGTTCTATTCCGTTAGGTAATTGATTCAGGTTCAAACTATCTAAACGCAAAATCTTAAGAGCTTCTGGTTGTGAAATTGTTTGAAGGGTTTCCACAATATCGAGCCGCGTATTACCACTTAAATTAAGAGCTCGCAATTCTTGAAAAGCCGAAACATCTTGAACCGTTACCAAGTTTTGATTACTCAAATCTAGTCTAGACTCCTCGCCCTTCTGGGTATCAGAAGCTACCGGCCCATAAAAAGTTTTGTAAGTTTCACAACCTACCATTACCAATGCCAGAACACAATATGTTACAATAATCCTAATCATTTTCTGTAGCATTAAAAAATACATTGCCGCTTAGCTCATAGATGATCTTATCTACTGCAGTAACATCCCAAGGAAATCTTGGATTCAAACCAAAGCCATCATGGAGTGTGTTTTGAACAAAGGCACCTAGTTTTTGACTATTAATACCTAGTTTTCCAGAAAAGGCAAGCCCTTGATTATCCTGATAGATGCCAAAGGCATACAAATTGCTATAAAACAAATCCCTAAACGGTGGTAAAGTAAACCACACATTCTTTCGACCGTCATCAGAGTTAGTTGGGTTTCGCGGGGCGCGACTGTAGTCTGGACGAGCGGTAAATAATTCAATTCCCGCTCCAACCCGGTATAAAACATCATTCGAGACAATATTGGCAAAGCCTATTGTTAAGGATCCTGTAGAGCCATAATCAGTACCTTCGCCATTAAATATTCTATACAAACGCACATCATTTTGAAATACGATATGTAAAGAATGAAATGCATTGCTAGATCTTATAATAATCTGTCCTTTTCGTAAACCATAAGGTTTTAATTTCTGTGGCAAATAATCTTTGCCAAAACCAAAGCCTAAGCCATGAAAACCACTTTCTCCGTTGGCGTTAAAAACTATTGTATTATTAAACTCTGAAGTCGCAGCACCCAATAGATTACTATTTTGGCCTACCCCGCCTAAAACAAAAAATTCATAACTGTAGGCTAACCCTTTTTGTTTTACCGTATGCCGTTTTAAAAAGGTATAGCTGGCCAACGACAAACCACTTTCAATAGCAATATCACCAAAATTAGCTGTCCCAAAACCAAACAAGCCCAACTTAAGCCATTGGTTTTGATTTCCAAGAGTGATCTCGGCCTTGGCCAAAAAACCTCCATTTACTTCAAGTCGCTGCGCAATTATGTCTTTCGGCAAAAGCCAAAGAATAAGCAATAAAACAACAATTTTGATTTTGGTCATATTAGCTAGCAACAATCTGAACAGGCAGATATACTTTTATAGGTCGGTTATTCAACGGAAACACTACATGCCAAATAATCCGATTCGCTACGGTGATTCCGTAAATCTCCGCTTTGAAAATAAGGATTACCTAAACTTCGTTTTCGGTGATCTCGTAAAGCTTCGCTTTGAAAATAGTTCAAACAAAAAAAAATGCTCAAGCGAGCTTGGCATTTTTTTTTGTTTGAACTATTTATTCGTGACCCAGGAGGGATTCAAACCCCCAACCCTCAGAGCCGAAATCTGATGCGCTATTCAGTTGCGCCACTGGGCCTATAAATCTCCTACAAAGGTAGGAGTATTAAATCTTAAATTGAGCTTCCTAAGAAAGCTTACTTTTAACAATCGTAGCAATGGTTTTACCATCTGCTTTTCCTGCAATACGTGCATTGACTTGCCCCATTACTTTACCCATATCTTTCATCCCCTGAGCTCCAACAGCAGTAATAACTTCATTTACTATTTTAGCAACTTCATCTTCACTCAATTGCTCAGGTAGAAATTGAGAAATTACCTCAGCTTGATCTATTTCTGGTTGTGCCAAATCATCACGACCTTGCTCTGCAAAAATTGCAGCACTGTCCTTTCGCTGCTTCACTAACTTTTGAAGCAATTTTAATTCTTGGTCTTCTGACAATTCTTCCTTTGCACCACTTTCAGTCTGTGCCAATAATATCGCAGATTTTACAGCACGTAACGACGTTAATGCATTTTGATCCTTGGCTTTCATCGCCTCTTTCATTGCTGTCATTACTTTTGCTGATAAACTCATTACTACTATTTTTTAATGGAATGCGAAGATAAAAAAGAAACCCGAAAGCGAGGGAATGCTGTCGGGTTTCTATGAAAATGTAAGTTGGGAATTTTAGTCTACATTATCATGTAAAAAAGAGTTGTTGTTTGATTTTAATTGAATTTCTTCATTCTCATCTGTTGATAGCGTTGTTCTAGACAAATTACCTTCTTTAGAAGGCGGCTCTTCCAAATCTATACCCATTCGTTTATAGGCAGGTTCTTTCTCTATATCATCAATATGTGCATGGTTATTATGAAACTTATAGTTGAAAGCCTTCATCTTGCGTTTGCGCTCCTCTGCACGATCTGCAAGTAATTTTGATATTGGACTATTTATAGGATCTTCTACTTCCTCCTCAACAACCTCATCCTGCTGATTGTCTAGTACACGCTTTTCCAATTTAAGGGCTTCTTCTACTTCTGTATTACCTCCTGAAAAAGGTTGTGCCGAGACTAAATCCTCTTCTATATCCATATAATCCTCCAGGCTATATCGTTTTTCGCCACTAGTAGAAACTTCAGTTATCGGAATAATTTCAACAGGGTCATTAACTTCTATAGCTGCAACCTCTTCTTCATCTAATTCAAATAATAACGGAGACTTCTCTTCTAAAACCACTTCATCAACTACTTCTGGATTTTTTATAGGAATATCAAATGATAGTGATGTTGGAACTTCTTCTTTTACCATTTCTTCACTGATTTGCGTCGAATCAATTAATTCAAATTCATCTTCATTGACTTGGGCAATTACTTCTTCATAAACTACATCTAGATCTCTAATAAAAGCCGAAGTAGGAATAAGTTGGTTGTCATACCCCATTTCATTATTAACTTCTATTTCTGTTGTTTCCTCTTCGTCAAAAGAAAGGGTATGTATAATACGATCCTCTTCAATTGCTTGTCCTTCTTGATGATCTGCAGTAAACGGTGTCAAATCAACAGCTGGCTTAAGCTCTGTAGTTAATAATTCTTGTTCTACCCGCTGCTCATCCTCGAGCGTATGGATGATTTTTTTAGTCTCAATATTAACTATATCATTTTGCTGTTCTGCATTAAAACCTGTTGCTATAATTGTAACAGAAACTGCTTCACCAAGTGTTTCATCTTCGCCCACACCCATTATGATATTAGCACTATTACCAGCTTGCGTTTGAATGTGATCATTGATTTCACCAATTTCATCAATGGTAATTTCATCACCTCCTGAAACTATTAATAAGAGTACATTTTTAGCACCTACAATTTTATTATCGTTAAGCAAGGGTGAGTCTAGTGCTTTAGTAATTGCTTCATTGGCTCTACTGCTTCCACTAGCAGAGGCACTTCCCATGATGGCAGTACCGCTATTGCTTAAAACGGTTTTGGCATCACGTAAGTCAATATTTTGTGTGTAATGATGCGTAATAACTTCGGCTATTCCTCGTGCAGCTGTGGCCAAAACTTCATCGGCCTTACTAAAACCAGCTTTAAACCCAAGATTACCATAAACCTCGCGTAGTTTGTTGTTATTGATTACGATTAAAGAATCAACCTGAGCACGCAAACGTTCAACTCCTTTTTGAGCCTGTTCGTTACGCATTTTCCCTTCAAATTCAAATGGTATAGTCACAATACCTACAGTAAGAATATCCTGTTCTCTCGCCATTTTTGCAATGACGGGTGCCGCACCCGTACCAGTACCACCGCCCATACCAGCTGTGATAAAGACCATTTTGGTATTGAGCTCTAACATTTGTCCAATGTCTTGTTCACTCTCAATAGCCGCCTTTTCGCCCACCTCAGGATTGGCACCAGCACCTAGTCCTTCAGTAAGTCCAACACCCAATTGAATTTTAATAGGTACTGAGCAATTTTCTAGGGCTTGTGAATCTGTATTACAAATAACAAAGTCTACACCTTTTATGCCTTGCTGAAACATATGGTTAATTGCATTGCTGCCACCGCCACCAACACCTATAACCTTGATGACATTACTTTGATTTTTGGGAAGATCAAATGTGATATTGTCAAACTCCATAGCATTCATATTATGTTGTTTTCCTAGTTTAAGTTAAGTTATGTCTTTGTTTACACTTTCGTGAAAATCTTATTTATTGTTATTCTTTTATACATTTAAATGCCGTTTTCGCCTACTCTGCATTATCCAAGAATTCCTTGAATTTTTCTGCCCAACGATCAAAAATGCTTTTCTTAGATTTTGCTATTCTCTTCTGATATAAGTCTTCCTGTTCTTTTTCTGACAACTCAGTATCTTGGGAACTACTTTCCTCTATTTCTTCTTTAGGCACTGAGCTAATATTATTATAACTACCGTGCTCTAAACCACTCATTACCAAACCAACAGCTGTTGCAAACATTGGGCTTGTAGTTTCTTCATCGCTATTACCTGCAAGATGTTCATTGGGATAGCCTATACGGGTATCCATACCCGTGATGTATTCAACCAACTGTTTTAAATGCTTTAGTTGCGAACCACCACCTGTAAGTACAATTCCGGCAATTAGCTTTTTCTTTTGTTCTTCATGACCATAGTTCTTAATCTCCAAATACACTTGTTCAATGATCTCTACCACCCGAGCGTGAATAATTTTGGAAAGGTTTTTTAAGGTAATTTCTTTTGGTTCTCTACCGCGTAAACCTGGAATAGAAACAATCTCATTGTCCTTGTTTTCTCCTGGCCAAGCAGATCCAAATTTAGTCTTGAGCAATTCTGCTTGTTTTTCGATTATAGAACAACCTTCCTTGATATCTTCGGTAATTACATTTCCTCCAAAAGGAATAACTGCTGTATGTCTAATGATACCATCCTTAAAAATGGCAAGGTCGGTAGTACCACCTCCTATATCAATTAATGCTACTCCTGCTTCTTTTTCTTCCTGACTCAATACTGCATTGGCCGAGGCAAGTGGTTCTAGTGTAATGGCATCCAGATTTAATCCTGTACTTTTTACACATCTGCCTATGTTTCGAATAGAAGAAACTTGACCTACTACTACGTGAAAATTGGCTTCCAAACGTCCACCATACATACCTATAGGCTCTTTGATTTCGTTTTGACCATCTACTTTATATTCCTGAGGCAATACGTGAATAATTTCCTCTCCCGGCAACATAACTAATTTGTGTACCTGATTACAAAGTATCTCAATATCTGCTGCATCTATAACTTCATCAGCATTGGTTCTAGTAATATAATCGCTATGTTGCAGACTACGGATATGTTGCCCCGCAATACCCACAATAACATCACTTATATTAATGCCTGAAACATTCTCTGCCTCTTGTGCCGCCTGCTGTATAGACTGTATCGTTTGCGTTATATTATTTACAACACCCCTATGAACCCCAAGACTCTTTGATTTTCCAATACCAAGAATCTCAACTTTACCATACTCATTGTATCTACCGATCATAGCTACAATCTTGGTGGTCCCAATATCTAGTCCTACTGCTACTTTATGTTGCTCCATACATTAAGTATTTTTACAGGCTCATTTTATTTTATAAAGCCCGATACACGTTTTACGTGCTTTTACAGACCACTTGGCCTTTATATTTTAAATTTATACTGCGATATGCTCCAAGCTTTTTATCTTTCTTCGCTTTTTCAAAAAAGGCTATATATCTATAAAATTTGCTCTCTAATTGACTAATCCCACCTAAAATGATGGTATACTCTTGAGCTCTTGGTTCCAAATGATAATCACCATTTGTTTTACGCGAAATACCAACAATATGCCCTTGTAAAAACGCATTGTTATTTATAGATTTCATTAGTTCAAA
>CAZDFA010000103.1:0-9148 GCA_964504555.1 uncultured Flavobacteriaceae bacterium | reverse complement strand
AAAACAACGGGTCTCAATTGCAAGAGCACTTATCGCAAGACCACATATTCTATTATTAGACGATTGCCTTAGCGCGGTTGATACAGAAACCGAAGAAGAAATTTTAAGAAACCTTAACAAACTCACAAAAAATACAACAACAATTTTAGTGAGTCATCGCATTTCTTCTGCCAAACATGCTGACAAAATATTGATCCTTGATCAAGGTAAAATCATCCAACAAGGAACTCATAATCAGCTAATAAACAAGGAAGGGTATTATAAAGATATTTTCCTTGAACAGTTGGAAGAGAAAGAAATCTGATAAAATAATTGGGCAAAGACGTTTTTTTTATCATTTTTGAGAAACTAAAACTTAATTTTTAATTTTTGTATTGCAATGAGTGATTACGGAACTAGGGATAATGAGGAAATTTTTTCCAAAGTACTTCGGGCAGGTAGACGTACATATTTTTTTGACGTACGATCTACAAAAGCAGGTGATTATTACCTGACTATTACTGAAAGTAAAAAGTTTACTAATGATGATGGATCTTTTCACTATAAAAAGCACAAAATTTACCTCTACAAAGAAGATTTTGGTGGATTTAGCGAAATACTAAATGAAATGACAAGTTTTATTCTTCAAGAAAAGGGAGAAGAAGTAATAAGTGAGCGCCATCAGAGTGATTATCAAAAACAAGAAGTTGAATCTCCTGCTGCCGGTGAGGACGGTGATGGTAGTACTGAGAGTTTTACGGATGTAAGTTTTGAAGATATATAAAGAAGATTATTTATAGCTTAGCGTTAAAATCGTCTTAATATAAGAGCGATTTTTTTGTTTTAGATAATTGCTGTACTATCTTCAATCTTATGAAACAACTGCTAATCATTTTGTTACTCACTTTGCTATCTCCGCTTACGGCTTGTTTTGGGCAATTGACGGTAAAAGATTTTGTTGAAAAAGAAAATCAATCCCCTCTAGATACTTTAGGTAATTTTGCTACCGAGTTTTATGGCATAGGTGAAATCAATCCTCTTTTTTCTAATCAACTTAAAGAGCAGGTAGGCGATGATCTATTTGACAATCTTGTTGCTGGAGTAGAACCATTTGTTGTAAATGGAAAAATGCCCATTTTTGTGCCAAATACCGAGCACAATATGCCTACTATTCAACCTGATAAAGCTATCAAATATTTTCTAAAAGTATACGGCAAAGAAGAGGAATAAAACAGTTTAAAATCTTGAGCTAAAACCGTATCTTTCGACTACCTGCTGTAGGCAGGTTTCATCAACTAAAGCTCTAATTCATGCGATTTTTTTCTGCACTTTTTCTTAGCTTATTCACTACACTCATATTTTCACAAACCGGGCAGGTCAAAATGGATTACTACCTTCCTCAAGATGTGTCCTACAATCCTAATATCCCAACACCCGCAAGTGTGCTTGGTTTTGTACCTGGGGAATGGCATGTGAGTCATGACAAATTATCAGAGTATATGCGAACACTTGCTAAGGCGAGTGATCGAATTACGATAGAAAACAGAGGAACTACTTTTGAAGGACGCCCTCTATTGCTATTGACCATAACCTCACCCTCCAATCAAAATCGTATTGACGAATTACAACGGCAACACATGCAATTAGTGCAATCGTCTGGTAATAGTTTGAATACGTCAAGTATGCCAATTGTCGTATATCAAGGTCTTTCTATTCACGGAAACGAATCTAGTGGTGCAAATGCAGGTTTGTTAGCCGCTTACTATCTAGCAGCTGCACAAGGGCCTAAAGTTGATGAGTTGTTACAAAATACGATCATACTTTTAGACCCTATTATGAATCCTGATGGATTGCAGCGTTTTGCCTATTGGGCCAATACCAACAAAAGCATAAACATAAACCCTGATCCACAGGACAGAGAATACAGTGAAATATGGCCTGGCGGACGTACCAATCACTATTGGTTTGATATGAACCGAGATTGGCTTCCTGTACAGCTGCCAGAATCAAGAGCACGAATCAAAACTTTTCACCAATGGTATCCCAATATTTTAACTGACCATCACGAGATGGGTAGTAATGCTACCTTCTTTTTTCAACCCGGTATTCCGTCTAGAACGCATCCACTTACGCCAAAACTCAACCAAGAACTTACCAAGCGTATTGGCAATTATCATGCAGATGCGTTTAATAAAATTGGCAGTCTTTATTATACAGAAGAAAGCTTTGATGACTTCTATTATGGTAAAGGCTCTACCTTCCCTGATATCAATGGCGGAATTGGGATTCTCTTTGAACAAGCAAGTAGCCGTGGTCATGCACAAGAAACAGTGAATGGCATTTTAGAATTTCCTTTTACCATTCGCAATCAATTTACAGCTATACGCTCTACACTAGAAGCAGCGCAAGCCATGCGTTTAGAATTATTAAATTATCAAAGAGACTTCTTTAAAAATGCAAGAGGACAAGCAGGCAAAGGAGCTTATGCCTTTGGTAATGAAAAAGATGCAGCTAGCGCCTATCACCTCGCCGAAATTCTTAAACGACATAAAATTGAGGTGCACGAGATTGCTAGCGATTTTACTAGCAATGGGAAACAATTCAAAAAAGGTTTTGGTTACATTGTTCCCAAAAACCAACGTCAAAGTAGACTAATTGAAGCTATGTTTGAGCGCCGTACAAGCTTTCAAGACAGCTTGTTTTATGATGTTTCCGCATGGACGTTCCCGTTATCGTTCAACTTGGATTTTTCAGAAAATGCCTCCCTAAGCAATACTGGCAATGCTATTAGTGAGCTTAGTTTTAGAAAAACTTCCGCGCCAAGGGTAAGCAACTACGCCTATTTAATGGAGTGGCATGAATACTATACGCCAAAGGCACTAAATCAAATACTTAATAGCGGCTTGCGAGCTAAGGTGGCGATGAAGCAATTTTCAATTAACGGGAAACAATACGACTATGGTACCATTCTTATTCCGGTGCAAAACCAAGAGATGGATGTGCAGGAGCTACAGGCTTTTTTGAAAAAAGTCACTGCCGAAGCTCATCTAGACATTATTGCAGTTAATACTGGACTTACCGAAGGTATTGATCTGGGAAGCAATCAGTTTAGAGCATTAAAGCCTGCTAAAGTTGGACTCCTGGTTGGACAAGGTGTCAACCCATATGATGCTGGTGAAATCTGGCATCTCTTTGATACACGATATAATATGCGCATCACAAAGCTCGATGTGAAAAATATAAATCGTGCAGATTTAAGCCGCTATACCGATATTATAATTCCTGGGCAGTTTGGAAGATTAGATAAAGCCATAGCGGATAAACTTAAGACGTGGACGCGAAATGGAGGTACTCTTATTGGGTTTAGAAATACGGTCAACTGGCTAGAAAGTAATAAATTTTTGAAAATCGATTTTGAAACCACAAACAACCCTGCTAAAGATGTATCTTTTGAAGATCGACAAAACTTTAATGGTGCTCAGGTTATTGGTGGTGCTATTTTTGAAGCCAAACAAGATCGCTCCCACCCTATTAATTTTGGGTATAAAAATGATAAAATTTCGCTTTTTAGAAACACTACTATTTTTGTGAAACCTGATTCTACGAGCTATCGCAATCCATTACAATATACTAGTGACCCCTTGTTAAGTGGGTATAGTAGTAAAATAAATTTAGAAGCTATTAAAAACACACGCCCATTTGTACACGAAGGTATGGGCAGAGGTGATGTAATCTTATTTACTGATAACACCAATTTTAGAGCCTTTTGGTATGGCACCAATAAGTTGATGATGAATGCGGTTTTCTTCGGAGAAATGATGTAATTTTAATTTGAATTACTCCATAGTCCATTTGAAAATTAGAGAGATCATTTCTTTTATTTCGCTATGCGCTTGGAAAATTTTATATTGACCATTTATTAACGGAACTATTCCATCCAAAATAATACTATGCTAGGCATTTTATCTTTTGTAGGTTTCACAGCACTTGTAGCTGTAATTGCTTATTTATCAACACGAAAAACAAATGAAAAGACAGCCGATGGTTACTTTTTGGGTGGTAGAAGTCTTACCGCAGGGGTAATTGCTGGTTCCTTATTATTAACTAATCTTTCAACCGAGCAAATTGTAGGTCTCAATGGCTCTGCGTACGATAGTGGGCTTTCTGTAATGGCTTGGGAAACGCTTGCCGCAATCGCAATTGTAGTTACTGCCATTTTCTTGTTGCCGCGTTACCTCAAAAGTGGATTAACTACTATCCCACAGTTTTTGGCAGATCGCTTTGATGTCGCAACAAAAAGCATGACATCTGGATTATTTTTAACAGGTTACGCAATCGTATTGCTACCTGTAATTCTATATACTGGTTCACTCGCTTTAAGTGGAATGTTTAATGTTCCAGAACTCTTAGGGGTTTCACAATCAACTTCCATTTGGATTTGTGTGTGGGCTATAGGACTAATTGGTTCTATTTATGCAATTTTCGGAGGACTTAAAGCAGTTGCCGTTTCTGATTCAATTAATGCAATTGGATTGTTAATTGGTGGTATTCTAGTGCCAGTGCTTGGTTTACTAGCTATTGGAGATGGAAATGTTATGGAAGGTATCAGAACACTTACGCCTAAAGATGAAAATTACTTTAGTTCTATAGGGTCCAACGATGCGCCAGTGCCTTTTTATACATTGTTTACTGGAATGATGTTAGTACAATTATTTTATTGGGGTACTAATCAACAAATCATACAACGAGCCTTAGGAGCCAAGAACTTAAAAGAAGGTCAAAAAGGATTAATGTTAGCAGCTTGTATTAAAATACTAGGACCACTTATTCTTGTAGTTCCAGGTCTTATTGCGTACCATATGTTCGGAGATAATCTTGCCGCCGCAGATGAAGCATATCCTAGCTTAGTTCGTAAAGTAATGCCAACGCCTTTATTAGGCTTTTTTGCAGCAGTTATTTTTGGAGCGATTTTAAGTTCGTTTAACAGCGTATTGAATAGCTCAGTTACGTTGTTTGGTATTGATATTTATAAACAACATATTAATCCTGAAGCTTCCGAAGCAAAAACCGTTAAAATGGGTAAACGCTTTGGTATTGGTTTGGCATTGGCTGCTATGATCATTGCTCCTTTTATTGCCGAAGCTGGTAATATATTTGATTACTTACAGGAGTTTAATGGCATTTATAGCATTCCTATATTGACAATCATTTTTGTTGGTTTTGTGACCAAACGTGTGCCAGCCATTGCAGCAAAAATTGGATTACTATCAGGCTCAATTCTATATATTCTTAGTCAATTTGTATTCCCAGATTTTGCTGACAATTTAGGGTTGCACTTTTTGGATGTAATGGCTCTTTTATTTGTATTGAATACATTGATAATGCTAATCATTGGCAAGTTTAAACCTCGATCAGAAGCTTATGTACAACAATACACCGAACAAGTAGCCATTACCCCTTGGAAACATGTAAAACTATCAGGACTACTAGTTGTGACAATTGTGATCGTGATTTATGTGATGTTTAGGTAATTATAATAGATTATTGTCAATTCCTTAAGTGTAAAAATATCTGGATACTAAAGCTTGGTATTGTTGTTAATTTTCCCCATATTCAACTAAACCAACGTATTTTACAACTCTTAAGAATAATCCTATTTGTACTTACTCTTCTAGTTAGCCACCTTCAAAAGGCTGCTGCAAACTATTCAGCAACTTCATCAACTCAAATTCATTGTGTTTGGCTGCTGTGCTGTTAGTACCTCTTATTACTTACAACACAGATAAATAATATTAATTTACAGTATAACAACTCATTAAAAAAAGATGACGCCGAAGATGAGGAGCAGACGACTATATTTTAAACCGCTTCTTCCATCGCTTCTTACGTTGAAACTTATCCTGAAAGCTGGAAATAACTTGCCACATTGCTTCAAAAACCACTTCTTTAGGTTTCCCAATTAATGTAGCATAGGTATTTGCCATAATTTCAACTTGTACTTTTATTGGTGACAGCCGTGCAAAATTTTGCATGCGTTCTGCAAAAGAAAGCTTACCAAATTTCATACGGTTTAAGTCTACAAGATAAAATTCTGGTTCTCTTTTGGTAAGACGTATTAGAGTATTCCCTGGCGAGTGGTCTAAGAACTGAATGTTCTTTTCATGAAGGGTGAAGGTAAATTTTGCGAAAGCGCTTAAAAGCTTCTCATCGCCAACATAGTCTGAATTTCTAATTAATTCCCTATAAGTGAGGTCATAGTCTAAATGTTCACTTACATAAAAGCTACGACCAAAAAATAAACCGCTTTTTGATTGGGCGAAAGCTATAGGGTAAGGCGTAAGAATCTCGTTTTCTAATAGATAATTTGCATACCTAAACGAGCGCTCCGCCTTAGACTTCCTAAAAAATCGGTACACAATCTTATTTATAAGATTAGGTGTTTTAAAAGATTTTATATTGAGCACCCTTCCTTCAAATTTAAAGAGTTTAATAGTGTTTCGGCTGTCCTCACCTAGGACTTTTCCTTTAGTATCAAATTCTCTAATAATTTGACTAATAGATTCTTGATGAGCATCATATTTTTTAGAAAAAACAATCTTCACATTGCAAAACTAAGATAATCTTTACTAATTATATTAGGCCGACTTGTACTATTGTATTTAAGCGTCAGGTTGTATTTTTGCGTCGATATGAGTGACATAAATACTCCTGTTACAAAAGCCTATGAAACCCTTAAAAAAGGGGGGCTCCTCCTCTATCCTACCGATACTATTTGGGGGTTAGGCTGTGATGCTACCAATGCAGATGCTATTGATAAACTCTATGCGCTTAAGGTGCGTGATCCTCATAAACCACTGCTTTGTCTAGTTTCTGATTTTAAAATGCTGCAGCAATATGTAGAAGGTATTCCAGAAGTAGCCTATGATTTATTAAAATATGCAACTAAACCCACAACGATTATTTATGATCGTCCCATTAGAGTAGCAAACAATTTAGTCTCTGATGACAATTCACTGGGAATACGCGTAGTGCGCCATCGTTTTTGCAATGCATTGCTCAGAAAATTTAAAAAACCCATCGTTTCTACATCAGCTAATTTTAGTGGCCTGGTATCTCCACAGCAATTCAAAGATATTGACAACAAACTCAAAGAGCAGGTAGACTATATTGTTCCTTTAGAACAAGATCGAAAGGGAGCGAAGCCCTCGGCTATTATAAAATTGAGTACCAACGGTACGGTAAAAGTGATCCGATCCTGAATGAATACATATGAAGAAGCCATAAAAGATCCTGTTTTTAAGGTAATTTCAAAAGCTGCAAAATCTTTACAGACTGATGCTTATGTGATTGGTGGTTATGTTCGTGACTATATACTGCAACGCAATAACGCCAAGGATATAGATATTGTGACATCAGGAGATGGTATAGCGCTTGCGCGAAAAGTTGCACAGCTGCTCTCCCATAATCCCAAGGTACAAGTCTTTAAAACCTACGGAACAGCGATGCTCAAAAACGACGATCAAGAAATTGAATTCGTCGGAGCTCGTAAAGAATCATACACAATTGATAGCCGAAATCCTCAGGTGAGTAAAGGTTCTCTTAATGATGATCAAAACCGCAGGGATTTTACCATAAACGCACTCGCAATCAGCTTAAATCAAGGTGATTGGGGACAATTGATTGATCCTTTTAATGGCATTAAGGATTTGCAAGAAAGAGTAATACAAACACCTTTAGATCCCGATATTACCTATAGCGATGATCCACTACGCATGTTGCGAGCTATACGATTTGCAACGCAGTTGGATTTTACCATAGAAAACAATTCACTGCAAGCTATAGCCCAAAACAAAGATCGCTTAGGCATTATTACCAAGGAGCGTGTTGTTACAGAATTACATAAAATACTACTCGCCAACAAGCCGTCCAAAGGATTCTTATTATTAGAAAGAGTAGGATTATTGCCTGACATTCTACCTGAACTTATTGCCTTAAAGGGTATTGATGAAGTTGAAGGGCAACGCCATAAAGACAATTTTTATCATACATTGGAAGTTGTTGATAATATCTCCAACCATACTCAAGATTTGTGGTTACGCTGGGCAGCCTTACTGCATGACATAGGCAAAGCACCTACTAAACGCTTTAGCAAGAAAGTAGGATGGTCTTTTCATGGTCATGAATTTGTTGGGAGTAAAATGGTATATAAGCTATTTAAACGCCTCAAAATGCCCTTGAATGATAAGATGAAGTTTGTTCAGAAACTCGTTTTAATGAGCTCGAGACCTATCGTGATTTCAGAAGATTACGTGACCGACAGTGCTGTACGCAGATTGGTTTTTGATGCTGGCGATTACATTGAAGATTTAATGACCCTCTGCGAAGCTGATATTACCACGAAGAACCCTAAGCGATTTAGAAAATATCATAACAACTTTAAGCAGGTTCGTGAAAAAATTAAAGAGGTAGAAGAGCGCGATCGCATACGCAACTTTCAACCCCCAGTTACAGGAGAGCAAATAATGAAAACCTTTGGTTTAACTCCCTGTAGAGAAATAGGTACTATAAAAGAGGCCATCAAAGAAGCGATCCTTGATGGAGAAATTCCTAACGAACCCAAGGCGGCTTTTGAATATATGTTACAGAAAGGAAAAGCATTGGGATTAACTCCCGTTTCGTCCTAGCTTTTATGCGATCCATCGCAATAAGGTGGATTTTTGGTCTCTTTACAGGTGCATAAATAAGCCGTTTTTGTTTCGGTTGCTTCAAACCTGAGGTTTGGCGTACTTTCTGCCTCACGGTGTGATCCATCACAAAAAGGTTGTCCTTCACTGTGACCGCAGGTACACCAAGAGTATTTTTTTCCTGCTTCCAATTCAACTGCAATAGGAGCATCTCCTCCTCTTTTTTTATTGTCTTCCATGTTTTTTCATTTCCTCGAACCTGCCTGGCGGCAGACAGGGGCGAGTTCATTTTTAAAGATTAAACTTGATCTCGAAAATAACAAGAAATGGATTTAGAATAGATTTAAATTAGTAAGAATGTACTATATATGAAGCTTTTAATACTATGTCGCATTTAGTTGCATTTTTATATTAAAATATATATTACTAAAAGTATTTATTGTATATCCTTTTAATGTCCATTAGCTGTAATGCTAGCTATTACT
>CAZDFA010000102.1:0-9154 GCA_964504555.1 uncultured Flavobacteriaceae bacterium | reverse complement strand
AAATTATATGAGTGGGTTGCATAAACTATGGATTGCTTGACGAATATAGGAAAATCTGGTAGTAATCAAGACTTTTTTAAAGCTAGTAAACAATCTCCCTGGTATTTGGTTGCTTTTGGGATGATAGGCACCTCCCTTTCTGGTGTTACATTTATTTCAGTGCCTGGATGGGTAGAGGCATCTAGTTTTAGTTATTTTCAAGTAGTATTAGGATATACTGTAGGCTATGCGATTATTGGGTTAATATTATTGCCGCTGTATTATCGATTAAATCTAACTTCTATATACACGTATTTAGAAAGTAGATTTGGCTTTTACGCATACAAAACAGGGGCATCGTTTTTTTTAATTAGTAGAATTGTAGGTGCCAGTTTTAGGCTTTATCTAGTTGCTATTGTATTGCAGCAACTTGTTTTTGATGCTATAGGAGTGCCTTTTTGGGTAACTGTTTGTATTACTATACTACTCATTTGGTTGTATACTTTTAAAGGGGGAATAAAAACTATTGTTTGGACAGACAGTCTACAAACACTCTTTATGCTTATTGCAGTAGCGGTGGCAATATATAGTGTTTCGTCTTCCTTAGGAATAGCAGGGGGGCAACTTTTTGAGGTCATTGCATCTAGTGACTATTCTCAGATCTTCTTTTTTGATGACATTAAAAGAGGTGATCATTTTATAAAACAGTTTATTTCAGGTGCATTTATAGCTATAGTTATGACAGGCTTGGATCAAGATATGATGCAGAAAAATTTAACCTGTAGAAACTTGAAAGACGCTAAAAAAAATATGTTTTGGTTTACCATAGTATTAACGATAGTCAATTTAATTTTCCTTGTTTTGGGGGTTTTACTTACGCTTTACGCAGAACAATTTGGTATAACGGCCAAAGCAGATAAATTATTCCCATCAATAGCAGTACAAAGAGATCTTGGTCTTGGACTAGCCATTACTTTTTTACTTGGATTAATCGCTGCAGCCTACTCCAGTGCTGATAGTGCCCTCACAGCACTAACCACCTCTTTGAGTATCGATATTTTGGATATTGAAAAAAAATATGATGCTGCTAAGCAGATCCTAATAAGAAAGCGAATGCATCTATTAATGTCGGCAATTTTAATGTTGGTGATTTTGAGTTTTAATTATATAATCGCTGATGAAAGTGTTATTAAAAAACTCTTTACTTTTGCTGGTTATACCTATGGCCCATTATTAGGACTGTATGCTTTTGGCCTGTTTTCTAGATGGCAAGTAAAAGATAACCTTGTACCTATGATAGCGGTACTCTCCCCTATTTTAGCTGGGATAATAAGTTACTTATGCAGTCTTTGGATTGGGTTTGAATTCGAATTCTTCATTCTTATACTCAATGGAGCATTAACTTTCGTGGGTCTCATATTGATTCGTAGCAAGGAGAACTAACGTACAGGCTATCTCGCTAAAAATTCCATGTTCTTGTAAGATTGAAGTCAATTTTAAATTTTCGGTACCCGGATTAAAAATTACTCGTCTTGGATTAATGTCCAAAATTAAATCTATATAAGATTCTTGATGCTTTGGTGAAAGGTATAAGCTTATAGTATCAATACTTGGAGAAGCAATTTCAATTTCTTTATCAAATTGCACATAAGCCTCCTTAAAAGAAATGACTGGCGTATCATCTATGCACCCAGATTTAAGCCCAACTGCTAGTACCGGTATTTGAGTGGCTGTCAAACGCCGTACCGCTTTATTTGAATACTTGGAGGGTTTTAAGGACGCTCCTAAAACGAGCGTTATAGCTTTTATCATAACGCAAAGTTAAATGTTTTTATTTACTGTAACAGAGTATATCTAGTGGCGTCTATTAGTTATGAGTTACTCTGAGCCGGTGCCTTTAATTCGTTTTGATGGTTAGTGTTAATTATCGGTAATCGAGCTAAAAATCCCGGAGTTCTAGACTTCGGGGTTTTATTTTATGGCACGATTCTTGAATGACTCCCTAATAACCATTGAAACAGACTTTAAATTGCTAGTAAATAAGAGTATAGATTATTTGAATTAGCCTTTAAAAATTTAGACCCCTTATCGAATAGCTATATGAAAAGACCCGACTTTCGGGTCTTTTTTATTGTTGGGTATAGTAATTATAGTCTGATATAACCCGATCTACAAACTGTAGCGGTTTTTCCTCAGGTTCTATATCCATCATACCCCTTAGTTTGTCTGCCAGTTTTACTATCACATTGTGATTACTACTCATCCTTGCATTGGAATATACGGTCTTAATGGTCTGCATATCTCTATCGGTAAAAACAGTTACTTGAGGATAAAGAGGTACATAGCCCTCAGGAATGTCTACTAGAATTGTCTGTCGTAAACTTGCTCTTTTTTTTAGACTAATTACGGTAGTACCTGCTGCCATATCGCCAAGGCGCTGTCCCCTGTCATTAAGCAATATACTTAAAACCGCTACGCCACCACTGGAAATAGATATATCAACAATGCGCATAATCCAACGTACCACATAACTGCCAAAACCGGGTTTTGATCCATCAAGTTTTACTACTTTTAATTTCATCACTGCTTTACCTGGGGTTTTTCCATCCCAGAAAATTTCAAAAAACAATGCATATAAAAAAATAGGTAATCCCAAAACCAGATAAAATGCCCAAATATCTGCCCCCGACACCCAATCCAAATCAAAAAGGGAAATTAGGAATAACATTAAAAACCAATACCCGACAATAATTAAAAAGTCTATCAAATAGGCCAAAATACGATCTCCTATACCTGCAACATTCTGATAAATACTTACATTTTGCGCAGTTTCGATTTGAAAGTTATCCATGAATTCTTTTTCTTTACTTTTCTAATTGATTGAATATGCGCGAAGCCGCTTTTGTTAAGCAAAATAAGGATAAATGGTTAAGATTTGAAAACGTTTTGCTAAACAAAAGTCAAATCACTCCTGATGAACTTTCTAGTCTTTATGTTGAAGTTACAGATCATTTGAGCTATGCGCAGACTTTTTATCCTGGAAGTAAAACCCTAGAATATCTTAATCACATTGCGTCACAGTCGCATTTGATAATCTATAAAACAAAGAAGGAATCGAGCAAACGCTTTATTACTTTTTTCACAGAAGAGTTTCCGTTGCTTATGTATAATTATCAACGACAACTTTTAATTGCTTTCATGACATTCTTGTTATTTTCTTTAATAGGAGCTTATAGTGCTTCTCAAGACGGTAGTTTTGTAAGAAGCATAATGGGAGATGGCTATGTAAATATGACCCTTAGCAATATAGAGGAAGGGGATCCTATGGGGGTATATAAAAAGCAAGGAGAACTTAATATGTTTTTAGGAATCACCATAAATAACATAAAGGTATCCATATATGCCTTTATTTATGGCATTCTATTTTCAATAGGTTCCTTATACATTATCATGCAAAATGCGGTAATGTTAGGTAGCTTTCAATATTTCTTCTTTGATCAAGGAGTAGGCTGGGAATCAGCGAGAACTATTTGGATTCATGGTACTATAGAGATTTCGGTGATCATTATAGCGGGTTGTGCTGGTATGGTTTTGGGTAATAGCATCCTTTTTCCTGGAACGTATACACGACTAGCCTCACTAAAAAGAGGAATGAAAAATGGGCTAAAAATAGTTTTAAGTACAATCCCTTTTTTTATCCTTGCTGGCTTCTTAGAAGGATTTGTAACTCGTCATACCGAAATGCCAGATTGGTTAGCAATTCTTATTATAGGAGGCTCACTTTTTTTAATCTTATTTTACTACGTGATTTACCCAAGAAAAATGCATAAAAAACATACTAAATCTTTAACGACAGCAACATTATAAATGAATACATCCAATTATATAGAATTTAAAAAAGCACGAGAACTTGGTGAAATATTATCTGATACATTCAAGTTTATGCGTAAAAACTTTAAACCGCTATTTAGCGTTTTATTAAAGATAGTTTTATTGCCTTTTATTTTACTCCTGGCGGCTATGGGTTATTATACCCATAACTTTAGTGATATAGATCCTACTACATTTTTTACTGACAGCAGTAATGACATAAGTAATATTGTAATCTCGATCGTTTTTTTGTCAATTGCAGGGGTATTGTATAATTCTCAACTATTTGGTAGTGTTACTCTGTATATTAAGGAATACATTGCTCTGAAAAAGATTCCGGATAGTTCTTTAGTAGCACAAGAAGCAAAAAAAGAGACATTCAATTTCCTTAAGTTAGGGTTTTTAAACTATTTTGTCATATTTGTCATCGCCATATGCTGCCTGTTTCCTGGCGGCTTTTTATTAGGTACTGGAAGTATTGCTATTGGCATTTTAGTGTTGCTTCTAGGGTTTCTACCAATAATCTATTTTTATGTAAACTACTCCTTGGTATTTCAAGTACAAGCAAATTCTAAAATCACAAGTTTCACTACTTTTTTAAATAGTAGTCAGTTAATCAAAGGACAATGGTTGATGACTTTTTTTACACTATTCGTTATTGCCTTGATCATTTTTATTATTGGCGGATTATTTAGCCTCCCTGCTGCAATATATACGATGGCCAAGACTATTACCTCTGTCCAAGAAGGTTCTATTAGCGATCCATACGCATTTGTTGATTGGATTTACATTACGCTCCAATTAATTGGGAGTGCTGTTCAATACTTGCTTTACACCATTTTGGTAGTAGCTCTCAACTTCATTTACTACAGTCTCAACGAGCGCAGAAATCAAACCGGAACCCTGGAACGTATTGACCGTATAGGAGAAGCAGATGCATAGGCATTTATCCATACATATATTCCTGTTTTTCACCTTACTTATTGTCAACGTACGGGCAAATAATTTTTCGACAGTAATACAAGACAGTGCGATTGTAGCCCAAGAATTACGTTATGATCATGAAACAATAATTCACTCTCCGCTCGATCAAAGTACCATAGAATCCTACCAGAACGATGATGAGTTTAATTATAAAGAAGTGCTGCCAGAAGACAATTGGTGGACACGCTTTAAAGCTTGGCTCAATAATGTATGGCGTAGTTTTTTACGATGGATATTTGGAAGCGCTCCTGCTCAAGGATTTTGGGCAGACATCATTAATATTATCCCTTATCTACTCGGCATTGGTCTGTTGGTCTTAATGATTTGGTTATTTAACAAAATGGACGGTGGACAATTGTTATTTGAAAAATCTATACCTCCACAGGTTGCCCTTGCGGGAGATGAAGAATTATTGCAACGGGAAGATATTCAGGAGCTCATTAATAATGCACTTGCTAATAAAAATCACAGGCTTGCTGTGCGCTTCTACTATCTGCTTGCACTTCAAAAATTGAGCACAAAACAGCTCATTAATTGGCAAGTTCAAAAAACCAACCACGATTACATTTTTGAATTATCAAATCAAAACCTCAGACAGCAATTTAGGCGAGTTACTAATCTGTATGATTACATCTGGTACGGAAATTTTGAGGTAGATGAGGCTGCTTTTGCAAAAGCGGAAACAGCATTTAAAACTCTAAACAGCCAGTTATGAGTTTGCGCATCAAAATATTGATCGGACTGCTTTTAGGTTTATTATTCTCCCTAATCTTCTTAGAATCAAATGAACCTGAAGAAATCAATTGGTTTGAAAGTTACGCGCAAAAAGATAAAATACCCTATGGTACACAAGTCTTATTTAACACACTAAAAGAGTCAAGAGAAGGATATTTTAATGAAGTTTTTAGGCCGCCATTTGAGTTTCTTGCTGACAGTACAGATCTGGCTCACGGCACCTATTTCTTTCTAAATAGTTATATCGCTTTTGATGAAGATGAAGCACATAATCTCCTAAAATGGGTGAGTAAAGGCAATACACTATATGTAGGTGCCAAAGGCATTGGCGAAACCATACTTGATACACTAGGACTGGATACAGAAGCACTATATCAACTGGACATCCTAGAAAACAAACCAGTTTTACAATTAACAAATGACAGGTTTTTTGATGGGCAATCTTATTATCTAGATGTAGAAGTAAACTCCTCTAATTACTTTGACGAGATAGACACCTTACAAACTATCGTTTTGGGAGAATATGACCTAGCCAAAGGAGATGACACCCTTAAGGTAAAAGAACCAAATGTCCATTTTATAAAACAACAATTTGGAGAAGGAACGATTGTTTTGCATCTTATGCCTGATGTTTTTACTAACTATTTTATACTAAAAGAAAAGCATCACACCTACACTCAAAATGCATTACAATATATTCCAAAAGACGAGCCTATTTATTGGGACAATCACTATAAAAATGGCAAAACTGTTTACACTTCACCGCTTTATATTTTTTTTAGAAATAGATATTTAAAATGGGCAATTATATGCTTATTTTAGGAGTTATTCTTTGGGTATTTTTTGAAGGAAAACGCAAGCAAAGAGCCATACCTATTGTAAAACCTTTGCCTAACCAGACGCTGGCATTTACAAAAACAATTGCAGGCATGTATCTAGAAAAACAAGACCATAAAAGCATTGCTACACATCAGATTAATCACTTTATGGAACATATTCGAAGCGAATGGGGTATTACCACGGATACATTCAATTTAGATTCCATAAATAGGTTAGCTCAAAAATCTAATAATACCGAACAGTATACCAAAAAACTCATCGATTATATTGTTGTTATCAATCAGAAAACAGTGCTCACGCACGAAGAGTTAGCAACCTTAACAAAACGTATAGAAGACTTTAAAAACAACTAGTCATGGAGGACAACGCAAATACTAAGCCTGAAGAAAATCCAGAAATTAATAAACCTGTTCAGGGTCAGGCTTCGGCAACACCAGAAAAAATTATTGATAACCCAGATGATACTGGCAAACCATTGGATTTTGAAAATAGAATTCCTTTAGAGGAATTACGAAATGCAGCAGATGCCATACGCGAACAGTTGGGTAAAGTAATAATTGGCCAACACGAGTTTATCGAGTTATTATTAGTAGCACTTCTTGCCGATGGCCATGTGCTTATTGAAGGGGTTCCTGGAATTGCCAAAACCATTACTGCCAAATTATTTGCCAAAACCCTAGATACTGGTTTTAGCCGTTTGCAATTTACTCCTGATCTAATGCCAAGTGATGTTTTAGGAACTTCTATTTTAAATATGAAAACCAGCAGTTTTGAATTTAAAGAAGGCCCCATATTTTCTAACATTGTGCTTATTGATGAAATCAATCGAGCACCAGCCAAAACTCAATCGGCTCTTTTTGAAGTAATGGAAGAACGTCAAATAACCATTGATGGCAATCAATACACGCTAGAAGCTCCATTTATGGTATTAGCAACTCAAAATCCTGTAGAACAGGAAGGCACCTATGCATTACCTGAAGCACAGTTGGATCGATTTTTATTTAAAATAAAAGTAGACTACCCAACACAAGATCAGGAAGTAACAATATTAAAAACGCATCACGAGCGCAAGGAAACTCAACCCACCGCGCTAATAGAAGCGGTACTTAATCCAAAAGCGCTGGAAAAGTATAGAGGACAAACTAAAAATGTAATCATTGAAGAAAAAATATTGGATTATATCGCTCAGATTGTAGTAAAATCAAGAACGCATCCACATCTTTATTTAGGTGGTTCACCGCGAGCCTCTCTTGCAATAATGAATACCTCAAAGGCCTTTGCTGCTATTTCTGGGCGCGATTTTGTAATACCTGAGGATGTAAAACGAGCGGTAACTCCTGTATTAAGACATAGGCTTATTCTTTCGCCAGAACGCGAAATGGAAGGCATGACCACAGAACAGGTTATTGAAATGATTGTTCAAGCCGTAGAAGTGCCTCGCTAATTGAAATTCTTAAACTTCATACGGTCATTGTATATAGATTTAAGGCTATTTAAGGCTTTAGCAGTATTAGCTGTATTATACCTTCTTTCGTTTTGGTTTACAAGCTTGTTTCCTATTGCAAACCTTTTGTTGCTGGTATTAGCTTTATTATTCGTTATGGACTTGCTTGCCCTTTATGGCAAAGGTTCCAGACTAGAAGCCAATAGACTACTGCCTGAAAAATTCTCCAATAGCGATCCTAATGATGTCCCCATTTCTATACAAAACAACTATACCTTCACAACCCATCTAGACATTATTGACGAAATTCCTGTACAATTTCAGAAACGCGATTTTAAAAAAGAACTCACTGTTGGCCCAAGGGATAGAACACGCTTTATTTACTCTTTGCGCCCAACCGAACGTGGAGAATATATTTTCGGTAACTTAAACATATATGCTAGTAGCCGTATCAAATTGGTTAAGCGACGCTATCAATATAAAAAAGATCAATTGGTTAAGGTATATCCTTCATTTATTCAGATGAAAAAGTATGCCTTTATGGCTATGGATAACAAGCTCAACTTATACGGTATGAAAAAAATACGTCGTATAGGTCATACTATGGATTTTGAACAAATCAAGGACTACATTTTGGGGGATGATGTTCGCACTATAAACTGGAAAGCAACTGCAAAAAGGGCGAGCTTAATGGTGAATCAATTTCAGGATGAAAAGTCACAACCTGTTTACACCATTATTGATGCCAGTAGAGTGATGAAAATGCCTTTTAAAGGATTAACCTTACTGGACTATGCTATTAATAGCACGTTAGCTTTTAGCAATATAGCTCTTAAAAAGAAGGACAAAGTAGGTTTACTCACCTTTGCAGAAAATATTAAAAACCATCTTCCCGCTAACAGTAAAAAAACACATCTCAATACGATTCTGGAAGTGCTTTATAATATAAATACGAAGTTTCTAGATAGTGATTTTAGTACTTTGTACAATCAGATAAAACGTAAAATTAACCATCGCAGCCTATTACTTTTATACACCAACTTTGAGCATATAAGCAGCCTAGAACGGCAAATGCGATATTTACAAGCACTTTCGCGAAAGCATATACTTGTAGTCATCTTCTTTAAAAATACCGAGTTAGATACCTTATTAGCAGCTCCTTCAAAGGACATACCCGAAATCTATCACAAGACTATTGCTCAAAAAGCAGACTATGACAAAAAATTAATGGTTCAACTTTTGGAGCGTCATGGCATACAAGCTATCCTAACCAAACCTGAAAATCTCACAGTAAATACTATA
>CAZDFA010000101.1:0-9486 GCA_964504555.1 uncultured Flavobacteriaceae bacterium | reverse complement strand
ATATAAAGAGCTCTAAAAGGTAGCTTAGACAGTAGCCATAAAATAGGGTAGGTAAGGATGTAAGCTAAAAATTGCATATACTTTTTACCGAGATTTGATACGACAAATATAGGTATCTTTAGATCTAAAATTTATTCAAAAAGAAATACAGATCTATGGGGAATATTCACCCAGTAATACTTGCGCTTATTGGAGCTAATGTACTTTTTTCTATGCAGGGTTTTAAGGACTTCTCATTCTTTGAAAAGTATAAGTTTAATATAGGCGGCATACGAAGAGGGGAGCAAGTAAGAATATTAAGTTCAGGCTTTTTGCACGTGAATTGGCAGCATTTGTTTTTTAATATGTTTACACTGTATTTCTTTGCTAACAATGTTTTAGTTAAACTAGGAATAGCCAAGTTTTTACTAGTTTATTTTGGGAGTTTAGTCTTAGGTAATCTATTGTCCTATTTCTTTCATAAGGAGACTTATCATTATACAGCAGTTGGAGCCAGTGGTGCCGTTTCAGGGATACTGTACTCGGCTATTTTATTACAGCCAGATATGAGTTTAATGATGTTTTTTGTTCCAATACCTATACCGGCTTATATTTTTGGAATCGGTTACTTATTGTACTCAATTTACGGTATGCGCGCACAGAATGATAACATTGGTCATGATGCTCATTTTGGAGGCGCAGTAGGCGGTTATGTGCTTACATTATTAATGGCTCCAAGTTTGCTCCAAAGTAGTTTGCTAATGGTAATCCTACTTGCAATACCTATAATTATCTTATTTGTAATGATCAAGTTGGGGAAGATTTGATTGAGCCTAACTGATCCTGAATTAGAAGTTTTGTGCTCAAAAAGTTTTTGAAGACAAAGCAGTAAGTCTATTGATTTCAGTAAGTTCCTTTTGAGTAAGATCACGCCAAGTACCAACAGGCATATCCAGGGATACATTCATTATTCTAACGCGCTTTAATTTAGTAACATTATAGTCTAGGGCTTCGCACATCCTTCGTATTTGTCTATTCAGACCTTGTGTCAAAATAATCTTGAAGGTAAAGCGACTTAGTTTTTCTACTTTACATCTCTTCGTAATGGTGTCTAGAATAGGAACGCCTTTGCTCATTTGTTGTACAAAAACCGGAGTGATTGGTTGATCTACTGTTACAATGTATTCTTTCTCATGGTTATTTCGGCCACGCAAAATTTTATTGACTATATCTCCATCATTTGTTAGAAAAATAAGTCCCTCACTAGGCTTATCTAATCGACCGATTGGGAAGATGCGAGTAGGGTAGTTGATAAAATCAATAATATTATCTTTTTCTACCCGAGTATCGGTAGTACAAACGATTCCAGTAGGTTTATTAAATGCTAGATATACCAGCTTTTCCCTTTGCTGCCCAACTAAAACCCCGTCTACTTTCACCTCATCGTGCACGCTTATTTTTGTGCCCATTTCCGGGACTTTGCCATTAATAGTTACGCGACCTTCATCAATTAATTTGTCAGCAGCCCGACGGGAACAATAACCTATCTCACTTAGATACTTGTTAATGCGAGTTTGTTTGCTAACATCCATATTAACGGGATAAAAGGGAATCGATCTGTAACTTAATGTCTTGAACTGCAGCTTGTGGCTGTGAAGGATTGGCAACACCTAACTGTACGCCATTTTCTGCAAAACGAACAGTACCGGTTTTATCAAGAACCATAATTTTTGGGTAGGCATTATTCTTTAAGTCATTATTTAAAAAGTAGGCCGCATCTACCAAATGATCAAAATTAAAATCACGTCGTTTTAAAAATGCATTTACAGTATCTGCGGTATCAAAAGTGATAGAAAGGAATTGCACTTCATCATCATATAAATCTTTTAAATAATTGAGGTAGGGGATTTCGGCAATGCACGGCCTGCAGGTGGTAAACCATAGGTTTATCACTGTAACTTTATTTTCTAAATGAGCGTTTGAGCGTAATTGATGGTTGTTGGTTGCTAGTTCAAAATTAGGAAAGGGATTGTTAATAAGACTTTGGATTCCTTTGTTTATATCAAGTGGTGCGGTATTGGATTGAGATAAAATCACATCTACATCCTGAATGATAGAATCTTCCCGCACCTTCATGGAAAGTACTTTGTAGCTTACAGCGGTGTACTTATAGCCCTGACCACTGTAGGCTTTTTTGATATTATCTAACTTTTCTTGAAAGCCGTTTTCATCAAAAATTTCATTCTGAAAGTTGTAATAGGTTGTCTGTGCATTGAGTGTGACTGCACTAAAGATAAAAACAGATAAAATTAAAAATTGCAATTTTTTCACAGCAAATACTATATCTAGACAATTAATAAACTGAATTTACAGATTTTTCTTATAGGTTCTACGTCTTTTATGAAGTTTACTCTTGTAGTTCTTCCACATCTGTTGAATGGCTAGATTTTCTTCAAGCTCAGGATTTGTTTCTACATGACGAACACCATTTTTATATAGCGATGTTTGTACTTTTTGAAAAATAACCGCGGCAACCCCTTTTTTCTGATATTCTGGATCTACACCTATCAAATAAAATGCGGCTTGAGTATTATTTTTTTTTGCCTTAAGCAAATGCATAAAACCAAAAGGGAATAATTTTCCATTGGCTTTTTTTAATGCTTTAGAAAAGGATGGCATAGTGATAGCAAACGCAATAAGCTTGCCATTGCTGTCTGCAATACATTTTAAAAATTCAGGATGTATATACTTGATGTATTTTTCTTTGTAATGGTCAATTTGATATTGTTTTATAGGGACAAAAGTACTCAGATCTTTATAGGTGTTGTTTAGCAGGCTAAACATTTCATTGACATAAGGAAATATGTCTTTATTTGTTTTAAAATGAAGTGTTTGTAAGCCATAGCGTTCAATAATCATATCCGATACCTTTTTGATCTTTTGGCTTTGATTTTCTGGTGATGGTACATGTATTTGATATTCCACCCATTCGGCAGCTTTTGTATAACCCAACTTCTCAAAATGAATTTGGTAATACGGAAAATTATACCAGGTAACCATGGTATTCATATACTCAAATCCTTCAATAAGAATTCCTGCTTTTTCCATATTTGAAAATCCTACAGGTCCCTCGGTATATGCTAAATTATTTGCATTCCCAATTTCTTCAACAGTGCCTAGTAATGCCTTGGTTACATCAATATCATCTATGACATCAAACCAGCCAAAACGCATTTTTAGTCGTTGTTGCTCTTCAATTTCAACGTGATTGATAATTGCAGCAATTCTGCCTACGGCTTTACCTGATTTATAGGCAATAAAAAATTGTGCTGTCGCATTTTTAAAAACCGGATTTGTTTCTGGTTGCATGCTAGCCAATTCATCATTAATGATTGGAGGGACCCAATTAGGCTCATTTTTGTATAGCTGAAATTGGAACTTAATAAACTGCTTAAGCTCCTTTTTAGTTTTCATTTCTTTAATTTCAATCATGCTCAAATCCTACAGTTGAATACCATCACCATCATCTTCAAAATCTATGGCGTCTTTTCGGTTTTTTCGCTTCTTTTTCTTCTTTTTACTTTTTTTCTCACCAGGCAAGACCTTATCTGATTTTTTAGTTTTTGATTCCTGTATATGCTCATCAGATTTATGAAAATCAAGCCTATATGATAAACCGATTTCAGCTTGTATCCTAGAAGGGGTATCCTTGAAATTGGTGAGTCCAGAGATATCGACTTGAAGGTCTTTTAAAATTAAATAAGCACCACCTAATCTAAAAATTTGATCAATATTAAGATCCCCATTAATAAGCTGAAACTCCCCAAAAACAGCCCATTTTTGGGCAATTGATCGTGTTAAGGTGGTAATCCAGGTAAATGAACTAAAATCTGTTGTAAAATCTTCAAACATAAAATTATTCACCCAAACCCAGCGCGCCCAATTATTTTGAGTTGCTAAAAGGACTATAGGTGAAAAACCTTCTAATTGCGGTGGCGTAATGCTATTGTCTGATCCTCTGTAGTTCACTCCTCCATAAACAGAAACCGCAGGAATCAAGGTTTTCCATTTGAATTTGAATTGATCGTGATAACTATACAAATTTGGCTTCTCCAACGCTCTATTCTTATAAGGATCATAGACTAAATATTTAGCACCTAAACTTAATCTGCTAAAATCAGTATTTTGAGTGCTGTTAGTAGCTCCTGTAGTAAAAGTAGTTGTATTGGATTGCAATTGAATAATTGTATTTATTTCTAAGGCTTCTTTCCAAACACCGTATCTAGCGCTAAAATTGAGACCAACTATATCGGTGTCTGTATTTAAGAGTGTATGTATTTCATTGCCTAAAAAGGCACCGCTTTCAAATTGTAAGACACTAGTCCCTACGGCAAAGGCACCTTGTGACTGCCCAGGTCTATTAGAATTTATAGTTTCTGTATACTGTGACTGTATAACGGCATAGGTAAGGGTTAATATTAGTAAGAATGTACTTCTTATTGATATGTTCATATAGATTTGGCGTTGAGTTTCAAATATAGCAGAATTTATCATTTTATTGTGATGCGACTTGTAATCTCTTCTAACAGATAAACGCTAAATTTGTTAATAAATATATTCGATAATATGTCTAGTTTAGAAGGCTTACTTCGCTTTATTATTGTTGTTTTACTAGTAATTTTGATTTTACGGGTAAGCTTAAAATTGGTAATACCTTATATTTTAAGACATATCCTTAAAAAAATCGGGAATCGTTATGGCAATATGCCAAATCAATTTGAAACCCTAGCCGAGCAGGTTTTTAAAAACTCAAAAGAGAATAATTCTCAGTCAATTAAGAAAGAGGTAGTTGAAGGAGAATATATTGATTTTGAAGAAATAGACTAAGTAATAATCAATATTCATAGGCGTTTTAAAAGCAATTGAACTTCAAATTATTTTTAGTTTAATTTGCGTATTATTTCAATCTCTTTATGAAAATAGATATTAAATCGATTCTCCCTCATTTGCTAGTTATAGGAGGTTTTGTGCTTATTGCCTTAATGTTTTTTAATCCAGTATTATCTGGAAAAACACTATATCAAAATGACATTAGGCTGTACGAATCAATGGCCAAACAGCACAGGCAGTTCAAGGCTGATACTGGCGAAGAAACCTACTGGACTAATGGAGCCTTTGGCGGTATGCCTACCTATCAAATGGGTGCAAATTTCCCACATGATTATATGGATAAGTTGGATAGAGGTATTCGGTTTTTGCCTAGACCAGCAGATTACTTGTTTCTTTATCTTTTAAGCTTTTATGTGTTAATGCTAGTAATGCGTATTCCTTGGAAATATGCTGTTATTGGAGCACTGGCGTTTGGTTTTTCGACCTATCTAATAATTATTCTAGGTGTAGGGCATAATTCAAAAGCACATGCAATCGCTTATTTTCCTTTAGTATTATCGGGAATTTTACTCACTTTTCAGCGAAAATATCTATGGGGCTTCTTGCTTACGGCCGTAGCCATGGGATTAGAAATTCAGGCCAATCATTATCAAATGACCTATTATCTAGGTTTTGTAGTGCTTATTCTAGGTGTTATATATCTTATTGATGCTATTAAAAAGAAAACACTCCCTCATTTTGCAAAGTCAGTTGGAATTTTGGTCGTCGCAGTATTTGTAGGCCTTGCCACAAATGCTACCACATTATTAAGTACCGCCGAATATGCCAAAACCAGTATTCGCGGTGAAAAGTTATTACAACTTTCAGACGAAGCCAATACTACAAATACTAGCGGGTTAGATTATGATGAAATCATGCAATGGAGCTATGGCCCAATGGAATCATTTAATCTATTGATACCGAGATTGTTTGGGTCGGGAAGAGCATCTGATCTTGGTCGAGAGTCGGCATTTTATAAAAAACTAATACGACTTGGTGTACCGACAAATGAAGTTAGTTTATATACCCAATCAACCTTGCTTTATTGGGGTGATCAACCCTTTGTAGAAGCGCCACCATACTTGGGAGTAACTGTGGTTCTATTAGGATTATTGGGATTACTATTGGTTAATGGGAGATTAAGATGGTGGCTTTTGGGAGGAATGGTTTTTTCTTTGGTATTGAGTTGGGGTAAAAATTTAGAACTCTTATCTCGATTCTTCGTTGATTATGTCCCACTTTATAATCGTTTTAGAGCAATAACCAGTATACAGGTGATCTTAGAGTTTCTTTTGCCTATTGCCGCTGTGTTTGGCTTGTATCGTCTTTTTAAGGGAGACCTTAAAGAAGATCAGAAAGTCAAAAAACTGTTTATTGCTACTGGAATAATAGCCGGATTGTGTCTTGTATTTTATCTCTTTGGTGGCAGCCTATTTAATTTACGTTCGGCGGCAGAAGCCAGAATGGCAGCTGAGCAACCAGAGATACTTGAAGCCATAAAAGCCGATAGGCTTACTATTTTGAAGGCAGATGCACTTAGATCTCTATTTTTTGTTTTAGCGGTTGGTACTATGCTATGGATTTCGCTTAAGCGAAAAATTAATGAAAATATAGCCCTAGTCCTTATTGGAGTAATCATCCTTGTTGATTTGATAGGTGTAGATAGACGTAGTGTCACAGAAGACAATTTTATTACGCAACGTGAATATACACAAAATTTTAGAGCAACCCCGGTTGATGAACAGATACTAAAGGATGATAGTTATTATCGGGTATTAGATCAATTTAGAGGATTCAATAATTCGCACGCAAGTACATTTTTTAACACGCTTAATGGATATTCGGCAGTACGTCCACGGCGAATGGATGATGTGTATAACCACATTGCTACTGGCAATATAGGGGTGCTAAATATGCTTAATGTCAAGTATATCATACAAGATAATGAAGGTAGTATGTATCTGCAACGTAATCCTTTTGCAAATGGTCCCGCTTGGTTTATTGAAGATATAGAATATGTATCCAATGAAACAGAAGCCTTTCTCGCTCTGGATAGTATGAATACCAAAACTACTGCTGTAATTAAGGATGACTACAGAGAGGCTGTTGGATATTCTAATTTTGTTAAGGATAGTTTAGCTACTGTAGAAACTACATCAATTGCTCCTAATAGGCTAACCTACAAAACTAATAATGCGAACGATGGTTTTTTAGTTTTAGCAGAAGCATATTATGAAAAGGGATGGAAGGCTACTATTGATGATAATGAGACTACAATATATCCAGTGAATTATATGCTTAGGGGACTAAAAGTCCCCGCAGGAAAGCACACCATAAACTTGGTTTTTGATCCGAAGGTGGTTAAAACAGGTAGCGCTATTACATTAACTAGTAGTATACTTCTAATACTTCTAATACTAGGAGGAGTATGGTATTCATGGAAGGATGTTAAGTTAGATAAAGAAGCGCAACACTATTGATGAAAAAGGTCCTCATTATCTGCTATTATTGGCCGCCTGCTGGAGGACCTGGAGTACAACGCTGGCTTAAGTTTGTGAAATACCTTCCGCAATTTGGTGTTGAACCTATTGTCTACACACCAAAAAATCCTTCCTACCCCATTCTAGATAATAGCATGATGGAAGAAATTTTAGAAGGTGTTACTATAATTCAAAAGCCCATACGAGAACCTTATTCTTGGCTCAGTTTGCTTTCTCGAAAACGTACGCAGCAATTAGGTACAGGACTTATTGACAATCCGGATAAACAATCATTTTTTCAGAAGCTCGCACTATATATACGTGGTAATTTTTTTATACCTGATGCCCGCGTACTGTGGGTAAACCCTACTGTTAAGTATTTAAAAAAATATATTGAAGAAGAAGGAATAGACACTATTGTAACTTCAGGGCCACCGCACAGTTTACATTTAATCGGAATGGCTTTGAAAGCACATTTTTCAAATGAAATACGATGGTTTGCAGATTTTAGAGATCCTTGGACTACTATAAGTTACCATCACAAACTTAGAATGGGGAAACGTGCTTTGAAAAAACACAAACGTCTAGAGCAGCAAGTTCTCAAGACGATGGATATTGGCATCGTGACCAGTCCCACTACAATGGAAGATTTTTCTAAAATAAGCTCAAAACCAATTCATCTTATAACAAATGGTTTTGATGATAGAAAATCTAAAACCTCAAATAAAGTCAATCAATTTACAATTGCTCATATTGGGTCATTACTTACAGAGCGCAATCCTACCGTACTTTGGCAGTGTATTCACGAACTTATACAGGAAGAAAAGCTACCTCCAGACCTAAAAATACAATTGATAGGAAATGTAAGTGAGGCTGTGCGAAGTAGCATTGTAGCTATAGGTCTTGAAAAGCAGCTCGAACTTCTGGGTTATGTAAGTCATCATAAGGCACAAGAATATCAGGATAGGGCTTCTATATTGGTGCTTATAAATATTGATAGTCCAGAAAATAAGGCTATTGTTCCTGGAAAGTTATTTGAGTATTTAAGTACGGCAAAACCGATAGTAGCATTGGGTCCAGAAAAGAGTGATGTTTCCTATCTTATACAGGATATAGCTAATGCCCATTATTTTAATTATAAAGATATCACCTTAATAAAGAGTACGTTATTGTCTTTGTATAAAGCCTGTAAAGCGGGGGGGGAGTACACTGTAAATGAAACTATAAATAAGTATCATAGAAAAGCTTTAACAGAACAATTGGCAATCCTTTTAAAAGAAGAAACCCCACCTGCAGTTTAATACAGTATGGGGTTTCTCAAACTAACCAACCAAAAAATCTATTTTTAATTTCTTATAATCCTCTTCTTGATCTTGAAGAGTTATTTCCTTTTGATGAAGAAGTTCTTGCTTTTGTGCTTCTAGTACTTTTAGAAGAAGATGAGCGTGCTTTGCTTGTACTTCTTTTATTTGTATTTGCTACAGCTCTAGAGCTTCGGTTAGAAGTACTTCTTGCTTTTGAAGAGTTACTAGATCTGTTTGATCTAGCAACACCTCTGTTGTTATTACTTGAAGTAGATCTTGAAGTAGTTGCAACTCCTCGATTAGAACTTCTTGAAGTAGATCTTGCAGAAGTTGCGTTACCTCTGTTAGAACGAGTAGTTCTGCTGTTTACAGCTCTAGATCTACCAGAACGCGAGTTATTAGCTGCTACACCTCTTTGCGCGTTTGTACTTCTACTAGCTGTACTTCTGTTATTTCTATTTCTAGAGTTACTCGCCGCTACACCACGCGATGTGTTTCTAGGTCTTGTTGTGTTCACGCTATTTCTAGATCTTGATGTAGAACGCCCATTTGCACGCACAGATTTTCTACCATTGTTATGAGCTACTATACCAGAAGATGGTTTTCTAAAGTTTCTTCTTCCGTTACTATAGTTAGATCGACCACTTCTAAAATGCTTTCTGTGATATGCAAAGCTATACCTTACAGGAGCATAAAATCTACGATATGGTGTTGTATACACTAAACATCTATTAAAAACTGGTCTGATTGAAACGTGTCACTTCGGCTTGGTAAGAGAATAATGTAGAGAGTCC